>DATJEI010000178.1:0-12937 GCA_035496735.1 Bryobacteraceae bacterium | reverse complement strand
GGCGTCGTCAAGCTCGCCGCACCGGGGGCCCGGATCGAGATCGCCGTCACCGCGCGGCGCTAGCGAAGCGGACATATCCCGCTGGGTTTCCCGGCCCGCTCTCCCCTTGCGTCCTTCGCCCCACTGTATTATTATTCATACTGTTGAATAAAAATTCAGTCGGGAAGACGCCCATGGCCGCACCGGTTCGCAAGTTCGCTCAGCCGCTTGCCCGGAACCTGCTCTCCGATATGGATCTGTCCACTGAGGCGCTGACGCACCTGCTGGAACTCGCGGAGCAAATCAAGCGCACGCCGGCGCGTTTTTCGAAAAGTCTCGCCGGGCGCTACTTGAGCTTGCTATTCGAAAAGCCGTCGCTGCGCACGCGGCTCACCTTCGAATTGGCCATCAAGCAACTGGGCGGCGATGCCGTGAATTACGCCGGCCCGATTGGAGAGCGCGAGCCGGTCAAGGATGTCACCCGTAATCTCGAGCGCTGGACGCAGTGCATCGTGGCACGAGTGTTCGCGCAGTCGACAATCGAGGAACTCGCCAAGTGGTCGCATGTGCCGGTGATCAATGCGCTCAGTGACCGCTATCATCCGTGCCAGATTCTGGCCGATATGCTCACGCTCCAGGAGCGCTTTGGACGTCTCGACGGCATCAAGCTGGCATTCGTCGGCGATGGGAATAACGTGGCGAACTCGCTTATGCTGACCGCGGGGCGGCTGGGCGTTCAGGTTGCGGTGGCGACGCCCGCGGGCTATCAGCCGGATGCCGGAATCGTCGCGCAGGCTTCCGAAATGGGATCGATTACAGTGATCGAAGATCCGGCCGAGGCCCTGGCCGGAGCGGACGCGGTCTATACAGATGTCTGGACCAGCATGGGTCAGGAAGCGGAATCAGCCGAGCGCCGGCGTGCGTTCCAACCCTATCAGGTGAATGAGAATCTATTAGCGCTAGCGAAGCCCGATGCGATCTTCCTGCATTGTCTGCCGGCCAAGCGCGGCGAAGAAGTCACGGATGAGGTTATGGAGTCGCCGCGCTCCGCAGTCTTCGATCAGGCCGAAAATCGCCTGCATGCGCAGAAGGCGCTGCTGGTGATGCTGCTGGGATAGCGCTTCCGGCCACGCTCACGTTTCTATATGAACCAACCTAAAAAAGTAGCACTCGCCTACTCGGGCGGACTCGATACATCCATCATTATTCCGTGGCTGAAGGAAAACTACGGCTGCGAAGTAGTCGCGGTCTGCGGCGACATCGGCCAGGGCGGCGGCGAGCTAAAGGGCCTGGAGGCCAAGGCTCGAAAGACCGGCGCGTCCGAAGTCTATGTCGCCGATATGCGCGAAGAGTTCCTCACGGATTATGTCTGGCCCATGGTGCGCGCCGGCGCTGAATACGAATACAAATACCTCTTGGGAACCTCGATTGCGCGCCCGCTGCTGGCCAAGAAGCAGGTGGAGGTCGCGCTCAAGACCGGTTGCGACGCGCTGGCGCACGGCTGCACCGGCAAGGGCAATGACCAAGTGCGTTTCGAGCTGACGTATAAAGCGCTGGCTCCGCAGTTGCCGGTGATCGCGCCTTGGCGTGAGTGGGACATTGTGTCGCGCGAGGATGCTATCGAGTACGCGGCGAAACACAAGGTGCCAATCGCGCAGACCACTAAAAAGATTTATAGCCGCGACCGCAATATCTGGCACATCTCGCACGAAGGCGGCGCGCTCGAAGATCCCAAGAACGCCGCGCCTGAAGAAATCTGGATGCTGACGCGCAGCCCGCAGGACGCGCCCAATAAGCCGGAAGATGTGACCATCGGCTTTCGAGCGGGGCGCCCTGTTTCCGTAAACCGCAAGGCGATGTCCGCGGTGGCGCTGCTCGAAGAGCTGAACCGCATCGGAGGCAAACACGGTGTGGGGCGCGTGGATCTGGTGGAGAACCGCTTCGTCGGCATGAAGTCGCGCGGCTGCTATGAGACGCCGGGCGGCACGTTGATCATGGCGGCGCATCGCGAGATCGAGGGGCTCACGCTCGATCGCAGCCTGTCGCATTACAAACAGGCGCTGGCTCTCGATTATGCCGATCTGGTTTACGCCGGCCTATGGTTCACGCCGCTGCGCGAATCCCTCGATGCGTTCTTCACCAAAGCCACTGAAGATAATACCGGCGAGGTCACGTTGCGGCTTTACAAGGGCGGTTTCCAGCCGGTCAGCCGCAAGTCGCCGAACTCGCTCTACTCGCTGGATATCGCCAGCTTCACTATGGGCGCCGAATACGATCAGAAAGACGCTCGCGGCTTCATCAACCTGATCGGGTTGCCCATGCAGGTGCGGGCGCTGTTGAAGAACCGGCATAAGAGCAAGGCGAAGAAGGCCAAGCGCAAATGAAACTCTGGGGCGGGCGATTCGAGCAAGGGCCCTCGGAAATCTTCGAGCGCTTCTCCGGATCGCTGGATTTCGACCGGCGCTTGATTCACGCGGATATTCAGGGCTCGCAGGCCTTCGCGCGGGCGCTGGAAAGCGTGGGGATTGTGACCGCGCCTGAACGGGCGCAACTGGTAGCGGCCTTCGATGAAATCGGCCGCGCCGCGGACACAGCGGAGTTTTACGCGGGCGCCAGCGACGAAGATGTTCATACGCTGGTGATCCGCAAGCTGGGCGAGAAGGTGGGCGCGCTGGCGGAGAAGATCCACACCGGACGCAGCCGCAATGAGCAGGTGTCGCTTGATGTACGGCTGTGGCTGCGCGGCGAGATCGACCGCGCGCTCGGGCTGCTGGCCGGACTCATGCAAGCGCTGCTGGACTGCGCCGGGCGTAGTCCGGAGGCTGTGGTTCCCGGGTATACGCATATGCGCCGCGCACAGCCGGTTTTGTGGGCGCACTATGTGCTCGCGTATTTCGAAATGTTCGCGCGTGATTACCAGCGCCTGGAAGAAGCGCGGAAGCGCGTCAACGTGATGCCGCTCGGCAGCGGGGCGTTGGCCGGTAGCGGCTTTCCCTTCGATCGCGAAGCCATCGCGCGCGATTTGGGCTTCGACACGATTACGAACAACAGCATGGATGTTTCCGGCGACCGCGATTTTGCACTGGATTTTTTGTATGCGGCGTGTACCACGATGTTGCACCTGAGCCGCCTCTCCGAAGATTGGATCTTATATTCCAGCGACGAGTTCGGCTGGCTGGAACTTGGTGACGGCGTGACCAGCGGCTCCAGTCTGATGCCGCAGAAGAAGAATCCGGATTCGCTGGAACTGATTCGCGGCAAGTTCGGCCGCGTCTTCGGCGATTTAAGCTCGCTGTTCATGACCATGAAGGGCTTGCCCATGACCTATAACCGTGACATGCAGGAGGACAAAGAGCCTCTGTTCGACGCCGCGGATCAGTTGTGCGGATCGCTCGAGATGGCAGCCCAGGTTGTCGCTACAGCGAAGCTGAAACCCGAGCGCCCGGCGCAGGCGGCCGCAGAAAGCTGGGTAGTGGCGACCGACTTGGCCGAGGCGCTGGCGCGCAGCGGGACGGCGTTTCATCAGGCCCACCAGATCGCCGGCCGGCTGGTGCTGGAGAGTGTCCGCAGCGGCAAGAAGCCGTCGGACTGGAACGCGGAATCGCTCAAAGCCTTCGCGCCGGAGTTCACGCCCGAATGCGCGGCGGTGCTGAATCCGATTGAAGGGATGAAGACGCGTGAGATCGCGGGTGGCACTGGGCCGAATCACGTCAAGGCCGCTTTGGAGGCGGCCGCGGCGCGCTTGAAGCAGCTTCACGCATGAACAAGAATTATCGCCAGAGCCAGATCCTGAAGCTGATTCGCGCGCGGAGTCTGCACACGCAGGACGAACTCGCCCGGGCCTTACGATCCCTAAACATCGCGGCAACGCAGGTAACGCTCTCGCGCGATATTCGCGAACTGGGGCTGGTGAAGACGCCAGCCGGGTATTCTCCGGCAACCACCGACGCCACCGCTGCGCCCGCCGGTCCGGATGTGGTTACGCTCGCGCGTGAAGTCCTGCGCGATGTACGCCAGGCTCAGAATCTTTTGGTGTTGCGAACGCCTCCGGCCAACGCCAACGCGCTTGCCGCCGCGCTGGATCACGCCGACTGGCCCGAAGTCACCGGCACCATCGCGGGCGACGACACGGTGCTGGTAGTCGCACCCGATGCGAAGACCGCCGATGCCCTGCGCGCGAAGTTCCTCAAAATCTTGAAGTAGAAAATAGGGACGCAGCCTCTTCTTCTGAGGCATGGTTTTTCGAGCGGCGGGATGGACGACAAAGAGGCTCCGTCCCTATTTCTTAGGGTACTGACAGGATTTCGCCCCATATCACCTGATAGGCTTCGAGCACTCCTTCCAGGGTGCGGCCGGCGCGCACGAATACGTGCTTGTTCAGCAGCGGTTGCGACGCATCCGAGTAGTGAGTATCCGGGCGCAGCCGCAAGGTTCGCGGACCGCTGCGGGTTTTCAGCGTGAATTTGGAGCCCTCGTTTTTCACTACCAGCCCGGCGTAGTTAAGATAGCCGCGCGGGACCCACACGTCGATTGCCGGAGCACGCCGGTGCGGCGATTTCGGCGATGCATAGACCACCGACAGCATTCGCACATAACAGGAGGGCATCGCCGGCCAGCGGTCCGCAACGACTTCCACCGGCTCGCCGCCTGCCAGTTCCGACGATTGGATGGGCCATTGATTGCGTTGGAACAGGGTGTGGTCGTCGTAGGCGCAATCGTAGATCGCGCCGTCAGCCTGCCGTACCGAGAGATTGCCATTCCGCCACGCGACCAGACTTCCGCGCACAATGCCGGCGGGCATGGGTTGCTGGGCGTGAAGGACTGCGGTAAGAAGCAGGAGCGCAACGGGAAGCCGGCGCATGACTGGATTATACAAGGACCTAAGGGCGGGGCCGCACGAGGGAGCGGCGCAGCACGGCGATGGCCTCCCGGGCGCGACGTATTTCCTCGTCCCCTGCGCCGTCGGAGGCGATCAAGGCCTCATATTGCCGGATGGCCCGTGCGTTTTTCCCCTGCTTGGCGAGCACCTCGGCGAGTTCTCCGTGGACCGTGTAAACCCACACATCGGAGTCTTCGGGTGTCTGTCCAATGCGCAGCACTTCGCGAAACTCGTGCTCGGCTTCGCTCCAGCGATTGAATTTCCGGTAGGCCCGAGCGAGATCGTAGTGCGCGTCGCGGTCATTGCGATCGATGGTAATCAGCACCCGCCAGGATTCGATGGCCTCCTGCCACATCGCCGGCGTGGGCGGAAGGTTCTGGTTATTTTCATTGGTGAGTGTCGACGCCAGTTCGCGGCGGGCGAGCGCATTTCTGGGCGCGGCAGCTACTGCTTGCCGCTGCAGCGTGAGAGTTTCGCGAGTCGTTCCTTTTCGTTGACTCAAGCGTGCCAGGCCAACCAGAGCTTCGGCGCAGTTGCGATCCCAGGCAAGCGCTTCCTGAAAGGCGATCCTGGCCTCGGCATCCCGGTTTTCTTCGAGGGCGATCAATCCTTGATAGGCGCGCGGCGCGGCGTAAGTAGGCGCGAGGCGAAGCGCCGCCGCGAATTCCTGCTGGGCCTCGCGGAGCGCGTCGCCGGAATCGTCATGCTCTCCGTATAGGCCTACGCCATTCAGGAAGTGTTTGCGGGCTTCACCAGATTGAGCGATCAGCAGAGTACACCAAAAGAGAAGAGCGACGGCTTTTGCCACGTTAAGGCCTTCGGGTATTTCTCCCGCGCGTTGGCTTCCGCGAATAGCTGGCAGTGATCTTGGTGTGCACGCCGCCGCGCGGCATAAAATCGCCGATCAGCACGGCTTCCGTGGGCTGGGCGTATTTCACGACGTCGGCCAGCATGCGGTTCACCACGTTTTCCTGAAAGATACCGAGGTTACGGTAGGCGAGCGTATACATCTTCAGCGATTTCAGTTCCAGACAAAACTTGGCCGGAATGTAGCGCAGGATCAGCACGCCGTGATCCGGCAACCCGGTCTTGGGGCAGATGGAGGTGAACTCCGGCATTTCGATTTCGATTTCGTACCCGGTCTGGTATTGATTCGGCCACACTTCGATTTCAGGAAGATCGGCGTCAACGCCGGCAGCCGCGTGCTGGTCGGTGTATTGGCGTTTCATGCGGGCGTTTCCAGATTGCGGGCCAGCAAGTCCAGGAACAAACCCACGTCGGTGACTACGCCCACGGCCTGGCCGGTTCCGCGGTCGCTTACCTTGGTGGCGACCGCCGGGTTGATATCCACGCATACGATCTTTACCCAGCTCGGCAGCATGTTGCCGGTGGCGATCGAGTGCAGCATGGAGCCGAGGCACAGCACTAACCCCGCGCCCTTCAACTGTTCGGCATAAGCGTCCTGCGCGAGATTCATATCGGTGATAGTGTCGGGCAGCGGGCCGTCATCGCGCAAGCTGCCGGCCAGCACGAAAGGCACTCGCGCCTTCACGCATTCGTACATCACCCCGCTTTTGAGGCGTCCGGATGCCACCGCCTGGGCAATGCCGCCGGCATGATAGATTGCGTTGATGGCCCGCATGTGATTGCGGTGGCCATGCTCCTCCTGGCGGCCGTCGCTTTGGCGCACACCGAGCGAAGTGCCGAGCAGCGACGCCTCGATATCATGCACGCCCAGCGCATTGCCGGCCAGCAAAGCCTGCACCCAGCCACCCCGAATGAGCTGGGCAAGAGGTCCGGCGCCGCCGGTGTGCACGGTAACGGGTCCCGCCACCACCACGATCTTCTGGCCCAATTCGCGGCAATGACGCATCAGATTGGCGGTTTGCCGCATGGCCGTTTCCACCTGCCGCTCTGACGAAATGCCGTTGCTCATGAACGCGAAGGCCATGCGGTCGCGTTCCTTCGATTCGGGGACCACACGGATACCGCGCATGCCCACCACCACCTGGTCGCCCTTTTTGAGATCGCGCAGGCGGCGGCAGAAGGCACGCTTGCCGGCCACCACGATCATGGCGTCCATGCGCTGATTCTCCACTTCAATCCAATCGCCTTGGTGGCGGATAAGCGTCTTGTGATTGGTCGTGGAGTAGAAGTCTTCCGGCGCGCAGCAGTCCCGTTCTACAGCGATCAGCTCCACCGAAGACGCATCGGTGGGTGTGCAACCGAGATCCAGCAGCTGGCTGAGGAGTTGCTCCATGTCGGCGGCGCTCTCGGTTTCAATCTTCAGCCGCAAGTGCGAGTTTTCCGCGTTGGTGCGCCCGATCTGGAACGTCTCCACTTCAAAGCGGCCGTGGTATTCAACCACCGTGTCGAAGATCCGCTCCATCAGGTGCGAATCAATCAGATGGCCTTCGGCCTCAACGACTTCTTGTTGCATGGGTAACTTTCAGGATAGCTCAGAGGTCCTATAGGAGCTTAGTGCGGATGACGCGAACCCCATGGATGTTATCATGACAAAAGGAAGCGATAACATGATTCGGACGCAGGTCAGCCTCGATGAGCGGGAGTACGCGCTTGCCAAGAAAGAGGCGAAAGCTTTAGGCATTCCGGTTGCGGAATATGTGCGGCGAGCGATCCGCGAGACCTTGCCCGCCACCGGCGCCGGTCCATGGATGCGCTACGCCGGTTTCGTTGAGTCCGGCAATCGCCGCTCCAGCCAGTCGATCGATGACATCGTCTATGGCGCAAAAGACTGAATGTTACGTCGACACTTCGGGCTTCATAGCGTTTCTCGACAAGTCGGATAGTTATCACGCACTCTACCGCCGCCTGTTTTCAGAACCTCCGCCCCTGGTTACTTCGGCATTGGTGATTGCGGAGGGACACGGATGGTTCCTGCGGCGTTACGATCAGCGCCGAGCCGTGCAGTTTCTCGCGTTTGTTGGGACCTTGCCGGCACTTAACATCGAGGCCTTCGATGTGGACGCACTGGGCCGATCGAGCCGCATCGTGAAAAAGTACGGAGACCAGAAGCTGACGTTAGCCGACGCACACGGATTAGCGATCATGCAGGCGAGGAAGCCTGGCGCCTGCTGGTCCACGGACCGGCATTTAGGGCTGGGTGGTGTGCCGCTGGCGACTTGAGTGCCTCATCCTGCTTTAGCCAGTTTCGCGGCGCTGATCGCCTGGCCGACGTGGCGCTGGGTATGTTCGGCGATATGGACCAGAAGCCCGATGACGGTAGTGGGCAGTTGCTTGCGGCCCACGCCGCGAGGCTCTGCCAGGCGCGCGGGATCGAGAGCGCGGACGATGGTTTCCGCGCTCGCGAACGCTTGGTCAATGCCGGCGAGCAACATTTCGCGCGTAGCGCCGGGATCTTTTTCAGTCTTGAGCGCAGCCATCTGAGCGCTGGAGAGCTGGCCACCGTTGACGTAGGTCATCAGGCGATCGGTTGAGCCGGCGATGTGCCGCAGATGAAAGCCGACGGAGCCGAAGCCGTGGGGCGTCGCCCAGATCTGCTCGGTGGTGAGCCCGGCGGTGTATTTGGCGAGATCCTCGCGGGCCATCTGGAAGGAATAAAGTAGAGGCGCGACGAAGGTGTCGACGCCGGGAATCGCGCCGCGCATCCATGGTTCTATTTGGCGCTCGGCTTGGGATTCCGCTCGGGGTTTGGGTGCGTCCATAAGTCCATGCTATTACGCAGACCCGAACAACAGCAGGTCCAGACTAAAGGTCACGCGCGTGGCCTCCACCGGCTGCGAGCGCAGCGGCCGATAGATGGAGAGCAGGACATCTTGAACAGTGGCCGCATCCAGATCGGCGGCGGTCGTGACCCGGCTCCGGGCCATGAGCTTGAACTGGGGCGCGAAAGTTTCAAGGGTTTGAGGCACCCGGTCGCGGCCGGCCGTCCCCGCGCGGCTGCGCAGCTCGATCATGTCGTCCGGCGCAGCAAGGGCCACCAGCAGTCGTCCGTCGTCACGCAACACTCGCCGGAATTCGGCGGCATTCATCCGCCCGGTGATCGATAGGACGATGGAAAACGAGCGCTCGGCGTAAGGCACGAAACGATCGGCGTTGGCCACGATCCATTCGTAACCGGCTACGCCGGGGTCATAAGCAGCGCCGCCCGCGACCCCACTCGGCGGGTAGCGCCGCGCCGCAGCCTCCACAGCCGGGATTGAAATATCGACGCCATGCGCTGCGCAGCCGCTCTGCCGCGCCAGGGAACCGAGATAAAAACCGTCACCGCAACCGGCGTCGAGAACGATGTCGTCGGGCGAGGCTTGCGCTAATTCGGCGATCCCATTCAGCAGCGGAGCGGTTATTCCGAGATCGTGCGAGCGGCGGCGCGCAGCCACGGCCGCAGGGGTGTCGCCCGGCCGCTTGGACCGGCGGTCCTGCGGCTGCAGCAGATTGATGTAGCCGCTGCGCGCCACGTCGAAGGAATGTCCGCGCGGACAAGCAAGCCGCCGGCCGCTTCCTTCTTCCGTGCGCGTAAGCGGAAGATGGCAGCCGCGGACCGTGCAGAGGAGCATTCGTCGAGTGTAGCGAATGGGGTGCAGGCGTTGCGTCTTTTCTGAGGGTAATTTCGGTGAGAAGTTCCGTGCGGCCGGCCAACTAATTCTCGTGCAGCTTCTTGCGTTGGTCCTCCTGCTGGCCCAAAGCCGTGTCGAATACGTCGGCGGGACCTTAGCGGCTGTGGCGAGCGGCGCGGGCGGGTCCATGGAGCTCTCCGACAGCCGGTATTTCGCGTTTTACACCAAGGGCACGCAGATTCGGGTGCCGTACGATCGCATCAACTTACTGGAGTACGGTCAGAAGGTGGACCGACGGCTGCTAATGGCAGTAGTGATTTCGCCGATGTTTCTGCTGGCGAAATCGCGCAAGCATTTCCTGACCGTGGGGTACACCGATGACGATGGCAAGCAGCAGGCCCTGGTGTTCCGGGTGGACAAGAATGGAATCCGCTCCGCGCTGGTAGGTCTGGAGGCGCGCACCGGGCAAAAAGTGCAATATCAGGACCCGGAGGCTCGTAAGGCCGGGAAAGGTTAGGGATATATGACCGCTTGGCTGTTGGCGCTGCTGCTGGTGCAAGCTCCCGACGATGTGTCGGCTCAAATTGCCGGTATTAAGCGGGTCTATGTCGATAGGCTGACCGGCGGCGAGACCGCTGCGCAGATGCGCGATCTGATCATTAGCAGCCTGCAAGGCTCGAAATTGTTCGTGTTGACGGAGAACGCGGATCGCGCCGACGCTTTTCTGCGCGGAGCGGCTGAGGATCTGGTGTACACCGATAATTTCCAGTCGTCAGAAGGCGTGAACGCTCATGTCGGCGATTCGGAAAGAAGCTCAAACAGCAACGGTTCCAGATTTAACGGAGGCGGCGGGAGCGTGAGCCGCAGTGTGGCGCGGTCGATGAGCGCCGGCGTCGGTGAGAGCGAAGCCACCAATATTCACGAGCGCAAGCACGAAGCTATGGCGACCGTGCGGCTGGTAAACAAAGATGGCGATGTGATGTGGTCCACCACGCAGGAGAGCAACGGCGCGAAATTTCGCGGTGCGAGCGCGGACGTGGCCGACAAGATTACGAAGCAACTGACCGCGGATGTCGAGCGGTTGAGACGGAAGTAGCTGCGCTATTCCTGAACCGGCATTTGCGTGTCGGAATCGCGCCACGCGCTCAGCTTCAGCCGGCGGCACACCCAGCACAGGCCTTCGGTCGAATTGGGAGCGCATTCGTCTCCGCATACGCTGCATTTTGCAGGCGCTTTCATGCGGTCGGACTCGATGGCGCGCTTAGCCTCTTCGATCAGGGCCGCAGGAATCACCGGAGTCTCCGGTAGAGCTTCAGGAACTAGGGGACGCTTACGTCTCACGTCTTTACTATATCAGCATATATAAGCAAACGGATGGCGTTGTAATATTACAAAAGACACTTAGTACTAGCCTCTCCATTCAAGTTCACGACATCATGTCCAAGACAGCTTTCCTCTTCCCCGGGCAGGGCTCACAGTATGCGGGCATGGGCAAATCCCTCGCAGACGCGTTTCCGGAAGCCGCTGCCGTCTTCGCGGAGGCCGATGCGGCGCTGGGGTTCTCAATTTCTAATTTGTGCTTTGAAGGCCCCGAGGAGGAACTGAAGCGTACCGAGATCACGCAGCCCGCGCTGGTTACCGTGAGCATCGCGGCATTTCGGGTGCTGCAAACCAAGGGTCTCGCACCGGATTACGTGGCGGGGCACAGTTTGGGGGAATACTCGGCGCTGGTGGCTGCCGGATCGCTCGACTTCGCGGACGCGGTGCGCCTGGTTCACAAGCGCGGCCGCTACATGCAGGAGGCGGTGCCATCCGGCGTGGGAGCAATGGCGGCGCTGCTGAGGCTGCCCGAGGGGGCCCTCGACCGGATTCTCGCCGAAGCGGCACAAGGCGAAGTGGTGGCAGCGGCCAATCTGAACTCGCCGGATCAAATCGTGATCGCGGGTCATGCGGGCGCGGTCGAACGTGCCGCGGAGTTGGCTAAGGCCGCCGGCGCGAAGCGCGCGGTGATGCTTTCCGTAAGCGCTCCTTTCCATTGCGCGCTGATGACGCCCGCGCAGGAGCGTCTCAAGGCAGATCTCGACGCCACCACTTTTCGCGATCTCAGCGTGCCCCTCATCAACAACTGGCAAGCGCGCGAAATCCGCAGCGGAGCCGAGGCTCGCGACGGACTGTATCGGCAGGTGCCGAATCCCGTGCTGTGGGCGGATTCCATGCGCGCGTTGGCCTCCGCGAGCGTCACGCGGTGCATCGAAGTCGGCGCCGGCGGGGTGCTCACCGGCCTGCTGCGTAATATCGACGCCGCAGTCGTCGCCTTCAAATTTGGAGAGGCGGCGGATTGGGAAAAGCTCGCGGGGCTCGCCGCCGTCTGAGGGCGTGCCCTAAAATGGTACAAGTGATTCCGCGCACCCTCCAGATTGGCTCGCTAACGATCGCTCCGGCCACTGTCCTCGCGCCCATGGCGGGCGTCACCGACACGGTTTTCCGCCGCCTGATTCGTAGCCAGGGGGGCTGCGGACTCATCATGACCGAGTTCACCAGCTCGCACGGCGTGGTGGCGGCCGCGCGCGCGACCAAGCCCACGCGGACCTTCCGCTACTTATATTTCGACCCTGAGGAGCACCCCATCTCGGCGCAGTTGTTCGGTTCCGATCCGGCCGTGATGGCGGACGCCGCGCGCCACTGCCAGGACATGGGCTTCGACCTTGTCGATATCAACTTCGGCTGTCCGGTTAAGAAAGTGGTGACGTGCAATGGCGGCTCCGGATTGCTGCGCGACCTGCCGCTGGTGGAAAAGATCCTGAGCAGCGTGCGCGCCGCCATCTCGATTCCGCTGACCATGAAGTTCCGCGCCGGCTGGAACGACCGCGAGCTGGTAACGGTGCGCATGGCGCGGCTGGCCGAAGATTGCGGATTGCAGGCCATCGCGCTGCATCCCCGCACCCGCGAGCAAGGCTACAGCGGCCACGCCGATTGGACCCGCATCGCCGAAGTGAAAGCGGCGGTCAAGATTCCGGTGATCGGTAACGGCGACATCCTGACGCCCGAAGATGCCGTCCGCATGGTGCGCGAGACCGGTTGCGATGCGGTGATGGTGGGCCGCGCCGCGTCGTCCAACCCCTGGATATTTCGCCAGATTGAAGACTACGCCTCTACCGGCCACTATGAAACACCGCCGGAGAGCGCCCGCTATGAAATTATGCGGCGCTACTACGGCATGCTTGAAGAGCACCGTGCGATGGATGCGGTGGGCAAGATGAAGCAGTTCGCCACCTATTTCACACATGGCGTCCGCAACGGCGCGCAGCTCCGCGCGAGCATCTACCACGCGCATGGCACCGCGGAGATTCTCGGAATGGTGGATGCGTTTTTCGAGCGCGAGCTGGCGGCCGCTCCGGCTTAGGCGCTGCCGGCTAAGCTGCCAACTCAGTGGACGAACAATCCGGCGTTCTCCAAACCCTGCTGGCGGAACCACTTCAAACTTAGCCTGAGAAGATCTGGCGCTAATCCTAATCCTTTCCGGCTTCGCGGAACCCTGGGT
>DATJEI010000177.1:0-8605 GCA_035496735.1 Bryobacteraceae bacterium | reverse complement strand
TCGCCCTCCGCCGGAGACACGTGAAGAGTGTCCTTTTCCATCCTGGGAGTACAGGCCCGCGTCAATGCCGGATCTGAGGTTGCACATCGCGGAGGGTGTCGGGCCAAAGGAGCCGATGTGGTGTTACATGGAAACAGCACGGCCTCCTGCGGACGCTCCTCCGGAAAGACGGCAGCCGTTGGAACATCCGTCAGGCCTTCGCGAAATCACGGGTGTCCGCATTGTTTCTCCCTGGCTGGAGGAAACCACAATCACGCATGCGATGACGCGGGCAGGAGTGATCAGCTCGAAAACTGCCCGCGAACATCGGCTGGAGTTGCAATTCGATGGCGGTCTCCAGGGAAAGCGCGTGGATTTCCGGCCGGATTTACCACTGGTTTTTACCTGGTGATCGCCCACCGATCCCGCGTTATTCGCGTAGTAACTTTTGCTTCAATTCGGTGGTCGGAATGGTGATGCGGTAGACGGCGGCTCCGGCGGCGTCACGCAGATCGAACCTGCCTCCGATGCTGGGTGGACCGTCCTGCCCGCCGAGGAACATTACCGACCGCTCTGCTACCGTTCCGCTCAGGAGGCGGCCGTCGCGGGTCCATTGCCATCGGCCCGATTCCAGCTTGGTAGGAGCTCCAATCGCGAAACGCATATCGACCGTGAGAGCGGATGACCCGTCGCTGAAAGTGGCCTGGGCATCGAGACGATCGCCAACACGTGTGCCCCGCACCTGCCCGAGCCTATACGAGGAAAGGTCCTCGCGCCCGCTTAGATCCTCGACGGGCGGCCGTGGCGGCCTGGCGCACGCCGCCATGAGAACGATCACACACCAAGGATAGACGCGGCGCGAATACATACCTTGGTTTAAGCCGAACCCGCCAGTCGGTCTAGCGCACAGAGTCGGCGGCCATCAGACCGCGCTCGATCATCGCCTTTTTGAGGATCTCCGCTTCGGCGGGATACTCTTTCTTGGCGTTGGCGAAGAACACGCCGCCCGCCAGCATCAGCGGAGTCCATCCGGTCTTGGTTTTCGCATCCAGCCTGGCTCCGTGATCTACCAGATACTGCACGATTCCCGGCTGCCCGGAAACCACCGCACCGTGCAGGGCCGTGCTGCCACTCCAGCGCGGATCACCCATGACTTTTCCCATTAACTGATCCATATTCAGCGGATAATACAGCAGCGTGTAGGCGGGATCGCCCTCCATCGGATAATCGCCGAAATCGGCAGCGGCATTGATGTCATTTCCAAGATCCAGCGCCAGCTTGACGGCCTCCAGTCTCTCGGCTTCGGTAACGCCGGTAAACGGACCGGGAGCTTCGCCTTCCCAGTAATCCAGCCCGGAGGCCACGATCAGCGGCGTGATCCCCAGAATGTTCGGCATCTTGGGATCGGCGCCGTGCTCCGCCAGCAGGCGCATGTAGGGGGCGTCTCCATTGTGCGCCGCTACATAGAAGGGAGTGGCGCCCACATAGGTGAGGTAATGCCGGCCCAACTGAATCAGCGGCGGATTCTTCATGGTGCCGCCTTCCTTTTCAAATTTCTTTTCCTGCCAGGCAATCCGAACATTGGGATTGGCCCCATGATCGAGCAACGCCTTCGCGAGTTCCAGCGCAGTCATGTTTCCAGTGGGCAGCGGAGGAGCGTAGGATCTATGTCCTAGGCCATTGCCGCCATCCGAGCCCGGCTTACGCAACCACGCCAGCGTGTGCAGCGCCGATCCGCGAGCGTCGGGCGCATTGGGGTCCGCCCCATGATCCAGCAGAACCGCGGCAACTTCGAAATAGGCATTGACCACCGCCACATTCAGGGCGCTGGTGCCGTCGGGAGTAATATCGTTGGAATTCGCGCCATGCGCCAGCAGCGCCTGGACCGTATCTTTATGTCCGCCGCGGACTGCAAACAGCAAAGGCGTGAAGCCGCTCTTCGATTTGGCTTTGATGTCGGCGCCAAACTCTATGAGCGACTCGGCGGCAGCAGTGTTGCCCTCCGAGGCGGCCCACATAAGCGCTGTCTGGCCTTTGGTAGGCTCCTGGACATTCACTTTCGCGCCATGCGCCAACAGCAGTTTAACGGCGTCCACCTTCCCGGCGAGCGCGGCCGTCATAAGCGCCGTCTGGCCCGCCTCGGAAGTGCTGTTGGGATCGGCGCCCGCGTTCAATAAACGTTCTATCATGGCGGCGTTCCCATTGGCGCACGCGAGTGAAAGCGGAGTGATGTTGTAGCGAGTGGCAGTGGTTACATTGGCTCCGGCGGCGATTAAGAGGCCGGCGATTTCCAGATCGTCGTAGCGCACCGCCTCATGCAGCGCGGTGAAACCATCGGAGGCCGTCGCGGTCACCGGCACGTGCTGAGCGAGCAGCTCGCGTACCGCCTTGGCGTCCTTGTTCTTTGCCGCGTCGATCAAACGCAAGTCGGCGCTAGCTGCCGCGAGAGCGCTCGACAGAAAAACCAAGCTCGTTGTAACTCTTAAGAGTTTCATAAGCACCCGTGCATCTGGGCACAGTATATTACAGGGGCTTCCGGATCGCCATGCCTACCATTGCTGTCCCCGGCAGCGGTGGATATAATGACTGCGGTTGCGCAAATACTCGGCTTCTATAATCCGATGACCAGATTTTTCATAGCGATGGCAGCGGCAGTACTTATTTCGCCGTCCGCACAAGCACAGACCTTCGACTCGCAGCAGGCCGGAGCGGTGATCGGCAAGTATTGTGCAACCTGTCACAACGCGAAATTGCAAACGGCTGGGCTGGTCCTGGATCCCACAAGGGTTGGCAATGTTCCCGCCGACGCGGAGCGATGGGAGAAGGTAATCCGCAAGCTGCGAGCCAGCACCATGCCGCCTCCAGGATTGCCACGTCCCGATCCGGCCACCTACAACGCGCTGGCGGGATTCATCGAGACTGAACTCGACCGGGCCGCCGCCGCGAAACCGAACCCAGGCAAGCTGCCGCTGCTGCATCGCTTGAGCCGCACGGAATATCAGAACGCGGTGCGTGATCTGCTGGCGGTGGAAGCGATGCCGAAGGAAATGGATTATTCGTTGCTATTGCCGCCCGACAATTCCAACAGCGGCTTCGATAACATCGCCGACCTGCTGTTTGTCTCACCCACCGCGATGGAAAGTTACCTCAGCGCCGCCGACAAGATCAGCCGCCTGGCTGTGGGCGATCCCGCCGCGCCGCCCATGGTGAATATCTACCGCGTGCCCGACGAACAACCGCAGAACGTCCGCGTGGATGAGCTTCCGTTCGGTACGCGGGGAGGCCTTGCGATCCGCAGCTATTTTCCGGCGGACGGCGAATATCGCGTCAAAGTGACATTCGTGGGCCGATCCGCGGAGCCGGAGCAGGTGGAACTCACCGTGGACGGCGAACGAGCGCAGCTAGTGGCCAGCACGGTTCGTCAGGCCGCTAAGGGCGCACAGAAAGCTGCGCCGAACGCCGCCGCAACGAAAAGCGCGGGTACAGCTAAGGATGACGACAATGACCGCGACGCAGCGCCGGGTTACGGGGCCGGCCGGCGTCCCATCGAATTCAGGGTGCCTGTGAAGGCCGGGCCGCGCCTCATTGGCGTGGCCTTCATCGAAAAGGATGAAGTGCGCGACGAAGAGGTGTTGCGTCCCCGGCTGCGCGGCGCGGGCGCGGAAATCGGCGTCGGCGTCGTAACCATCAGCGGACCCTACAACGCCAAGGGCCCCGGCGACACATTGTCGCGCAGGCGCATTTTTGTGTGCCGCCCGGCAGCGCCATCGGACGAAGAAACCTGTGCGCGCCGCATCATCTCTACACTGGAGCGCCGGGCTTATCGGCGGCCGGTCACGGCAAACGATGTCGAATATCTAATGCCCTTCTACACGGCGGGCAAGACGGAAGGCGGATTTGATCTGGGAATTCAAAGAGCCATCCAGCGCCTGCTGGTCAGCCCTCAGTTCCTGTTTCGGATCGAGCGCGATCCCGCCAATGCGCCGCCGGGAACTGCGCATCCGGTTAGCGATCTGGAACTGGCGTCGCGCCTGTCGTTCTTTCTGTGGAGCAGCATCCCGGATGACGAACTGCTGGAGCTGGCCAGCCAGGGGAAGCTGCGGCAACCCGGCATACTGGAACAGCAGGTGAAGCGGATGCTGGCGGATTCGCGCTCCACTTCGCTGGTCAGCAATTTTGCCGAACAGTGGCTGTACTTGCGGGATATCGAGAATAAGCGGCCGAACGAGGCCCTATTCGCCGATTTCGATGAGTCCCTGCGCGACGCGTTTCGCCAGGAAACCGACTTATTCCTGGACAGCGTTCTGCGCGGGAATCGCAGCGTGCTCGATCTGCTATCGGCGAATTATACTTTCGTCAACGAGCGGCTGGCGAAACATTACGGCATCCCTAACGTGCATGGCAGCGACTTCCGGCGCGTCACTTTTCCTCCCGGCAGCCCGCGCGGCGGATTGTTGGGTCAGGGGAGCATTCTCACCATCACCTCCTACGCCAACCGTACCTCTCCGGTAAGCCGCGGCAAGTGGGTGCTGGAAAATCTGCTGTCGGCGCCGCCGCCTCCTCCACCACCCGACGTCCCGGCGCTGAAGACGGAAGGGAAAGACACCGGCAAGACTCTTACCATGCGGGATGCGATGATTCAGCACCGGGCGAATCCGGCTTGTGCGAGTTGCCACGCGCGCATGGACCCGATCGGCTTCGCGATGGAGAATTTCGACGGAATCGGGAGATGGCGCGACCGGGACGCGGGCAACCCGATTGACGCCTCTGGTGTTTTCCCTGGCGGCGAGAAATTCGACGGAATGGCGGGTTTGAAAGCAGCTTTGCTCAGCCACCCCGAAGAGTTTGTGTCCACCATTACCGAGAAACTGATGATGTACGGCATCGGGCGCAACGTGCAGTACTACGATCGGCCGGCCATCCGCGCGATTATCCGGCGAGCCGCCCGCAACAATTACACTTTTGCTTCGCTGGTTCTGGGAGTAGTGGAGAGCGCACCCTTCCAGATGCGGGAAACCCCGGCGTCAAGCGAAGCAAAGACGGCGAGGCGCTGATGGCGTTAGAATTTGAAGTAGAGCGCAACAGGAGGATCGCATGACGTTCGTGACCAGGAAGTCCTTGCGAAGACGAACTCTGCTGAGGGGTATCGGAGCCACCGTCGCGTTGCCCCTGCTGGATGCCATGATCCCGGCGCTATCCGCCAAGCCTCTCAAATCCACGCCCCGTCTGGGCTTTATCTACATTGCGAACGGCGTGATCCAGGATCAGTGGATCCCGAAGACCACCGGGCCTAACTTCGCGCTGTCTCCGATACTGCAGCCGCTCGAACCGGTACAGAAGCACATCAATGTGCTGAGTGGGCTCTCGCACCTGCAGGCGGATACGTTTGGCGACGGCACCGGCGATCATCCGCGTTCTTCGGCCGTCTGGCTTACCGGCGTTCATGCGTACGACCGCAGCCGTCCGGATATCGAGGTGCACCTGGCCACTTCGGCCGATCAGATCGCAGCCCGAGTGATCGGAAAGACCACCCAAACGCCTTCGGTCGAAATCAATCTGGATCTGCCGACGCAGGGCGCCTGTGACACCAGTGATTGTTTCTTCAACAACACCATTTCCTGGCGCAATCCAAGCACGCCGAATCCCGCCGAAGCTCATCCGCGCGTGGTGTTCGAACGCTTGTTCGGCGATGGCGGAAGCGCGGCGCAGCGCATGGCGCGGATGAAGCGCAACGGCAGCATTCTCGATTCCGTAATGGAAGAGGTGAGCGGCCTCGACAAAATGCTGGGTCCTGGCGACCGGACCAAACTGAACGAGTATCTGGACTCGGTTCGCGAAATCGAACAGCGCATTCAAGGCGTGGAAGCGCGCGGAGCCCATTCCATTGAGCTGCCGGAGCGTCCCACTGATATTCCGGACACGTTTGAGGAACACATTAAGTTGATGTTCGATCTGCAGACGTTAGGGTTTCAATCCGATGCCACTCGCGTCTTCACTATGATCGTGTGCCGCGAGTTGAGCGCCCGCACTTACCCGCAGATCGGCGTGCCTGACCCGCACCATCCGATGTCGCATCACCGCAACGATCCCGCGCTGATCGTAAAGAAGGCCAAGATCGACACCTATCACGTTCAATTACTCGGCTACTTCTTGCAGAAGTTACAGGCGACCCAGGATGGCGACGGCTCGCTGCTGGATCAGAGCCTCATTCTCTACGGCGGCGGCATGGGGGATGGCAACCTGCATCGTCACTCCAATCTGCCTTGCCTGATGGCCGGCAAACTCGGCGGGCAATTCGAGACCGGACGTCATCTGGCGTATCCCAAGGACACGCCGATGTCGAACCTGTTGCTGACGATCCTTAAAAAATCGGGTGTAGAGATCGACAAGATCGGCGACAGCACGAGCCCTCTGGAAGTTTAGTCACCTAGTACCGGAACACCCAACGATCCGCGATCAGGAAATTTGCAAGAGAGCAGAGTACGATTGCTCCAATCGCTGCGGGCATGACGGGAGCTTTAAGCCGGTCGACCAGACAACACATCAGCACTGTATTGCCAGCCAGTGAGATGAGACCATTGCCGGCGTGAAACCGCCACAGTCTTAGGACCAGCTGCCGGGAGCTTTTCGGACCTCGATTGCCCCACGTGAAGCGCTCGTGCCAGATGAAGTTGTGCAAGATTGTGAGCTCGACCGCGACTAGTGTCGCGGCAGAGCTGAACAGGCCGAAACACGTGGTTAGCAGCCACACCAGCGTCAATTGCAACAGGGCGCCCATGAATCCGACCAAGCTGAATCGGCCGATTCTCCAGCCAACACCATTCACGGCAGGGCTTCCTTCTTATAAAGAATCACGGTCTGCTGGAACGCCGCCGACACAACCATCGCCGTCATTCCTGCAATCGCCACTGCACCTCCAAAATCAACAGACAGAAAGCGGTGGCCCGCAAGATTCACGTAAGGATAGCTGAGTATCAGGATGTTGCCGATGGCGAGCAATATCCGAATTTCCGTCGGCCCAAAGAGGCCGTGCGAAAGATGAAATCGCCCGGTGGTGTACGTCGCCAGATAGCTCTCGATGGAAAGCGCGTAGAAACACACCAGCATTCCGGCGGCGATCTCCCAGTGCGCGTATCCGGAGCAGCCGAGCCCCGCCATCAATGCGAACGCCCCGAAGGTGTCGGCGATGTGATCCACATAGAATCCATAGCGCGGACGCTGCCGGTTGCGAACGCGAGCCAGTGTTCCGTCCAGGCTGTCACCGAACCAGTTGACGGCCAGGAAGAAATTCACTAGCCAGAGATATCGCCCATCCTGCGACGACAGGGCATACGCACCGCCTGCCAGGATCTGAGCGGCAAAACCCAAAGCCGTCAAATGGTCCGGGCCAATCGCTGCCGGCATCCTCAACGCTATCCACGTTAAGAGACGCTTTTCAATCTTCGCGGTGAGCGCCTTATGCACTCGCACGGCGTTCGCGAATTCACTCGCCGGGTTTTCAACCGTTGCGCCAGTCCGCATTAGTTTGCCTCCTGGGCGGTGTATTCGATCAATGCTTTCCTGGTTGCTCGCAAAGTGAATGCCAGCTCTTCACGCGGCAGTTCGGCAATGACCGGTGTCACCAGCCATCCGAGTCCCACCGGGACATCGCGCGTCAGCGATACCGCTTCGCACTCCATTTGCAATCCTCCGCGTACCCGAGTGAAGCTCCAGTACGAATTGAGGCCCCAGAGAAAGCCATCGTCCTGGCCCTCGGGCCGGCGGCGCTCCTGCGCCGTGCCGGGGCTGTCCACTTGCCAGAAGTGCAGGCTGCGCGAAAAACTGTACCCCCGGTCATTGCCGGAGAGTCTGCTCTCGACCTTGTATTCGCCATCCAGCACAATAGTGACCACTCTCTGCTCTTTGAACCGGACTGCGAGAGTTGCCGTCTGTCCGTCGTCTGTCAGAGCCCGGGCCGAAACAACCTGCGGCGCATAATGCCTGGGAAATTGATTGAAGTCCCGCAATACCGCCAGCATCTCGGAGGGCGTCGCATTTGGAACAAATGCTGCGCCACGCCAGTGATGCAGGAGCGCTCCGGGCACCTGCCACGTTCCACCGTTCAGCGGCTCCAATTGGATGTCACCCGACATCAGTGAGCGCTCGAATCTGTTGGGACCGCCGTCGTCAGCGCTGACCACCGCAAGGTAGGTCTCGGGTCGGGCGTGCTGCCTCGCGAGTCTGGCCTCAAGTTCGGCAACATAGATCTTGTATGCTCGTTCGGCGGACGGACTCAAGCGGGCCGCCCCACAATTGGCAGCCAAGAGAAGAAGTGTCGCCGTTATTCGGTTCCGCATTCATGCACCTCGTAGCCCGATGATGCGGCTTGCGTATCGGACCGCGCAATACTTCGCCACTCAAACGGTTCTCGTTTAAACCTCATCGCGCAAAACGATGTTTTGGCGTGGGTTAAAGGATTCTATCCAGCAGCGCTATCGTAGAAATCGTGGCTGGAATCGGTCGTTCGTGAGTTCGAAGCTAAACTGGGAAATTACGTATGCCCGGGGACAACGCAGGCCGCGTATTCCGTTTCGGAGTGTTTGAAGCTAACGAAGCCGCGGGAGAGCTCCGCAAACACGGCGTCCGC
>DATJEI010000176.1:0-14373 GCA_035496735.1 Bryobacteraceae bacterium | reverse complement strand
TTTAGGGAAAACAGCCGATGCAGGCAGGAAGAGATGGAGCACTATGCAGTGGATTCCAGTGGCGCCCGCCGAGACTATTCCGGCTGGCCAGGCCCGTGAAGTGCGTATTGGAGATTTGTCGATCGCGGTATTCAATATTGGTGACCGCTTTTTGGCGATCGAGAATCGCTGTCCTCATTCGGGCGATCCCCTAGCCGGGGGGATGGTAGTCGACACCACCGTCACCTGCGGGTTGCATCATTGGCGCATTTGCCTGGAGACCGGCCTGGTAGTCAAACCATGCATCGAGGGAACCCCACAGGTGCGTACGTTTCCGGTGGAAGTGCGCGGCGGCATGCTGACGATCGACCCGGACGCAGTGCAGACCAGAGCCTGACACTAGGAACTCGAGCGCGGCGGACCAACCTAGAGGCTGGCCGTATTTTTCATTGGCGCCCTATTGGATCAGCGGAACCGGAGACATGAAACGTGCCATGGATGCCGATGAACTCTCCTGCGGGGGCGAACATCGGACGGCCCCAAACGGTAACACGAAGCGACGATCCACCTCTGCGCCGCAGGGTAAAGTCGAACGGTTCGTTATCGCCCGCTTTTTTGCGATCGAATAACTCCTGAGCCGCTCCCAGATCTTCCGGGAACACAAAGTCGAAGGATGGCTTTCCTATCAAGTCGTCGACTGTCGTCCCTAGGATTTCGGCCATGCGGCCATTGGCGTAGAGCGTAATCGCGTTTGCGAATCTTCGGGGCCATGCCCCGAAGTCTATCACCGAACTGAACGCAGCAGCATCCGGTTTCTTCCTCTACCTCGCCAACTTTGAATACGAGCATCACCGGGCGCAGCCTCGGTTTGACATGGACTCTTTCGGGAATTGCTCGCTGCTGGGGCGAATGGTGGGCCCGACAGAACTCGAATCTGTGACCTCCTGCGTGTCAAGCAGGCGCTCTAACCAACTGAGCTACGGGCCCATAAGGAAACAAAACAAAAGACTTATTGCTGGAAGGCCGAGAACTCGAGCCGCGTGCCTCGCCGCGCTCAACGTTCACACTTTCACCAGTATAATCCTTTTGAACCTTGGCCGAAAATAATCGTTGCATCAGGACCTGAAAATCTGATCCCCAGCGTTTCAGCCATGCCCGCCATGCGTCGCCTTATCATGCACATTAAGTACCAACGCTTCAGGCCATAGTGACAACCCCGCTTTTCAGCGTCTATGTAAGTCATTGTAAAAACGATGGAAGTCTGCCTCAGTTAGTCCTAGGACAAAGACCCTATCGAAAGATAGGTGTTAATCTCAAATTCTCTTGCAATTCGCCTGATCCCGATGTAAGCTATTGCACGTAAGAGGATTCCGGTTGACCTGACCTGACAATCTGGTTGATCGGAGTGAATCTAGGCCGATATGTGGGGCTGGCGGCCGCCCTTTTGGAGGGGGGTTAGTATGAGACAATGTCCCAATTGCAGGACTCTCAGTAGTTTTTCTGCTCCGACTTGCGAACACTGCGGTTTGCAGTTTTACAAGGGGTCGCGTTGGCCGAGCTTGACTGCGATCTGCCTGCGAATCGGCGGGGGAGCCATTTTGCTTGCCGCCGTTGCTGCAATCGTGCTCAAGTTCCGTTAGGACCGCGGCTACAGCCGGACATCGCTCCGTCTGGATCTCTGGCGTCACCTTTCTTAATTGGGCGCGGTATTAAACTGGGAGTCACGTGTCTCGATTTGCGTTACTCCTGTTGCTCACCGGCGCGGCCAATGCTTTCCAAGGCCCGTCTTCCTCCTCGCCATCTACAGCTGCGGATTTGGCTCGCATCATTCGCGAATCGGGCATGGACCCGGCGGAATGCTACCATGTCCGCGACCTGAGTTTCGTCAAAGACGACATCAAGCTGTACCTCAACGAAGGCTACCTGATCTTCTCAAAGCCCGTTCTGGGGCAGCGGTTGTCAGCGCTCTTCACCACTGATATCGAGGCCGGCGACGGGGAAGTGATTGTGATACCTCCGACCCGAAGCGAGAGGCAATCGCTCGCCTCATTCACGCAATCGCCCAATCTGGATGAACACGTCAGGACCATACTGATGATCCTTACGGACGACTCCATGGTGTTGCTGCGTACTGCACTTGAGCAGCAGCAAGACGCGGCCAAAAAGGTTCCGTCCGTGGGTGCGCTCCTGGCTGAGCGCTGGGATCCAGTCCTGGCCAATATATCCACACCTATGCAGATGCGCCTGGTGGCAGATTTGTGGTCGGCGCGGCCTGGAAAGACCGGGTTAGCCTTTTTCGCGGTTAGCGGCGCCACGCTGGGAAACTTCGATATCATCGCCGATGCACGCGTCAATCATCGCATGATCATGCGGCAGAACGTGGTTCGTGACGGGCATGACGAGTTGGATATCTGGACGGATTTTTTACCTCGTCGGGTATCCTCCAATTCTTCCGGCAAGCCTTCCAGCGCACCGCATCCAATCGCTCGAGATCCGGCTGTGCAGCCGGATCGGGAATTCACGCTATCGCGGTATCGCATCGACGCCGAAATCGCGAATGATCTGGGCGTGCACGCAGTTACTCGTGTCAGCGTGCTCATTGGTGCGGATCCGGTTCGCACCTTTCCCTTCGACATCGCCCGCAACATGCAGGTAACTGCCGTGCGCATCGACGGGGCTCCGGTCGAACTCATGCGCGGCGAATCGCCGCGCGGCCGCATCGGCGATGGCCAGGAAGAAGCCGAGTTCCTCGCGGTAGCGGCCACGGCCCTGGTGCCCGGCAGCACGCATGAGTTCGAGTTCGAACATCGTGGCAATGTGATCGCCACCCGCGGCAATGGGGTCTATTTTGTCAGTGCCCGCGGTTCGTGGTATCCCCACATGCCGGGAGAGTTTGCGACCTACGACCTCACTTTCCGTTATCCCAGGCGGCTCACGCTAGTGGCAGCCGGCGACCCGGTGGAGGATCGCACCGACGGCGACTGGCGCATTACCCACCGTCGCACGAACGTGGCCGTGGGCGCCGCGGGTTTTAATCTTGGGATCTACGAAAAGGTGGCCGGCACAGCAGCGGGCGTGAATTTCGAAGTATACGGCAACCGCAACCTGGAGGAATCGCTGCGTCCTTTGACGATCCCATCGCCCGCTCCCCCCGCACCCCAGCCCCCGTTCCGGACACGCGGCGCTCGTGTACCCCCACCGGCGATGGTGATCCCAATCGCCCCGGACCCCCTGGCGAGATTACGCGCCGTGGCCGGCGATGTCGCGGCGTCCCTCGAATTTTTCAGCGGAATCTTCGGGCCTCCCGCGATGAAGACTCTGACCGTGGCGCCCATCCCGGGAGGATTTGGGCAGGGGTTCCCGGGTCTGGTGTATCTGTCCACCTTCGCTTATATAGATCCGGTGGCGCGGCCCGCCGCTCTGCGCGACGCTCGGGAACAAGTATTCTTTTCCGATCTGATGGTCCCGCACGAAGTGGCGCATCAATGGTGGGGTAGCGTGATTTCGACCGCGCACACCGAAGACGAATGGCTGCTGGAAGCTCTGGCAAATTATTCTTCACTCCTTTGGTTGGAGAAAAAAAAGGGCGTGAAGGAAATGGGGAATGTGCTTAACGGCTACCGCGCGGAGTTGCTGCAAAAAGACGCTGAAGGCAGGACCTACGAATCGGCTGGTCCCATCGTGTGGGGCGACCGCCTGAACGGCCAGCCGGACAGGCGCACCTGGCGCGTGATTACGTACGGGAAGGGCACTTGGATTATGCACATGCTCCGTCGCCGCATGGGTGACGATGCCTTCTTCAAGCTGCTAGCCGAAATGCGCCGCCGCTATGAGTTTAGATTGATAACAACCACCGATTTCCAGGCTCTCGCACGCGAGTTGCGGCCGCGTGACCTGAAGCCGGAAGCGATCGATACTTTTTTCGACAACTGGGTCTATGCTACCGGGATTCCAGCGCTGAAGCTGCACTACACGGTCAAGGGGGTTGCGCCGGCCGTGAAGCTCTCCGGTTCTATCGATCAATCCGGCGCCGGGGACGATTTCTCCATGGACGCGCCGGTGGAGGTACAGTTCGCCAAGAGCCCCCCTCAAACCATTTGGGTGCGGACCACCGGAGACGACAACACGTTCACCGCTAACTTGCGCCAGGTTCCCGTGCGCGTTGTCATCCCCGATGACGTCTTGGTAAAGAAGTAGGCCAGGGCCACGCCCTGGCTCGTCCCCGGAGCAGCCCCAACTCAGGGCAGGTTCTTCAGCCACAGGTTGCGGAAAGATACTTTGACGTTCCCGCCACCTTCTATCTGCAGGCCGATCAGCCCTTGCGCCACCGCCATCGTCGGATCGTCGTCGATGAAGATCGACATTACGCGTCCATTGACCACATGGATCATGCTGTTGCCGCGCGCAATGACGTGCATTTGGTTCCAGTCGCCAACTTTGATGAAGCTCTTGAGCGCGTCGGGATCGCCGAGCATTCCCAGAAGCCGCGGCTTCTTGCCCTGTTCCGTGCGTACCATCTGCCCTCGCCACGCGATAATCCCGCGGGGCGTTCCTTGTTCATAAAGCTGGCCGCTGTAACGGTTGGCGAAGTCGAAATCCGCCTGGTAGCCCTTGAGATTCCATTTTGCAAACCGTGGATTTGGGACCGGGCCGCCCTGCGGCTGCGTCGCGCGTGAACTGCGATACTGAATCCCGCTGTTGGCCCCGCTGCCTTCGAGCTTGACTTCCGCTTTTAATTCGAAGTTCTTGGGCTCACCGCCTTGCCAGATGACGTAGGTGGTTCCGGACGGCTTGTCAGGCGTCGATTCACCGGTGATCGCGCCATTTTCCGCGCGCCATACTTCGCTGCTTCCGTCCCAGCCCTTCATCGTCGAGCCGTCGAACATGGAAGTCCATCCCGCATGGTCGTCAAAGTTGATCGGGTCGGGTTGCGTGAAACGGCTGCCACCGTTTTGGGGGGCTGGAGCCGCAGCCTGCTGCGCGGCGAGCCTATAGCTCCACGCCGCAGCGACCGCGAGTACGACCACCAACGCTGTCTTGGTCTTCGTGATCATGTAACCTCCGGAACTTTCTCCCATTGGCGGGTCTTGGCCGATTTCAATACCGCGTCCGTCACGTAATCCGTCGCCAGGCCGTCACGGAACGTCGGCGCGGCTGCCTTTCCTGACGCCAGCGCTTCCAGGAAATCGGCGGCCTGATGAATGAACGTGTGCTCGTAGCCGATCTGCAGACCGGGCACCCACCAATGCTTCATATACGGATGATCGCCGTCGCTCACGTGGATGTTTCTCCAGCCGCGCAGGCGGCCCTCATCGCGATGATCGAACCATTGAATGCGGTGCAGATCGTGGAGATCCCACATTGCCGACCCGTGCTCTCCGTTGATTTCGAGAGTGTTGAGCGCCTTGTGGCCGCGCGCGTAGCGGGTCGCTTCGAACGTCGCCAGCGAGCCGTTCTGGAAGCGGCACAGAAACGCACTGGCGTCGTCAATTCCCACAGCTTCCACCTTCCCGGTTAGATTGTGTTTGCGCTGTTTGATGAACGTCTCGGTCATCGCCGTCAGCTCGCGCATCGGACCGTTCAGCCACAATGCGGTGTCGATATTGTGAGCTAGCAGATCACCCGTCACGCCGCTTCCCGCCACCGCCGCATCCAACCGCCACAGGCCTTCGCCGCCCTGTGGCAAGTCCTGGGAGATGGTCCAGTCCTGAAGAAACTTCGCGCGATAGTGAAAGATGCGTCCCAGGCGGTTTTCGTCGAGCAACTGTTTCAGCAGCATAACCGCCGGCACGCGCCGGTAATTGTACCAAACCATGTTTGGCGCCTTCGCCGATTCCACCGCTTCGACCATTGCCCCGGCTTCCGCCGCTGTCCGACCCAGCGGCTTTTCGCACATGACGATCTTGCCGGCCTTCGCGGCGGCGATGGCGATCTCGGCATGCGTGTCGTTGGGGCTGGCGATGTCGATCAAGTCGATGTCGCTGCGCTCCACCAGTTTGCGCCAGTCCGTCTCTATCGATTGGTAACCCCAATTCGCGGCGAACGTCTCCGCACGCGCGGCGTTGCGGGCGCACACGGCTTTAAGCACCGGCTGGTATGCCAAGTCGAAAAACCGTCCCGCTTGCAGGAACGCGTTGGAATGAGTGCGGCCCATGAAGCCGTAACCCACCATCCCGATGTTTAGAACCTTTTTCGCCATTCGCGGACCCTAATTCCAGCCGTGGGCGTTGCGAACCGCGATCATTGTGGCCAGAATAGTGCGCCAGGTTTCGGGCTTCATCATGGTTTCGTTGGAGAACATGCAGCCATCCCAGCATATGTGCGGGATGGCGCGGGTCAGATTACCGTGGTCATCGCGCAGCCACATCCCAGCCGCGCGCGGCACGTCGAGCTTGCCGTTCGGGTCATCCGGCAGGCAGTGCCGCCCGGTCTTATCGTGCGAACCCGCGCCCTTTACCGTCGCGTCATTCTGCGCAACATGGAAATCGGTCGTCCAAGGGCGCAGCGCATTCGTCATCTGCCGAAGGGCATCGTACAGCACTTCTTGGTCAGTCCAGTCATAGCCTTGCGGCAGAATCCGGTCTTCTGGCGCGTTGTAGCCGAGCGTATATAGCAGTGTATGCGCCATGTCCGCTTGAAATCCCAAAGTCTCGGGCCGGCCCACCATCTCGAGCAGGTCAACCATGTGCTTCCAACTGTGCATACCGCCCCAGCAGATCTCGCCTTCCGCCGCCAGGACTTCACCGAAGCTCTCGGCGACAGTGCACGCTTCACGGAACGTCTCTGCTATCCGCTTCGAATTGGCGGTTGGGTCTTTCGCCCAATCCGCGGGACTCGACGCGGAATCGATGCGCACCACTCCATGTTTACGGATGCCCAGCGCGCGCAGCTTTTTGCCAACCGCGCACGCCTTGCGCACTTGCGTTAGGAATTTCTGGCGCTCGTCGTCCGATCCCATGGCCGATCCGCCACCGGTAGGAGGCCACACTGGCGCGACTAGTGAGCCCACTACCAATCCTCGCTGACCGATGTTATCCGCCAGGCGCTTCAGATCGTCATCGGTCGAATCGATATCGGTGTGGGGCAGGGAAAGGAACAAATCGACGCCATCGAACTTGACGCCGTCTACTTCGGCCGCCTGAGTTAAGTCAAGCATGGTATCCAGACCGATCGGCGGTTCCGAATCCGGACCTTTGCCGACCAGCCCCGGCCACATGGCGTTGTGGAGTTTTGGAAAAGCGTATGGAGCGTCCATGACGTCCTAATGCTCGATCGGGAATCCGAAGGAGTAAAGTGTGTTGTCGAACGTGCTGAAATACACCCGACCGTTGGCCACGGCCATGCCGGCGAAGTGCGTGAAAGAAGTGATCGCGTCGCCGCTCGAATAAAGTTCCTTGCCGGTGGCGGCATCGAGAGCGTAAAGAATCGCATGACTCGACAACTGCGCGCGTTGCTCCGGACTGAACAATCCGCCCTGGTTCTCGTTCGCCTGACGCACATACTCGCCGCTCGAAAGCGCAAATACCACACCATTCGCGATCACCGGCGGGGCGGGGATCACCAGGTTGCGCGACACCCAGGCCGGCGTCAGCACCGTTTTCCCGTTACTCTCTTCCACCTTGAAGGCCACGATGCTGCCCTCGGGCGCATTACCATTGGTGATGGGGAACTTCATATCCGGATGCAGCGGACCCCATACCGGCGCCAGCACCCACCGGGTTCCGCTCGCATCCTGCCAGCTCGCCAGGCTGCCCCACGTTCCGCGCCCCGCGAAATCGACGTCTTCGTTCGAGATCAGTTGCGTGCGGAATAAGGGCGTGCGATGATTCTCGCCACCCAGCGATTTGGAATCCAGCAGGTATAGGCGCCCCTCTTTGCCGGAGCCCGCCAGCAGGTCGCGTCCCTTGTAGGGAAATACCACCGGCGTGACGTTCAGATCCAGATCCCGCTTGGTCATCCATTCCCGATTGCTCGGCGTGTACCAGTCTCTCAACTTCAGTGTCTTGGGTTCCAGCGCGACGAACGTATCGGAATAGATTCCTTTCGACGGGTCCCAATTTCCATCGCCGACTTCGGCGTAGATGGTGCCATCGGTACCCACCGCGGGCCCCGCTAAACCCCACAGGCCGCCGCCCTTGGAATCCCAGGAGGTAACCTTCATATCCGCCAGATCCAGCGCGTACGCGGCGTTAGGGTTCCCCCCGCAGCGCTGGCCGGTTGTAGTATAGATCACGTTGTCGACAACATTCAGGCTGTACGGTTTTCCGTTTGGCGGAACGAATTTCGCTGGCGGCGCGAGATCCTCGCCGTTGGTGAGATTCAGTTGGTGGAGCTGGCCGTCGCTTGAAAGAACGTAAATAGCGCGCGGTCCAAAGCGCCCTGACGGTGAACCAGCGCGAGCAACAGGCAAGGGAGGCACCACCGGCGTCGCCGTCAAACCACCGGGACACAGCCAGAAGGAAGTGGTCGATTGCGGCGTCTCAGATGAGTATTGAAAATGTTTCTTCCACAGGATCTTGCCCAGATCCGCGTCGACAGAGTAAATGTTATCCGAGCTTCCGCCGACCAGCGCCACTTCCTTGAAGCCTCGGTTCGTGATGACGCGGCCAATGATGAGGGGCTCCATCAGCGAGTGCAGCGCCTTCTGCTGATTGTCGGGAAGGGTTAGCTTCCAGAGGAGCTGAAAGTCCTTCACGTTGTCCTTGGTGATCGTGGTTTCCGCCTGCTGCCAGCCGGTTCTTTGCGGATCTCCGCTATGCGTGAGCCAGTCCGCGCCGCCAAGCGATACCGCCCAAAGTCCCGCTCCGCCCAGCAGTCGGAATGCGAATCTAAACCGCCTATACATCGGTCCACTCCATTTCGTCGGTCGTTCGATCACTACCTCCGGCGAGGGCCCGCGCCACCGCTCGAAGCAGAAATATTATAGTAAAGTCGCGATGCGCTCCTGTTATCGGGCGTCTGGGTTGGCCGCAACGTCCGCGACGCACCGTGGTTTGCGGGCGCCCATAAGGCCCGTTTGGAGAGTGAAATGAATCGCCGAGACTTTCTCGCTAACAGTATTTGTGCGTCGGGCGCATTGGCTGTCCGCTCCGCCTTTTCCGCGCCGACGCAGTATTCCGTGACGGTGCGGGCAGACCAGCCGCTCGGCATGATCGCACCGGATTTCATGGGTCTGGGATATGAGATATCGTCGGTGTCCCGGCCGGGCCTGCTGAGCCGCGCCAACCAGGTGTATGTGCAGCTGGTTCGCACGCTGGGTGCACGCGGTGTCATTCGAATCGGAGGCAACACTGCCGACTACGCCCAGTATTCGCCGAACGCTGCCGCGGTTTCGAGCGCGCGCGGGACCGTTGTAAACGATGCCGTTTTGAAGGATCTCGGCGGCTTTCTCGAAGCCACCGGCTGGAAACTAATTTGGGCGCTGGATCTCGGGCGGGGCACCGAAGCCGACGCTGTCGCCGAGGCGAGGATTATATCGTCGATCGCCGGCGAGCGCCTGCTGGCTTTCGAAATCGGCAATGAACCCGACCTGTTCGCTCGCGCCAAGCACCGCAAACCGGAGTTTGGCTATGAAGACTGGCTGGCCGACTATCGCCGCTACAAGGCAGCGCTCCGTAAGGAGTTTCCGAGCATCCCCTTCGCCGGCCCGGATGCGGCGGTAGCCACCGATTGGGTGACCCGCTTCGCCGCCGACGAAGGCAAGGATTCGGTCCTCCTCACGCATCACTATTACCGCGAGGGGCAGAACCCTAGCAGCAGCATCGAAAAGCTGCTGGGCGTAGATCCCAAGCTGCAACCGCAGTTGACTGCACTGAAAGCCGCCTCACAGGCCTGCGGCGTACCGTACCGCATTTGCGAGGTGAATTCTTTCTCCGGCGGCGGGCGTCCCGGTGTCAGCGACACGCTGGCAGGAGCGCTCTGGGCGTTGGACTACATGTTTACCCTTGCGGCCAATAGTTGCGCTGGAGTGAACATGGAAACCGGAGTAAATCACCTGGACTTCATCAGTTCCTACTCGCCCATCGGAGACGACGAACATGGCCACTACTCCGCCCAGCCGGAATACTACGGAATGCTGGCTTTTTCGCTCGCCGGCAAGGGTCAAGTATTAACTGTGGAAAGCGAGGCTAACTCGCCTGAAATTAAGACTTATGCCACACGGACCGGCCACGCATCTGTCGCTCTCACCTTGCTCAATAAAGGTGCCGCGACGCCCGTCCTAACCGTCAATCTGGGCGATCATTTTAACGCCCGGGAGGCGTCTGTCATCCGGCTGAGCGGCCCGGCGATCGATGCCAAGACCGGCATCACTTTAGGTGGGGCGGAGGTCACGCCCGACGGTAAATGGAAGGCGGCGAGATCGGAATCGGCGCATGTTCGAAACAGACAGCTCTCAATCGCGCTACCACCGTTCAGCGCCGCAATTGTGCAAATGTGAGGCCTCGATTTGAGCGCCGACCTACTTGCCGCCAGCGCTGGCCGTTGTTTGGGTCATCACCCAGTCCCAGTGCTGACCTGATTCCTCAACGATGCGCTTGACATGTTCCGGGAGCACGTAACGCTGCTCCACCAGCCGGTTTGCCGCATCCTGAACCCGTCGCAAGTAGTCGGCTCGGCTCGCGTAGCGTTCTTCGATCGACAGGCGAGGATCGCCAGTCTTTTCCCTTTCGGCGCGCGTTTTGGCGAATGGAATGAACGATCCAGCCATGGCAATTAAAGTATCAGGCGAACCGATGCTCTCGCTCCGGAAGTTCCAATCGGTATAAGTCCCCAACGGCACGGCCAGTTCGGGCGTGCGCAGGCCTCCGATATCGTTGCCGTCGCTATCTACTCGCGGCACCAGGAATGGAAGCGCGGAAAGCGGCCCCGGCAAGTCCATCCGAAAGCCGCCCGGTACATGATACGGCCACTGAACCCCGGGCACTTTTGGAAACTCGATCTTGCTCTGGGCAATTAATGTCGCATCAGCTAGTGTCGGATGACGGCTGGGCGGCGGCGCCACGCCTTCGCGCACCCAGCGATCCAGGTCGGCGAGCAAGGCCGACTCAAACCACCGATAGTCGTTCGGATTGGACTTCAATTGCCCACCGTTATCGCGCGGAGGCCAAGTACCTGGACCATGCTGCGTTCCCGAGAACAGGAAAACTCGCACGTTGGGCGGGTCGCTCAAATCTTCTGTCCCGTCCAGGGAGAGGTGCCGCAAGGCCGCGACACGCCCGCGATCCCAATATTCGGAGCCGGTGTCGATCAGGAAAATCTTTGGCTCCTGTCCAGCGGGTACGCGCGCCCCCAGTCCGTCACGCTTCCCGGTTGCAGGGTCGGTAGTGATCTCATAGCGAATCGGAAATTTGGTTTGCGTAAATGATCCCAGCTCATCCGGCTGGGCGAAGCGCTCATTGAAACTGCCGAAACCGGTCCCTCCGGTTTGGATGAACAGCGCGTCGATCGCCTGCCGCCCTTGCTCGTCGGTAGTGAAGCCCTCGTAGATCAGGTGACGCTGATAGCGTCCGGTCTGTGAGGCGCCATAAGTGTAGGCGTAGCGGCCGGGCGCGACAGCCGCTGGGTCATGCTTCAGCGCCGCTGCCAGATCTCGAACCGCCGCGAATCCCAAGCCGGCGACCGGCGGATCCTTCGCTTCATAAGTGACCTGATACGTCATCCCCGGTTTGAATCCGCCCTTCAGCGACACCCAGTTTGGATCGTAAATTACCTGCCCCTTCTCGACACGCCCGAACTGCCAGTCTCCGCGTGGGATCAGGCGCGGCGCTGCCACCCAACCCTCGCGTTCCGTGAGCCGGTAGGCGGGATTTCGCGGCTCAATCGGCGGATACGCCGGCGAGAAATATCCCGACGCGTATTCGAACGAGTCAATGCGCTTGTTGGGGATGAACCACGGATTCACCCAGCCGGTGATCGGCCGGCCGTGGTCGGTTGCGACGGGGGCGTCGAAGCCGATCAAGCCGCCGCGCTTGGGAACATCGAACTGCCACCCGATGGAGACCAGCGTGTAGCCTTGCCGCATGAGCAGTCCGTCACCGAATTCGGCCTCGGTAGTGGGATCGGCCGAGGCACTGGCGTGATTAAAGATGTTGAGCAATTGCAACCGGCCGCGGTTCACGAGATCGAAGAGCAGGACTCCATTGCCGCGCGCGGAGTCCTTCGGGCGGAGGATGAGGACATCGGCCGAAAATTCCACTTTGCTCTGGCTATTGCGCGGAGCCTTGTCGAGATCGGCAATAATGCGGTTGTGCGGATTCTCCGGCGCGACCGCGTAATAGACCTTGCCCACGAGTTTTTCGTAGGCGCCCGTCTCACCGAAAGCCTTGCCGCCGAGCACGTCCTGACGCCGCGCAATCTCCACCCGTGAGACTTCCGCGCGAATGACGACCGGCAGCAGCACCACCATCAGCCCTGAAGCCGCGCCGAAACTTCTGCGAGTGAGTGTCATAGATTCTCCGCTGTACGAAGTCTAGTCGCAGTCGCCCACCGCTGTCAAAACAGTTCTATCAAAAACACTTCGCGCGCGAAAACATCGGTCGCGGTATACTTTGGCGAAAGCGGCCGAGTGCGCCGGACACATGGCCCCGGCAATTTGCCGCGCCCGAAGGAGGCGTATGCGTTTCATTGGATTGTTCCTGCTCTCTTCAGCGGTGTTTGCACAAAGTGGCGCGATCAGTGGCAAAGTCTTGAATCTCCCGGGTGAGCCGGTTCCGAATGCACCAATTGTCGTAACCAACGTTGCGACCAAGGCAGTATATAAGTCCACCAGTTCCGATAAGGGTCTCTACACGCTGTCGAACGTCCCGCCCGGCACGTACGAAATTTCGGTCGCTTTACTCGGATACAATCCTTACACGCAAAAAGACGTGATGGTGGGCGCGGCGAAGACCTTGCAACTCGACATTCACCTGGTCGATTACCAGTTCGATACCTTGGGGGACGGGAAAGAATTCAGAATTGACTTGTACAGTCCGCATCCCACTCCTTCCGGGCCGACGCCCCGTACAGCTGACGGCAAGCCGGATTTCAGCGCCGTCTGGTACGCGCAGAGACCAGTCGACCTCGGCAAGCCCGAGCCTTTGCCGTGGGCGGATGCGCTGGTGCGCGAGCGCGCGGCGAATAATTCGAAGGATGCTCCGGGAGCCCGCTGCCTCACTCGCGGCATCCTCGCGGCCGGTGCGTTGTTCCCTTACAAATTGGTGCAAACTCCCAAGCTCCTGGTGATGCTGTTCGAGGACGATATTCCCAGCCATCGTCAAGTATTTCTGGATGGGCGCGCTCATCCCAAGGACCCCAACCCTTCCTGGATGGGACACTCGATCGGCCACTGGGAGGGCGACACGCTGGTGGTGGATACGGTCGGCTTTAATGACCGCTCATGGCTCGACCCGCAGGGCCATCCGCACACCGAACAGATGCACGTGATCGAGCGCATGCGCCGGCCCGATCTGGGGCACCTTGAAATCGAGTTCACCATTGACGACCCGGCGACGTATGCCAAGCCGTGGGTCATAAAGCGAGTGGCCGACCTCGATCCCGATGACGATGTCGGCGAGTATGTCTGCGAGAACAACCACGACCCGGAACACATGGTGGGAAAGTAGGAGTCTCGTCTTGCCCGAACCCAACTAGCCAACGCCCCCTCTAACTGCAGGCTCACACAATTAGCGCTCTGCTCTGCTGCCCTCCGTTCGCTGCTCCCTTGACGTAGAATACTAGGGGCGCCAGACTGCGCTCCAAAGGACACCCCATGAATCGCGTTAAACTCCTCTCTCTGCACAGAACTTTCGCGAGTGTTACCGCGGCTGCGATTTTGGTTTGCAGTCCGCTGCTGGCGCAGACCGGCCGATCGTCCAAGGGCGACGTTCCCAACCTTGAAGTGGACGCTTACTGGCCCCAGCCGTTGCCCAATAAGTGGGCCATCGGGGCGATCGCCGGAGTGGCAATCGGCCAGCAGGATCACGTTTGGATTATTCACCGTCCGGCAACTCTCGGGCCGGATGAGAAGCATGCAACCACTAATCCTCCCAACGCGGAATGCTGCATCCCCGCGCCGCCCGTCATTGAATTCGATGCGCAAGGAAAAGTAGTGCAAGCCTGGGGAGGCCCCGGCGCCGGATACGAATGGTTCACCAACGAACACGGGATCTACATCGATTACAAGGGCAACGTCTGGGTCAGCGGCGTCGCCGGCAAGGACTGGGGCAAGGTTCTGAAATTCACGCCCAGCGGGAAGTTCCTGATGCAGATCGGCCGCCCCCTGAAGGCCGGCGAAACGTTCAGCAATAGCGCCACGGATATGCTCGGGCGCCAGCCGGCGGATATGGACGTCGATCCGAAAACCAATGAGCTTTATATCGCAGACGGCGACGGCGGAGCCCAGCGCGTGCTGGT
>DATJEI010000175.1:0-15652 GCA_035496735.1 Bryobacteraceae bacterium | reverse complement strand
GCGTCATCAAGTCGTAGGCGTAGTGATCCACGCGCGCTGCCAGCGCGGTCCAACCCGCCAGCGTCCCAGCGGCAAAGCATACGGCCAGCACTGCAATGTAAACGAGATTGCGCCTACTTGCCAACAAGCTTCTCGATCTCTTCGGCTTCTTTGGGCAGGGGGGAGCTAAGCACCTCGGCGCCGGTTGCCGTAACCAGCACCGTATCCTCGATGCGAACTCCGAGGTTCTCCTCCGGAAGGTAGATGCCGGGTTCGATGGTGATCACCATGCCCGGCTCCAGCCGCGTATCGAAACTGCCGGGGTCATGCACTTCCAGGCCCACGAAGTGCCCCAGCCCATGCACGAAATATTTACCCAGTGGCGCCCCGTGCAAATCCTTGCCATGCGTGTTGATGTAGTCCATCGCGATTTTGCGCAGACTGGTGGAACTGTCGCCCAGCAGCGTCATGCCGGGCTTGGCAGCCGCAATAGCTGCCTTCTGCGCCGCCAATACGATGTCGTAGATCTCTCTCTGCCTTGGCGTGAACTTGCCATTCGCCGGGATCGTGCGCGTGACGTCGGTGGTGTAGCCCGCGTATTCGCCGCCCACATCCATCAATACCAGGTCGCCGGATTCGATCCGCCTCTGGTTCGCCGAGTAGTGCAGCACCACGCTGTTGGATCCGCTGGCCACGATGGGCGTGTAGGCGCTGCGCTCGCAGCCGAGTTCCAGATAAGTTTCCAGCATAGTCGCCGCGATCTGATATTCGATCAGGCCAGGCTTCATACGCTTCCAGGCCGCACGATGGGCCGCGACCGTAGCTTCCGTTGCCTTGCGGATCAGCGCAATTTCCGCCGCCGACTTCCGCAGACGAAATCGCGCGATCGGATCCGCCGCGTCGCGCCGCTCATGCAATGGAGCCAGCCGCGCCAGATCTCGGGCCTGCGCATCGCTGCCTAGCGCATAGATGGCTTCCGCCGATTCCATGGCTCTCACAAACTGCGTTTCAAGCTGGGCCCGCGGCAGCACCTTATCGAAGCCGGCCTTTTGCGCCGCGTCTTTTTCGTCCGGTCCGGTGGTGCGGCCATTGTAGGTCTCGCGATTCGCCACCCGTGGCGGCAGAAACAGGATTTCGTCTTTGGGAGTCAGCAGCAGCGCAGCGCCCGGCTCGTGCCAGCCAGTCAAGTAAGCGAAGTTGGGTTCCTGGTAAAACGTATCGTGCAGATCCGAGGGGTCCGTCGCGCCCATCAGTACTAGCACGCCGTCGAGCGATTTGCGTAGCTCCGCCCGCCGTTGGCGATATTCCGCCGACGGAATCGTCTGCGCCTGGGCAAGTTCCAGCGCCGCCAAACCCAGGATGATCCAGTACGCCGCGCGCGTCACAAACAATAGTGTACCTGCGCTGGTGGGTCGTTAACTTTTAATCTGGGCTCCACGGTTGTCTCGTCGAATGTTCAGACCGGGAACAGTAGTGGAACTCTCAGCATCACCGGAATACCCTATGGAGGTGGCGCCCAAGTAATGCTACCGGGCCCGATCTCAGGGCCGTACTTCGCCACGCTTGCGCCCTAGAGCAAGTCTGCAGCGCCCCGCCCGATGTAGGAAATCATGCGTCCGGCAGCGAACTGATCGCGGCGGTAGGAATGAAACAGGTGGACGTCGCACTTGGTGCAACCACCGAGGACATCGATGCGTTGTTCCGCGACGCCCGCATCCAGCATCTGGCGGCGGTTGATGGCAGCGAGATCGATGCGCGCGGCTCGTTCCAGGCCAAATTGCCACGCGACGTCGGCGCCTACTTCGTAACAGCACTCGCCGATGCCCGGCCCGATGGCAGCGTAGACGTCCGCTGCTTCCGTGCCATAGAGCTGGTGCATTTCTCTTAGCGTGCGGATCACGATACGCGCCGCCGTGCCGCGCCATCCGGCATGCACCGCCGCTACGGCGTGATTTCGCTCATCAGCCAGAAGGATGGGGTAACAATCCGCGGTGCGAACCGAAACCGCAACGCCCCGGTTTGCGGTCACCAGCGCATCGCCTTCACCGGCGCATCCGATCTGCTCCCCAAGCAACACCGACCCGGAGTGGATCTGTTTCAGGCTAGCCATGTTTTCCTGGGACACTAAGTCGGCGCGAGTGCCAAATCCATGGTGCAGCCACTTCAACTGGATGAGCAGCGACGAGTACAGCACACGAGTCTAGTCGATTGCTCGATCCAGCAGCAGCGAGAGGTGGCGCGTCTTTTGATCCACGCGCTCCTTGAGGGAAGACAGTTCGCGCTCGATGGCGCCCAGGCGGTCCGCCATATGGAGACATGCCAGCACTGCAATGCGCTGCGCATCCATGTTGCCGGCACGCTGCGCGATGGACGTCATCAGTTCATCCACTGTATGCGCCAGCGTCTCTACTTCGCCAGCCTCATCGGTGGCCGCAAGGGTATAGGTTTGGTTGAAGATGGTGACGCGCACCGTCTTGCGTTCCGCTCCCGAGTCCATTCCGGCGCCTCCAACTCTACTGGCCGCTCAGTTGATCCATCTGCCCCAGCAGTTTTTCGATGCGCACGCGAACCTGCTTGCGCTCCACTCGTAAACCATCGATTTCCGCGCGCAATCGCTCGGCTTCGGCGGCCGCTTTCTTGAGCGGAGCCAACTCCGCCATCGCCACGCGCGCTTCGGCGAGATCGCTCAACGCCGCGTCGCGCTCCGCCTTCAAGGTTGCCACCAACTCGACTGCGCGGCGAATTCGCTCTTCGAGATTCGCCAGCGAATCAAGTTCGGATTCAGATTGCGGCATCGACATGGCGATCCATTAGGCGGCCTTCTGGGGCGCGGCCTTTTCGAGCGCAGCCTTGGCCTGGTTAACCAGCGCGCCAAACGCCGCCGGATCGGTCAGCGCCATGTCGGCCAGCACCTTGCGGTTCAGCTCCACGCCGGCTTTCTTGAGGCCATCCATGAACTTGCTGTAGGATATTTCGGCTGCCCGGCAGGCTGCTCCAATGCGCACAATCCATAGCGATCGGAAATCGCGCTTCTTGAGGCGGCGGCCCTTATAGCCGTAGCGCAGAGACTTCTCGACCGCCTCCTGAGCCGAACGGTACAGTTTGCTCTTGGTGAGGAAAAAACCCTTGGCAAGGGTAAGTGTCTTCTTGCGGCTATTGCGCCGCTTGGTACCACGTTTGACTCTTGGCACGTTTCATCTCCTTGGGTCTTAGCCCGGGTTTTACCCCATGTGATAGTTGCTGGCGAAGCAGGCACGTGCGGCGCACTGTCCACCAAAATCATTTTCGCTCTTCGACTACCGGCGAGCCGGCAACCGGGAGCAGCCCCGCGGGGCTAGTACGGAATCATACGGTGGATCTCAGGCGAGTTGGCCGGATCGGCTATCGACGACTGTCCCAACCGGCGCTTCCGCGTGCGCGACTTCGAAGTCAGGATATGACGGGCAAATGCATGCCGGCGTTTAATTTTGCCGGTACCCGTCTTCTTGAACCGTTTGGCCGCACCCTTATGGGTCTTCAACTTTGGCATATAAACTTTCCTGGGTGTGATCGGCCATCCGCTGCTTAGGGACAACCTTTTTGATGGTAACACAGCGGTATGCGCTGCCGCACGCCGCAGTCTTGTCGCACATAAGATGAGCTGGAGAGTAGACTCCGCATGCGGGGGATTGACTATCAGCCGGAACAGATCCGAGCGTTTTTGGAATGCAGCGACGAGGTGCGCGACTGCCATACCGGCCACGGAATGCTCCTCGCGTGAGACCAGATTCATCATTACGTCACGGCTCAGGTCAACCTCGGCAGCAATGGCGCTAAAGACGATGACTTAAGCTGACGCACCCATCCGGAGAATCGTCAGGCGTCACCCCATGATCGTCAGCTACAATGGAGTTGATGGGAAGCAAGTTGCGGCAAGTTTTTTCTACGCTCTTTGTTCTGACGCTTCTCCTCTGCATGGGTACTCTTATTGAAGATATCCACGCGCAGCCCTTCCACGTACGGGCGACTACCGAAGCGATCCGGACCTGCGGCATACCGGCATCCGCTGCGAACACGATCGTTCCGGCGACCGTAAAGCTGTGGGCGATCATCAGCACAGACGCAGTAGCCTCAGCACGCCGTTCGTGCAGGCGGCTCAAGCCGTGCTCATCAACATCATCGGATGCCGGTGGTCTTACCCCTGCGTCAGGAAATCCCCGTTCTCCACCCGTGGCCTAGGCGAGTCCGTTAAACATCAGAGAACTTGCAGGAATCGTCAATCTCGGACGATCCTTGCCCCAAAACGATTGACTTGCATGGAGTGCAATATGAACAATTCCAATAAAAAGAAGATGGCGTCCGCGCGGGAAGAACATAGAGTCAGCGATCCCGCGCAGAGAGCGACTACCAGTCAGCAGATCCTTCTCACGTTGAAGTTGATTGGCATCGTAGGATTGGTGGGCGGACTACTCTGGGCCCTCGACAACATCCGCGTGCAATAACAGATTCCGCCAAGGGATACTTCAGGAAACGGAGCGGCGATGTATGGGTATTGCATCTGATTTTGTACTCATCGTTCTCGCCGGGCTCGCCGGAGGCTTGGTCGCGCGCGCACTCCGCCTTCCTCTGCTTGTGGGATACGTAATTGCCGGGGTACTCGTGGGTCCGAACACCGTTGGCCCCACCGTGATTCAGGTGCACGAAATCGAACTCCTGGCAGAAATCGGTGTGGCGCTTCTCCTATTCTCCCTGGGACTGGAGATTTCACTCCGAGACCTCCAACCGGTACGAAAAGTTGCGCTGCTCGGCGGGCCCGTCCAAATTGTCGTAACCTGCGGAGCCGCCGCGTTCGCGGCGTCCAAGGTCCTGGGAGTCCCGCTCAACGAGGCAATCTGGCTCGGAGCTATGATCTCCCTCTCCAGCACCATGGTGGTCCTTAAGACCCTATCTGCCGCCGGAGTCACTTCGACACTGGCGAGCCGGGTCATGATTGGGCTGCTGGTGATCCAGGATCTGGCGGTGATTCCCATGCTCGTGGTTCTACCGCAACTGGGAGCGCTTGAGGGAATTTTTCCGAAGCTGCTTCATGCAACTGTAATTGCCGGCGCTCTCCTGGGGGCGGTCATAGTCGTCGGAACTCGCCTGCTGCCCTGGCTCCTTACCAAGATCCTATCGTGGGGATCGCATGAGTTGTTTTTGGTAGGCGTGGTCGCTACTGGAGTGGGCGTAGGATTCGCCACCTACAGCGCTGGGCTGTCCTTCGCGCTCGGTGCGTTCATTGCGGGGATGGTCTTAAGTGAGTCGGAACTCAGCCACCAAGCGCTGAGCGATGTTATTCCGTTACGGGACATCTTTGGGTTACTGTTCTTTGTGACAGTCGGAATGCTGTTTGATCCCCGCTTCGTGCTGACGCACGCGGGACAAATTGCGCTGTTTGTGGGCTTGATCGTTGTAGGCAAGGCCCTTATTGTGGGCGGGATCACAAGAGCCTTCGGGTACGTGAACATGGCTCCCTGGATCGTTGGACTGGGCCTATCGCAAATCGGCGAATTCTCTTTCGTTCTGGCCAGAACGGGACTTGGCGCCGGTCTCCTCTCCAAATCCACCTACGACCTCGCTCTGACCTGCACCGTGCTGACCATGGCGATCTCGCCGATGGTTTCAAGCACCGCCTTGCCCATCGGAAGAGCATGGCGTCGCTGGAGGAAGCAAGATGTCCTCGCTATGCCAGCAAAACTGCCCAATACCGCTCTAGCCGATCATGTCGTTGTCGCCGGGTACGGCCGCAACGGAAGGGCAGTGACACGCGTTCTTAGGGCAGCGCATATTCCCGTAGTTCTGGCTGAATGGGATCATTCGGCATTCAGTGATGCCAGTACACAAGGGCTAGAGACCATTTGGGGCGACATCGCTCAAGACGTGATCCTGCATGCAACCGGTATCGAGAATGCGCGCATGATCATCTTGACGGTTCCCGATCACAGCACGATCCGCCTGGCAGCTACTCGGGCGCGCGCGCTCAATCCACAAATCATCATCATCGCCAGAGCGGTGCTCGAACGCAACGTGCCCGAACTGCGCAGCGCGGGCGTAGACCGTGTGATCCAACCGGAGTTTGAGGGAGGAGTGGAGATCGTCCGCCAAGCCCTTGTTGCCTGGGACTACGACCGTTCCGAGGCTTGGCGTCTCATCAAACTCTTCCGTGCCGAACTGTACGGGACAAAGACCTCGGCCCTGGAAGAACGCGCTCCATAATGGCTGGCGTTCCAGTTCTAGTTCGGCGCCTGCACCGGGAACTTCGCATCCGGCCATTTCGCGGCGAACTCCTTGGCATGGGTGTTGCAGACCTGTTCGGGATTCGATCCCCGCGGCTCATTCTCCCCGAAAAACTTGTAGTCCGTCTCCCACAGGGCGGGCTGCTTGCAGTGGTCGCACTTGTTGAGCGGATTCGCGTGGATGGCCGTGATTCTGTGGCCGTAAGATTCTGACATGAGGCTCCTTCGAACTCGATTAGGGTTCTCAGGGACCCTAGTTGAGCGTAGCACGGCAGCCAATGCGAGACATGACCGGTGCGGCAATTTTCATCTCCCCGCCCCGTTGTATACTGCGTTCCATGAAGGAAACGTCCATCACTCGCCGCACCATTCTGGCCGGCGCAACTCTAATTCCGCTGTCGGCGATAAGACGCGCCGAAGCCCAGCCTGCAACTGCAATCGCGCCTGCGATGAACGCGGAGCAGCGGAAAATTTTGGACGCTTTCATTGACCGCATCATCCCCAAAGACGAACTCGGCCCCGGCGCCGTCGAGTGCGGCGTGGGCGATTACATTGACCGCTGCCTGGCCGACTATCTTGCCGCCGAGAAACCGCTGTTCCTCGACGGGCTCGCCAGCCTGGATGTCTTCGCGCTCCGCACCCAGGGCATCGCCTTCGCCAGCCTGACCGCCGACAAACAGGATGCCGTCCTCACTGCCATCGACAGCAACCAGGCGCCCAACCTGCGCGGCTTTTTCAATCGCGTGCGCCGCCTCACACTCGAAGGAATGTTCGGCGATCCGGTCTATGGCGGCAATAAGAACTTCGCCGGCTGGGATCTCATCCGTTATCCTGGTGCCAAACTCGCCGTTGGCCCGGAAGACCAGAGCATGAAGACTCCCCCCAAGCCCTTCCGCAGGGAACTTTTCGGAGCCGCAGGCGAAAATCATGGCCACTAATCTCAAGCCCGTCGATGTGGTGGTAGTGGGACTCGGCGCGGCTGCGGGCGTTGCGGTGCTGCCCCTGACGCGCGCCGGCATTAAGGTCACCGCGCTCGAAGCCGGCAGTTGGATGCAGCCCAGCGATTTCAAGGCCGACGAGATTCACAACAATGTGCGCCGCCGCGTGACAACGGGCACCAAAGTCTGGGACGAGATCCCCACCTTCCGAACTAGCCCCGATGAGCGCGCCCGTCAGGGAGCCGCGCCTACCATGATGAACGCGGTCGGTGGGACGTCCATTCATTACTACGCCAACAGTTGGCGCTTTCATCCGTGGGATTTCAAGGTGCGCTCGGAGACTGTCCGGCGCTACGGCGCGAGCGCGATTCCCAAAGGTTCGACGGTCGAAGACTGGCCCCTGACTTACGACGATCTCGAACCGTTCTACGACACCATCGAATATGAAATTGGCGTCTCCGGCAAGGCTGGCAATCTGCAGGGGAAGATCGATCCCAAGGGCAACATCTTTGAAGGCGCACGTCGCCGTGAGTATCCCATGCCGCCGCTGCGCGACACCGACTTCACAGACATGATGCAGGCCGCCGCGCGCAAGGCCGGATTCAATCCGCATCGCTCGCCCGCCGCCATCAATTCGCAGCCGCGCAATGGCCGTTCGGCCTGCGCCTATCACGGCTATTGCGACACCGGCGGATGCCACGTCAAAGCCAAGAACTCGACCGCGGTTACGACCATCCCCGCCGCGCAGAAAACCGGAAACCTGACTATTGTCGAACGTGCTCACGTCACGCGCATACTTACCGACGACAACGGCAAGACCACCGGAGCGCTTTACATCCGCGACGGCCAGGAATTCTTCCAACCCGCCAAGGTAGTGCTGCTCGCGTCCTACACTTATGAAAACGTGCGCATGATGCTGCTGTCGAAATCCAAAGCGTTTCCCAACGGACTGGCGAACAATCACGGCCAGGTCGGCAAGCACTACATCGGCCACTGGGCGAATCGCGAAGTCACCGGGCTATTCCCTGTCGACCTGAACATTTGGTACGGAGCCAACGCGCAGGGCGTGGTGGTCAACAACTGGGCTGAGGACAATTTCGATCACACCGGAGTCGGTTTCATCGGCGGCGCCAGCCTCACCGTGAATCATGAAGTGCACCCGATTGCGGCCTCTGCGATGCCCACCTTTGGACGCGCGCCGCAGTGGGGTTCCAAGTGGAAGAAGTTCGTCAGTGAAAACGCCGGGCGCTGGCTGGGGGTCTACGCGCAATGCAATTCCCTGCCCTACGAAAACACTTGGCTGGATCTCGATCCTGAAGTGAAGGACCCGCTCGGCGACCCGGTCTGCCGCATCACCAGCGGTCCCAAAGTGAACGAGCCGCGCGCCAGTGCCTACGCCGCGAAAAAGGCTGAAGAGTGGTTCCGCGCCGCCGGAGCGATTGATGTCATCACCGTCCCCAACACCCAGGGCCCCAATCTTTCGACGCATGCCACGGGTGGCACTCGCATGGGCCAGAAGGCTGAATCAAGCGTGGTCGATCCCTACGGCTTCGCGCACGAATCGCCGAATCTCGGTATTCTGGGCGGATCTACGCTTGTGACGCACGGCGCGCGCAACCCGACGCTCACGATTCAGGCCTTGGCGTGGCGTACCGCCGAGCACCTGGTCAAGAACTGGAAGTCGATCGGAGGGTGAGGCCGCTAAAGCAGCGGCGTGGCCCTGCAGTCAGGAAAAAAAATGAAAGTGCGCACCAAAGAGCCGCCGAAGAACGTACCGGGGGTGGGCTACTAGTGCGAGCCGTCATCAAGGCTAAGAATCGCCATCGCCTTCCGCGCCGAGCGAGTACAAACGCCCTTCCTTGCATCGCCCCTGCCTGCATGATTTAAACTTTTGCGCCACATTCCTTACGGACGAATTACGGACGGCGTGCGTGGCGAAGCCAGGCAGACAGCGTTACGATATGATGAAGAGCGTGGATCTTTTTACCCGGGGGGACGGATTGCCGGGGTCCTGTGAGCGACTGAGGGGATCTTTCCATGGAAAAACAAGCGCAAAACATACAAGAAGCATTTCTAAACAACGCGCGCAAAGACAAGACGTTTCTGACAATTTACCTGATGAGCGGCGTGAAGCTTTCCGGGCGAATTAAGAGCTTCGACAAGTATTCAGTGGTGCTTGAAACCAACAGTCAAGAGCAACTGATTTTTAAGCACGCGATTTCTACCGTCGTCGTCTCGAGGCCCTACCATTCCGCGCCGCAAAGCAATGCCGCGACGGTGGGAACACATGTCGCCCCGGGCGCGCCGGGTGGCGACGAGCATCACTAGACACGCCCTTGCCAGCTTCCCAAGAAGTTGCGATCCTGGTCGGTCTGAATCTCACGGGCCGGGGCACGCAGCGGAAGCTGGCGGGCGGCGAGTCCGCGCAAGCGAGCGCGGAAGACTCCCTGAGCGAGCTCGCATCCTTGGCGGCGACGGCAGGCGCACAGGTGGCGGAGAGCCAGATCCAATCGCGCTCTAGAGTGGACTCGGCCACCCAGATCGGCTCCGGCAAAGTCGACGAACTGAAGGCGCTGGTTCACCTGCATGAGGCTGACGTGGTTATCTTCGACCGCGAATTGACGCCCACGCAGCAGCGTAATTTAGAGCGGGCCTTGGACGTAAAGGTGCTCGACCGTACGCAGCTGATCCTGGACATTTTTGCGCGGCGCGCGCGAACCCGCGAAGGGCAGTTGCAGGTGGAACTCGCGCAGCTGAACTACTTGTTGCCGCGTTTGACGGGACACGGAGCGGCCATGTCGCGATTGGGCGCCGGCATCGGCTCACGCGGCCCGGGCGAAACCAAACTCGAAACCGACCGCCGCCGCATTCACCAGCGCATCCATGCCATCGAGCGCGGGTTGGAGCGAGTGCGCGGTGGACGCGCCACGCAACGCCAGCAGCGCCAGGCGGTGCCGCTCGCGACCATTGCACTGGTGGGCTATACTAACGCCGGCAAATCATCGCTATTCAACCGGCTCACCGGCGCCGAGGTGCTTGCTGACGCCAAGATGTTCGCCACGCTCAATCCCACAGTGCGGCACATTACGCTGCCGTCGCGCCGCCGGGTTCTGGTCAGCGACACGGTCGGCTTTATCCGCAATCTGCCGACCACGCTTGTCAAGGCGTTTCGCGCGACCCTCGAGGAAGTGGTGGAAGCGGAGCTGCTGCTGCATGTAGTGGACGCCAGTTCGCCGCACGCATCCGAGCACACCGCGCATGTGATGGCCACGCTGCAGGAAATTGGCGCGGACACAACGCCGCAGATTTTGGTGCTAAACAAAGTGGACCAGGTCGCCGGTGAGCCGGACGCGTCGGCGCTGGCGCGGCGCATACTTGAAGATCCCGAGCATCAGCCTGCCGGAGCGGTGGCGATCTCGGCCCTGACGGGCGCGGGCTTCAGGGCGCTCCTCACGAAGATCGACGAGGCGCTGCCGCTGGATACGGTCAGCGACTGCACCTTCCGCATTCCCGCCGGCGACGGCGGACCTATTCATACGCTGCACGAACACGCGCGCGTTATTTCGACGCGTTACGCCGATGAAATGTGCGTGATCCGGGCGGAGACACCCGAGTCCATCCGGCGCCGGCTGGCGAAGTACTTGGTGGCGTAAGCCCGGGTGGCATAAGCTATGATGAAGAGCAACTGATGAACGGGCCGAATCTGCTCACACTCCTGCGGATCTTCTTCGTCCCGCTGCTGGTGGCAGCGCTGCTCGGAGGCGGGTTCGTCGAACCCTATCTCGAGGCGGTACTGGGACCCCTGGCGATCACCCGGCAAACTTTTGCGCTGCTGATCTTCTTAGTGGCGGCCGCCACCGACCTTCTCGACGGATATCTTGCGCGGCGCTGGGGGCAGATCACCACGGTAGGCACGCTGCTCGATCCCATCGCCGACAAATTGCTCATTTCCGCTGCACTGGTTTCTCTGGTGGACATCCACCGCGTACCGGCGTGGATGGTGATTCTGATCATCGGCCGCGAATTTGCAGTTTCGGGATTGCGTTCGATTGCGGCGGCCGGCGGCTATACCATCGAGGCCAGCGACCTGGGGAAAACGAAAATGGTGGCGCAGGTGGCCGCCATCGCACTGGTGATCGCGGGCATCCGCTGGCCGCAACTGGATCAGTTAGCATTGTTTGCCATGTGGGCCGTGGTGCTGTTCGCGCTGCTGTCGGCCGCCGACTATTTCCGCAAGTTCTGGGGCACGGTGGACAGCCAGGTGAAATCCCGGCGGCGGCGGGAATTGCTGGCTTGGCAGCGACAGCAGCGCAAGCTCAGGCACTCCGAAGTGACTGCTTCCGCGAAAGCGGTCGGTAAAAGCTAGACGCTCACGGCCAGGCCCGTGGCTTGCCACGCATCCAATCCGCCGATAAGGTTGGTCACGTTTTCAAACCCCGCGCGCTGGATTAGACTGCACGCGATGGCGCTGCGGGCGCCTCCCTTACAGTTGACCACCACGGGCTTATTGGGGTCCAGATCATCCAGCATTTTGGAGACGCGGTCGAGCGGCTTGTGCATTGCGCCGGGGATGTGGCCCTGCTCCCACTCGGTTTTGCGCCGGACATCGACGATTTGAATCGATCCCGGCTCGTCTGCCAACTCGCGATTCAGCTCCGCCGCGGTAATCTGCATGATCTGCGCCGCAGGCTTCTGCTCGGCTGCCCACCGCGTCATGCCGCCTTCGAGGTATCCGGCTACGCGCTCGAAGCCCACCCGCGCCAGACGGGTGCGCGACTCCTCCACGGCAGCCTGATCTTCGGCCACCACAATCAGGTCATGATCCAGGCCGAGCAGCGCGCCCGCCGATCCCGCAAACTGTCCGGCCAGCGGAATGTTCACAGCGCCGGGAACGTGCCCGCCCGCAAAATCCATCGGCGGCCGGGTATCCAGTACGATATCGCCGGCTCGCTGCCGCTCCAGAACCTGATCCGGCGTGAGCGCCTCCATGGGCAGCAGGAACTCGAGCGGAATCGCGCCGGTGCGGTTGATTTCGGCATCCTGCGCGAAGTACTCAGGCCGGTCGGGCAGCTCGGCCGTTAGCAACTGCACGAATTGTTCCTTACTCGAAGCACGCAGCGCATAGTTCAGTTCGCGTTCCTTGCCGATGGTTGACTGGCGCTCCGGCCGCATCTGTTTGCCGCACAAGGAACCTGCGCCGTGGGCGGGATAGATCTCGACCTCATCGCCCAGCGGGACCAATTTTTGGTGCAGGCTGTCATAGAGCATCGCCGCCAGTTGCTGCGGGGTTTTATCCTTCGACAGATCGGGCCGCCCCACATCGCCGATGAACAGCGTGTCGCCCGTGAGTACAGCCCAGGGCTTTTCACCGCGATCCAGATCCGTCACCGTCACCGAAACACTCTCCACCGTATGTCCCGGAGTTTCGAGGAAGCGGAGGATCACGCGGCCGAAGCGGATTTCGTCGCCGTCATGCACGGCAACGTGCGGAATGGGTGAATCGGCCGCCGCGCCCAGGTAGATCTTTGCACCGGTTCGCGCGGCCAGTTCCACGTGCCCACTGACGAAGTCGGCGTGCAGGTGCGTTTCAATGATGTGTTCGATCTTGAGCCCGCGCGCCTGGGCTTCGTCAAGGTAAATGGACACGTCGCGCTGTGGGTCGACCACGCACGCTATCCCCTCGGACCCCAGCATGTAGGACGCGTGAGACAAGCAGGTGAGATAAAACTGCTGGAAATACATTTCTCTTAGGGCGGCTACGCCGGCAGATACTGGCGGAGGGTCCCATAGAACGACCGGACAAAGTCAGCGGCGGATTTGTCGGCGGCCGCTTGATCGCGATTCACAATCGGAACCACCACCCGCACCAATGCCGTGTCGGTGCGATTCAAACGCATGGCGTCCACCACCACCCAAAATTTTGCCGTATATTCGCTGGCGATGGCGCGATCGCGCGATTGATACCAATACAGCACCAGGCTGCGCTCATCTCCGTGCGCCACCACATAGCGGTTCACTTGGATGGGCACCTCTCCACCCACATCGATCGAGGCATAACTCGATTCAAGTGGCGTCCAGCCGCTGCCCGGAAGGCAGTTCTTAGGCGAATGAGGGGCTTTGCCGTTACGCTGCGACCGGAACGCCGCTACGAACAGGTTCGCGCCAGCGCCATTGGCGGTGTAATACCGGTTTAGAAGATCGTCCGCTTTGAGAACGGCTTGCGTGTCGGCGTCGATCACGCCTTCCTGCAGCAATTTCCAGGAACCAAGCGTCACGGGAAATTGCGCCAAAGCCCGGCCGCTGGGCGGCGATTCCGGACGCACCGCGCTATAGATCAGCACACCCTGCAAAACAATCAGCAGGGTAGCCGCCAGCGCCGCGCGGGAACTCAAAAACTTAAACAATGTCAGCCTCCGCCGGGCGTTTCCCGACAAAACGGTTAATGAGTACGTGGAGGCCGCCCAACATGATGAGGGCAATCACAAAAATGATCCAACCTTCCAGGCTATGGAAGAAGCCGCGCGCCAGTTCCGGATTGATTTCACTCAGGACGCCGGTGATGGTTACGCGGCCGGAATTCGACAGAATAGCGATTGGGATGGTCGCGGCCAATAGAACCCAGCGCATCCAAACCTTCTTGTCGAAGAAGTAGGCGTAAACCAGGGAGAGGAAGGAAAGCGAAAGCAGACTGCGAATTCCGCTGCATGCTTCCACCACGGAAAGTTTCTGGCTCGCCAGTTCTAGAATGTTGCCGTCGCGCAGTACCGGGATCCCCATTAACCCTAAGCTGAACTCGGCTACTTGACTGGCGAACACTTGGAGCGGAAACGTGATCTGGTTGTAAATCACCGACGGGATCGGGATCATAAAAGGCAACAGCAGCAGAGGAAACGCGAGTTCACGCACCAGGCGCGTCCCGCCCATTACCAGCAGCAATCCCAGGAGCGCGATCAGGAACGAGGTCCGCTGCATGAACAACTCCGCGCCCAGCGTACCCACATACCCTTGGAGAGCCGCCCACGCCATCACGCCCAAGCCCCACCAGGCGGGATGGAAATCTAGAGCGAGAATCCGGTCACGGCGCTGCCAGGCTATGAACGCGGCGACCGGGGGCACGAAAAAGCCGTGGCTGACGTCCTCATCGGTGCTCCATTGCTCCACCAAGTGCCGTAATATTGGGAGATAAGCAATGATGAGGAGCGCACTAAACCACGCTAAAGGAACCCACGGAATCGACCGGCGCAGCACGGCAGGCTGCTGTCCGGACAGATGGTCGATAGCCGAAGCCATAGGCTGCTTTTAGTATATGTGATAAAGTGGCGCTCCAAATAGACTAGGAGTACTGTGCTCAAGAAATTCATTCTTACCGTTTTGTGCACGTCCGCCGCGTTCGCCCAAACGCCGGCCATCGACTGGGACCAGCAAAAGGCCGAAATTCTGCGGCATTACCGAGCGCTGGTTCAGCTCGACACCAGCAATCCGCCCGGCAACGAGACCCGAGCCGTCGAATATCTGAAGAAAGTACTCGAGGACGAAGGCATCCCGACCAAAACCTTCGCTCTAGATCCCAAGCGGGCCAATCTCGTCGCCCGGCTGAAGGGCAACGGCAGTAAGCGCCCATTGCTGATTCTGGCGCACACCGATGTGGTGGGCGTGCAGCGCGAAAAGTGGCCGGTGGATCCCTTTGGCGCTGTATTGAAGGACGGTTACATCTGGGGCCGCGGCACCCGCGACGACAAACCGATACTGGCGGCCGACCTGATGGTGATGCTGCTGTTGAAGCGCGGAAACGTGCCCCTGGACCGTGATGTCATCTTCCTGGCCGAAGCCAGCGAGGAGGCCGATACTACCGGCGTCGGCATCAATTTCATGCTGGCCCAGCACTTCGATGAAGTGAACGCGGAGTTCTCGCTCACCGAAGGCGGCGGAGCCACGCTCGAAGGCAACAAGGTCACGATTGTGAACATCGGGACAGCGGAAAAAGTGCCCGCCCGCATCCGCCTGATTGCCAACGGAACCTCCGGGCACGGTTCGATTCCGCGCCTGGATAACGCCGTGACGCATCTGACCGCGGCCGTCGAGAAGGTGGGGACCTGGGAGACTCCCATGCGCCTGAACGATACGACGCGAAGTTACTTCGAGAAACTGGCCACCATCAGTTCGCCCGCAGACGCCGCGCGCTATAACAGCCTGCTAAATCCGAAGACCGCGCCCGCCGCCGAGCGCTATCTGGCCGAACACGATCCCAGCCGTTATTCCATGCTGCGAACGTCGATCGTGCCCACCATGCTGAAAGCCGGGATCGGCCCTAACGTGATTCCGTCAGAAGCCGAAGCCACTATCGATATCCGCGCCCTTCCGGACGAAAACATCGCCCAGTTTTTCGCGGAATTGCAGAAGATCATCGGCGATCCGGCGGTAAAGATCGCGCCGCTTCCTATCGCGCACCCGCCGTCGCCGCCCTCCAGTGTGAACACCGAA
>DATJEI010000174.1:0-3866 GCA_035496735.1 Bryobacteraceae bacterium | reverse complement strand
AAGACCTCGACGTGAAGGTCAAAGTCGGCTGGGTGAAGGGTCTCAATCGCCTGTATTTCTTGTATGAGGCCTACGATAATTTTTGGGATTTCGATGATCACAGCCGCCACAACGATATTTTTGAGCTGGTCGTCGACGGTGATCTCTCGGGCGGGCCGCTGATCACCACGCTTCATCCGAATTCGAAACTGATTGGCGACGATGCATTCTTCCAATTGCACGGCGTGCACGCTCAGAACTATCACATCTTCACGCCTGCGCCGGAGCGGGACTGGGCTTTCGTCTGGGGCGCCCAGCCATGGATTAAGGAACTGCCGTGGGCGAACGCAGCCTACAACTACAATTTCAAGCACGGCGAATCCGGCAAGCTGATTCTCGAGTTCTGGATTACGCCCTTCGATTATGCGCCCGCCGACGGTCCGGAGCGCGCCGTGGTCTCGAAGCTGGTCGAGAACAAGCTGATCGGAATGTCTTGGGCGGTTCTGGATTACGATGGTCCGGAAGAGAAAGACTACAAGGGATTCTGGAATCTCTCACACACCGAACATATGTACGGCAATGCCGACGAGCTTGTCGCCTTTCGTCTGATGCCGCTGGAGGCGAAGTTTCAGAAGCCCATCGATGCCCACTGGTCATTCAAGATCCTCGACATGGATCGCCGCCTGCTGGCTTTTCAGGACGAATCCACGGGCAAGATCACTTCCTGGCGCTGGGATTTCGGCGACGGCACTAGCTCGACGGAGCAGCATCCGATTCATCGGTACCAAAAGGCCGGCGAATACACCGTAAATTTGTATATTGAGGGGCCGGGCGGCAAGTCGCGCTGGACTAAGGTTCGCAACGTGGCGGTGCGCTAAGTCGGCAGACGCGACTGGCCCGCGCGTCCCGCCAAATGGGGGGCTTGCCACCGGGCTCGCGCGCGCTCATAATTAAGGCGTTTAGAAACTATGTGTTTCGAGGGCCAAAGCTGCTTCCAATGATGACAAAGAAGCTAGACATCACACGGGGTCGCGGGATTTTCGGACTTGGGTTCTCGCTCCTCCTGGTTAGCGCCAGCCTTGGTATCGCAGGCGCGGGTCACGAAGCTCCCGTGGCCGATGCGGTAGAGCGTGGCGATAAGCAGGCGGCTGCGTCCTTGATCAAGAGCGGCGCCGATGTGAACGCAGTGCAGAGCGATGGCGCGACGGCCTTGCATTGGGCGGCCTACCTGAACGATGCCGAGACGACCGCATTGCTGTTGCGCGCTGGCGCGAAAGTGGATGCGCGCAACGACCTGGGGGTCACACCTCTGGCCCTCGCTGCTCAGCAGGGCGGCGCCGCGGTCATCGAGCAACTCCTTAAGGCGGGTGCCAAGCCGAATGATCCCGTGAATTTCGTGGATGCCGGAGAAACACCCCTGATGCACGCAGCGCGGTCCGGCAGCGTGGACGCGGTAAAGGTGCTCGCGAAAGCCGGCGCGGACTTGAACGCGAAGGAGAACTGGAACGGACAGACGGCGCTGATGTGGGCGGCTGCCGAAGGGCACGCCACGGTTATTGAGACGCTGATTGAGTTCGGAGCCGACATCAAGGCGCGGTCCAACGCCGGAACCACGCCCTTCATGTTCGCCGTGCGGAAAGGCAACATGGCCTCGGTCAAGGCCATGCTGGCGGCGGGCGCGGACGTGAACGAAAAGCGAACCGATCTTGCCACGCCCCTGCTGGTAGCGATCATTAACGGGTACGAAGACATCGCGGAACTGCTGCTTGATAAGGGAGCGGATCCGAACGCTGAAGGCGGATCGACCGAACTGACGATACAAGGCATGCGGGCCAAGCCGCAGAAGATCGTGCTCAAGACGCCGACCTTCCGTGAGCAGCTGCGGGACGTCGGCAGTGAGGGCGGAAACGGAAAGAACAACACCTTCGGCAAGCCGCTGCAGGCTGCCGTGCACGTCGCCAACTGGCACATCAGTGACGAATTCATTTCGGCGAACGTCGACCGGCTGCGCCTCATCAAGGCGCTGGTGGCACACGGGGCGGATGTCAACGGACGCAACACTGACATGGAGCCCAGGTGGTCAGGCGCCCGGTATCGCCACCGCCTTGTGGGGGCAACCGCATTTTTGTTTGCGGCCAAGGCCGCCGACGTCGAGGCGATGCGCCTGCTGCTGAAACTGGGCGCGGATCCTAACATCAACACCGGCGTCAACATCACGCCGCTCATGGCGGCCGCAGGCATAGCGTGGGCCTCAAATCAGGAACGCGCCAGCGAGGAACAGGTGCTGGAGGCGGTTAAGCTTCTGGTCGAAGAATGCGGCGCCGACGTCAATTTCGTGGCCGACACCGGCGAAACCGCGATGCACGCGGCGGCCTACCGGGGCGCCAACAGCGTGGTTCAGTATCTGTTCGACAAAGGCGCGAAGCTCGACGTGGTCGACAAAAGCGGACGTACGCCGCTGACTATCGCCGAGGGTGTGGAGTACGGCAATTCCTTCGCTGCGCAGCCACAGACGGCCGAACTTCTGCGTAAACTTGGAGCGAAAGAAATACCGTGTCCGAATCTGTGCCCAAACTTGATCCCAGAAGACAAATTGCCGCCCGAGGAGGCCAAGAAATGAGACCCGGATGGCCTGCGGTTGTTGCTGCAGGGTGTTTCTTTGTCGCCGTAGCCTATAACCTGCGCGGCAGCCCGCAGCAAAGCAGCGATACCTCGTCCCCGCACGTGTCAGCCCCCACGTCGGCCGTTGCCGACCGGCAGGCGGTCCTCAGCAGGTACTGCTTCATGTGCCACAACGAGAAGCTGAAATCGGGCGGACTCGCGCTCAGCACGCTGGATCTGGGGAACTTGGGCAAAAATCCCGAGAAGTGGGAAAAGGTTGTTCGCAAGCTGCGCACGGGCGCCATGCCGCCGGGCAAAATGCCGCGGCCCGACAAAGCCACTGCCGAGACTATCGTCTCGGGAATCGAGGCCGAACTCGACCGGGCTGCACTCGACAATCCCAACCCCGGCCGCCCGTCACTACAGCGCCTGAACCGCTCCGAGTACCGCAATGCCATCCGCGATCTGCTCGCGCTTGATATTGACGCCGCTTCGATGCTACCGGCCGATGCCGCGGGCTACGGGTTCGACAACAATGCGGATGCGCTATCGCTGTCTCCTGCACTGACGGAACGCTACCTCGGCGCGGCGGCGAAAATCAGTCAGATGGCGCTGTCGCGGCCACGCGGATTGCCGACTCCCGAAACTTTCTTCGTGCCTACCGATCGCAATCAGGCAGTCCGCGTCAGCGACCAGCTGCCTTTCGGGTCGCGTGGGGGGCTCGCGGTGCACCACTATTTCCCCGCCGATGGCGAGTACTTGTTTGAAATGCGTCCGAAAGAGAGCGGAGTTGCTGGCGGGTTCGAGGGCATCACCGCGGAAGTACATCAAGTCGAGGTCAGGTTGGACGACGTCAAGGTCTGGGCCGGTACGATCGGCGGGCCAGAGTTCGTTCATAAGCGCGGACCGAACGCGGGCGGCGCCACGGAAGAGGAGATGAATAAGAAGATCCTCGAGGGGCTCAAGTTCCACGTTCCGGTGAAGGCCGGTGAGCATTTGATTCAGGCGTATTTCATCGCGAAGACCGAAGCGTACGTCGAGGATCTGTTCGACCCGTCCATCCGGCGCGAAAATTATCGCAACCCAGCCGGCCCGCCCAAACTTTCGACGCTGACCGTCACGGGTCCTCAGACCGGCACGTCGGCGGTCTCGGATACGCCGAGCCGGCAGCGAATTTTGCTGTGCACTCCTCAGTCAGCAAAGGACGAGGTGTGCGCGAAGAAGATTATTTCAACGCTGGCGCGGCGGGCGTACCGTCGTCCGGTGACGGATGCCGATCTTCAGGT
>DATJEI010000173.1:0-5603 GCA_035496735.1 Bryobacteraceae bacterium | reverse complement strand
CGCGCGCCGAAGGCGATCAACTGGCGGCGGGTTTGATGCACCGGGCCGTCGCACATCAGCCATAGATCGCCCGAAAAAAGCGCCTTATTAGCTGCCAGCGTCTTCTCGAGGTTCGCCGAGCCAGCCTCCTCCTCGCCTTCGAAGGCGAACTTGATGTTGGATTTAGTTTTGATTCCCGCCGCGCGGATGGCATCCAGCGCGGTCATCATGGCGATGATAGGCGCTTTATCATCCGCCGCGCCGCGCGCATACATGCGCCACTCGGGATCAAACCGCTGGCCTGCTGTGGGCAACGGAATCACCTGCCCGTCGCGCTCGATCTGCTTGTTGCGCAGTGACGGCGTGAACGGTGGCGTGGCCCATTCCTTGGGATCGAGCGGCTGCCCGTCGTAATGGGCGTAAAGGACGATGGTCCGGGTGGCGGCCGGAGTCTTGATTTCGCCAAATACTACGGGATTCCCACCTGGGACCGATACCAGCTTAGCTGCAATGCCGCGCTTCTCCATCATTTGGGCAATGGCCTCGGCGTTGCGCTGGATGTTGGCGTGGTCGGAGGCGATGTTGGGGATCGCCAGCAGCGCCACGAATTCGTCCATGATGGCGCGCTCGTGCTGCTGACGCCACTGGCGCGCCGCCAGCGCCGCCGGATTGGTGGGAGCAGCGGTCTGGGCCATCACCAGCGAGGTCAGAAAAATCGTCGAGAAAACGAAGCGCTTCATTCATCCTCCAGTGGGCGATAGACTTGATATGATCATATCAGTCAGTATGATTGAGACACAGCATGATTAAGACACTGACCGCCATTAAAGCCCGGCAGAATCTGGGAGAGGTTCTCGAAGAAGTGTATTACAACGGGGATCAGTTCATTATTGAGCGCGCCGGCAAGCCGATGGCGGCAGTGGTGCCGTTGTGGCAGGTGCAGGCTCGTAAGAAACACCAGGAGCGGGTCTTCGGCATGCTGGACAAGCTCTGGGAAGCTCCGCCCGCTGCCCAACCCGCGACCATTGCGCGGGAGGTATCCGAAGCGATGCGCGCCGTCCGCCCCGGTCTTCCCCGAACGGCCGGCTCCAAACCTGTCCGCAAGAAGGCATGATCCGCGCGGTGCTCGACGCTAACGTCTTGGTTAGCGGCATCGTCACCGAAGGCGTTCCTCGAAGCATACTGAAAGCCTGGCGCGCCGGACATTTCCACCTGGTGGCATCGCCGGCGACGCTGGATGAGATCAGCCGCGTCCTGCGTTACCCCAAAATTGCACGCCGCCACCATTGGTCCGAAGCTGAGATCCGCGCGTTTATGGAGAGCCTGGCGGCCCTTGTGATTCTGACGCCGGGCGAGCTTCGTTTGGAGGTGATCGAGGAAGACCCAGCTGACGATCGTTACCTGGAGTGCGCGGTCGAAGGGGAAGCCGCTTGCCTGGTCACGGGCGATCGTCACCTGCTGAAACTCGGCGCCTATCAGAGCATCGAGATCCTGTCGCCGCGCGAATTTGTAGAGCTGCTGGCCACCAGACGCTAGAGTTTTTCGGCGATGGACTTGGCTTGCAGAAACTGCAACAGGTAGTCGGGGCCGCCGGCCTTCGAATCGGTGCCCGACATATTGAAGCCGCCAAAGGGGTGCGCGCCCACCATGGCGCCGGTGCATTTGCGATTGATGTAAAGGTTGCCCACGAAGAATTCCTGGCGTGCGCGATGAATGGTCTCGGGGTTGCGCGAATACACGGCGCCGGTGAGGCCGTATTCGGTGTCGTTCGCCAGTTCCAGCGCATGGCTAAAATCACGCGCGCGGGAAACCGTCAGCACCGGTCCGAAAATCTCTTCCTGAAAAATGCGCGCCTTGGATTCTACGCCCGCGAATACGGTCGGCTGCACGAAATAGCCCTCTCCCGGCAGGACGCCGCCGCCCGCGATCAGCCGTCCCTCTCCGCGGCCGATTTCGATGTAATCGAGAATGGTCCTGCGCGCGCCCGCGCTGATTACCGGACCCATGAAATTCGACCGGTCTTCGGGAGCGCCAACCTTGAGCGCCGAGACTTTGGCTTCCAGCTTTTCGACGAACTCGTCGTACACCGGATCGTCCACAATCGCGCGCGAGCAGGCGGAGCACTTCTGCCCCTGATAGCCGAACGCGGACTGCACCACGCCCGCGACGGCGCTGTCTAAATCGGCCTCGCGATCCACAATAATGGCGTCTTTTCCGCCCATCTCGGCCATCACGCGCTTGATCCAGATCTGGCCTTTACGCGGCTTGGCGGCCAATTCATTGATGCGCAGGCCGACTTCGCGCGAGCCGGTGAAGGAGACGAAGCGGGTCTTGGAATGCTCTACCAGAAGATCGCCGATGACGGCTCCGCTGCCCGTGCACAGCGCCAGACTTCGCGGCGGGAACCCGGCCTGATGCAGTACCTCAACGAACTTGGCTGCAACGGTCGGCGTTTCGCTCGACGGTTTGATCACCACGGTATTGCCCGCGACCAGCGCTGCCACCGTCATGCCCGCCAGAATCGCCAGCGGAAAATTCCACGGCGGGATGATGACGCCCGCTCCTAGCGGCAGGTACACCAGGTCGTCACGCTCCCCCGGCATCTGCACCACCGCTTCCGGAGCGGCGAACCGCACCATCTGGCGCGCGTAATATTCGCAGAAGTCAATCGCCTCGCAGACTTCCGCTTCAGCCTCCGGCCAGGTCTTGCCGGCTTCCAATACCAGCCATGCGTCGAATTCGAACTTACGCTCGCGAAGCAATGCGGCCGCGCCCGTAAGCAGGCGCGCGCGCTCAACCGCTGCTGTCCGGCCCCAAACCGGCGCGTACGCGTGAGCGTCTTCGATGGCGCGATTCGCCAGTTCAGCGGTCGCCTTGTGATGCCGGCCTACAACTTCAGAGGGCCGCGACGGATTTACGCTGATCAGCAGATCGCCAGTGCGATGCGCGCCGCCCGCGATCCACAGGTCGTAATCGCGCCCCAGTTGCGAACGCACCAGGTTAAGCGCCGATTCCGCCTTCGCCCACACTTCGGGCGCAGAAAAGTCCGCATAGACTTCGTTGACGAATGGTGTCAAGCTGGCCGCTTTGCCGGTTAGCCCTTCACCATGCTGCGGCCCTTCTCAAATAGCTCAGCAGCGTCGTCGGCCACTTTGCGGCCCTTCTCAAACAGCTCCCGGCTTTTCTCGAGCAAATCGCTTCCCTGCTCTTCCAGGGCTTCGCGGCCATCGGCCAACTTGCGCCCCAGCATGCGCCGGGTTCTATCGCCCGACTGCGGGGCATACAACAGCGCCACACTGGCGCCAGCCGCCGCACCGATCAGGAACCAAACGAAACTTTCTCCGTTATTTCTAGCCATGCTTCCATTCTACGGAGTATCCTCAGGGAATGGTATCTGACAACAACCCCTCGAACGAACCCGGCCTGGTGACGGTCTTCCGCCTGGCGGGCGGCGGCATCGAAGAGATGGAAGTGCTCACTGTCCGGCAACTGCTGGAATCGAACGGCATCGACACCGTGCTGGTGGGCGACAGCCCGCTGCCGAATCTCGCGGAGGAAATCCGCGTGGCCGAAGAAGACGCCGAGCGCGCCAGGCAATTGATCGCCGACGCTCTTTCCGCCGGACCCACGGGGGCCGCCGAAGCCGAGGCGGAATCGGAACGCTAGCATCCGGCGCAGTTCGGCGCGTGATAATCTGGTCGACCGTGGGCTTCGCGCGGCGCAAGCATCAGTTCAGGCCGCCGTCGCGGCGGAAAGTTAGAGTAGAAGAAACATGAGCAAAATGTCAGTCATTGGAATGCTGCTGGGCTTGGCGCTGGCAGCCGCCGCGCAAGACGCGCCTAAGTTCGCGGTGGATCCTTCCTGGCCCCAGCCGCTGCCGGCCGGTTGGATCGTGGGCCAACTGGGAGGCGTGTGCGTGGACTCGCACGATCACGTCGTGGTGGTTAATCGCCGCAATATTACCGAAGAAGAGAAAGAAACTTCCCAGCAGGCTCCGCCCATCCTCGTGTTCGACGCCGCCGGCGCGCTGGTCAACTCCTTCGGCGACCCCAATGTGGTGCCGAATTCCATCCACGGCTGCACCTTTGACCGCGACAACAACGTGTGGGTGGGCGGAAACACGGACGGCATCATTCAGAAATACAGCCACGAAGGAAAGATGCTGATGCAGATCGGCACGCGAGGGCTGGTGGACTCGACCGACGGCACCCAAAAAGGCAAGCCGCTGAACGCGGCGCACGACCGCCTGTATAATCCCGCCGGCATCGTTGTCGATCCCGGCAACGGAGATATTTATGTGTCTGACGGATACGGCAACCGCCGGGTTGTGGTGTTCGACAAAACGGGCAAGTTCCTGCGCCAGTGGGGCCGCCAGGGAACTGCGCAGGAAGCCGAAGACGGCGCTCCCGGCGTGTTTTCACACTACGTGCATTGCATCAACATGAGCCGCGGCGGGCTGATCTACGTTTGTGACCGCTCCGGCGACCGCGTCGAAGTCTTCGACAAAGAAGGTAAGTTCCTGCGCAACATCTGGATCAGAACCGGAACGCCGAAGCTTCCCGATCCGCGCGGCACGGTGTGGTGGGTGGCATTTTCACGCGACCCGCAGGAGAAATACCTGTACGTGATGAACGGCCGCAACGAGGTGGTGACCATCGTCGAGAACGAAAGCGGCAAGATCCTCTCCACTTTCGGCCGCCCGGGACATCAGATCGGCGACTTCACCCATGGCCATACGATCGCGGTGGATTCCAAAGGCAATCTTTACGTCGCCGAAACCGACACCGGGCGGCGCGTGCAGCGTTTCCAGCCGGTGAATTGAGTCACTTCGCCAAAGCCTCCAGCACTTCGGCGGCGTGTCCGGCGGGCTTGACCTTGGCGAAAATCCTGCCGACCTTGCCCTTTTCGTCGATCACGAATGTGGTGCGCTCGATGCCCATATATTTGCGTCCGTACATGCTCTTTTCCTTCCACACGCCATAGGCTTCCGCGATGGCGTGGTCCGGATCGGGGACCAGCGTGTACGGCAGGCCGTACTTCGCCGCGAACTTGGCGTGAGCCGCGGGCTTATCGGGCGAGATGCCGACAATGGCCGCGTTCTTCCGCGTGAAAGTCTTCTGCGCGTCGCGGAACTCGCAGGCCTCCATGGTGCATCCCGGCGTATCGGCCTTCGGAAAGAAGAACAGCACCACCCGCTGGCCCTTCGCATCCGCCAGCGAAAATTCAGAAGTTTTAATGTTGGGGGCCTTGTCACCCACTTGGATCGGCATACGTCAAGATTGTAGACTAGAGATTATGAAAAAAGGAATTCTCACACTCGCGAGTTTAGGCCTGCTGGTGGCGGCCGGCCTCCCTTTGACCGCCGCCGACCCGGACGCCAAGAAAGGGCAAGCCGCGTTTGAGAGCTGCGCGCCGTGCCACAACAGCGACTCGACAGAAACCAAGGTGGGACCTGGTCTGAAGGACCTGTTCAAGCGCGAGAAGCTGGTGAACGGCAAGCCGGTGAACGAGGCGAACGTGAAAGCGCTCATCACCGACGGCAGCGGCGCCATGCCCCCGTTCGGCGACGCCATCAGTTCCGAGGACAAGGACAACATCATCGCGTACCTGAAGACGCTCTAAGC
>DATJEI010000172.1:0-27071 GCA_035496735.1 Bryobacteraceae bacterium | reverse complement strand
GACGGAAAGGTCGACCGAGGAAGCGTGCATGGTGCACGTGCCGGGCACAGCGTTATTCGGATCGGGGCACTGGGTCGAGACGGCCGGATGCGTCTTCCAAGCTTCCGGTACGAATCCGAAGAGCGAGATCAGGGCGCGGCCGAGCGCGGGTCCACACAGTTCGCCGGGGCGCCCTCCATCAGGGCAGGCCATAGCGTCATTTGGATTGGTGTCACTGCCGAACATGGGAACCAATACATAGAGATGCGCCGTGTGTTTAATTCCCCGGCCGGCTGGGTCGGCTGTGGGTTCGGTCACCACCTGGCAAATCGGCGTTTGCATCTCATTCGGATCGGACTGGGCCTTGATCCCGTTGAAATCGAGGTCCAGTGTCGGCTGGTCGACGCAGTCAAAATTCTGAAGGTAAGTGAACGTGACCAACTTACCGTTGCCAAAGCCATTGGTCTGGTTCGGGTCCAATTGTGTCTGGGCTGATGCGCTAATCGCAGCGAAAGCGAGACAAGCGCAAATAGAGAGCTTCAGCCAGCGGAATTTCATTGGTGGTCCAGAGGGTAGTTGCGAAATCATAATAGGTCTCCTTTGGTAATGAGGGAATCAAGTTCGGCTCTAGATGGCCGACCGTGCGGGTGCTCTAGGCATGTCATGTGCAGCTGTCACCTAATGTCCATTCGAGCCTGAGGCCCCCTTACCTGACTTCTTTCCGGAAGGGTGAGGCCCGAACGTTAGACTCAGCAGATATTGGATCAGGTCGCTTTTCTCGCTGCTCGTAAGACCCAGGGAGAGGCAGGTGTTGTAGTGATCGACAACATTCGTAAGCGCCGGGAAACGTCCGTCATGATAAAACCCACCCTTGGAATGAGTAAACAAGTCACCAATGGGTGAAGTTCGATATCGGTGATCCGGTGCCCGGTCGGCTTGAAAACTGTCGATACAGACTTCGGAAGGAGTGTGCAAGTTCCAGCCCGAGTCGCTCCAGAGCGGTTCGACGTGGCAGTTGTTGCACTTGGCCTTTCCGCTGAACAGATCATCGCCGCGGGCGGCGGCCGCCGCATCGAAGCTTCCGGCAGGAGGTTGCGGCGAAGCGATGGCCAGTTGATAGAACTGCAGAGCTGCCAGTTTGGATGTGACCATATCGTCATCGGGACTAATATATTGCCCGTTGGGCAATCTTAAGTCTCCGAAACCGTTAGTGGCCGCGATCGGAAACTGTCCACCCATATTCAATCGCGGATCCCAGAATCTGCCCTTTCCATGCATTTCGAGCGTCGCGACGAAGGCATTCCAGTGGGGAACCGATCCCCAACCCGTCCAAGTGTGAAGATTCACTCCTCCCAGACCGAACGCAGGCGGAATCAGCGTCGCGCCCGGCACATTCGTAGCAGTAACGGTTCCGTCAGTTATTTGCTGGGGATTTGAGGCTTTGCCATCGAGGAACAATTCGGCATCGAATTTTCCGGGTCCCCAAGTGTTGAGGACACTTCTTACGTTTGCCTGAGTTGTGGACAAGAGATTTGCGACGACGGTCAGATCGGGTGCGAGCGCGATGATTGCGCCCACGTTCAAATCACGATTGGGCCAGCCATCCAGACGATGCCCGATGCACCCAGTGCCCGGGTTCGGCTCAATGACGCCCGCGCACAGCGCAGGCGCGGAGTTGTCGACGGTGGAGTGACACAATGCGCACTGAATCCCCATGGACTTAAGCGCTCCCGTCGAATCGAAAACACCGGTAACGCCAACAACCGCATTCAACTTAAGTAGCGCAACGGTAACAGCGGGATCGTTCAGATTGACGTTGCCGTGCTTGACCCGCTCGACCAAATTGTTTGGCAGGGCATCTACATCAATCTTTAATCCAACGGCGAGCGCCGTTTTTGGACTGACTCCCGGCCCAATTCCGCCGAGTCCGGATCCCTCGATCGCCTGGTGCAGTTTAAGCGTATCGCCCCAGAACGCTTGATCACCGAACGTGTCAAAGCGGAAAATCTGGCGTCCCAGCGTGACCAACTGAACAGCGTTATTGGCGGTGGAATCTTGATTCGTTGATTGGCTTCGGACTCTTTCCACCATCAACCCGAGAAAAATCACAGCGCCTAAGAACAACGCCCCCGCTAAAGCACTCCTAGAGCGAAATGACATGCGTATTCGCATTGAATCGTCCTCCCTTTAGGACCAGAGGGTATTCGAAATCGGTGCCGACTCCGGCTTCCTGATAATCCAGAGCTGTGGGGAGGATATACGTTGCGTTGAAACTGTAAAAGGCTTGTAAACAATTTGTGAATCGCTCTCACATCTCGATGACGGAGATGACATTCAGTGACAACGGACGGACAAGTTCTTTTTTGGTGGCGATTGGCCTCGTTCACAACCTTTTGGCCGCGAACCGCCGTCGCCGCTTACCATTTGTCGGCAACTGAGCCGGCCTTCCTGCCGCGATTAGGCCTTCGTATTTCTCAAGGCGAGCTGTTGCTTCGCGACCAAGGGATGGTGCATGATAATGTTTCCAAGCAGCTATACTAGCGATCGGATCGAGTTGCAGCTACGCCAGCGTCGTCTCACAATGATACGGTCGTACTCCCGTTGCCAAGTCGCTGCATCACGGCTGCCACCGTGCGATCGCAACGATGCCCCATGAAGGAGTAGGATTCCGCGGTAGCCGGTCCGAACTGGTTCTCCAGATCTTGCTGCAGCAGCGATCGCGAGCGGTGCAGGCGGGTTTTGACGGCCTCCTCAGATAGATTCAGGCACTCGGCGGTTTCCGCCGTACTCATCTGCTCTACTTTACGTAGCATGAATACCGCACGGTACGCGCTGGGCAGGCGGTCCACTGCCGATCGAAGCACTTGCCTCATTTCCCCCTGAAAGGCTTGTTGTTCTGGATTATCCGTAGTCGAGCTCACTTGTTCGGCCTCCGCTGTAATCTCCCCATTCACGTCTTCTAACGCAACTAACCGCTTTCGCTGTTGCTCACGTCTAAGCGCCCCGTGAAGCGCGATCTTCGTTACCCAAGTTGCGAAGCTGGATCTGCCTTCAAATTGACCCAGGTGTTCGAAGGCGTGAACCCAGGCATCCTGCAAGACATCCTCGGCTTCCGAATCATCTGTATTCACCGAGCGAATGACGCGGAACAAACGCTGGTTGTAACGGCGCATCAGCAATTCAAAAAGGCCAACTTCGCCGGATCGTATCCGCTCCACCAGCACGGTATCGGGCAGCAACTGGCAATCCACCGTGAGCATAGTTATACAGAGTCCTGAATCTCGAAAAGGTTACAAACGGAGCCGCCAGTTAATCCGGGATCTGAGCGATGGAGGGTAGTGCGTCAGTTTCAAACTGACCCACTACCGGATGGAGGTTATCACACCTAAAAGAGCTAAAATATAGGCACATGCAAATCTTCGACCGACAATCGCTGTCAAAGTTGTTCTTGTGCGGTGTTGCGCTGTTCCTGGTTGGTGGCTCTACGCTTTCTATCGAGGCTGCGCCGGCAATTCCCGATCCTTGTAAGCTGATCACTGCGGCTGAACTCGAACAGATTGCCGGCCCATTGAAGGGAGCTCCCAAGCCGGGCGGGCCGGGTGAAGTCGCCTGTGAGTATACGCCCGCGAAGGCGCCGGCTTGGATCCGGGTCGGCTTGGCGGATGGCGAACTCAACTACTGGAAAAGCCGGAACGGTGGCAAGAATCCGGTGTCGCTGCCCGAGTTTGGCAGTGGCGCTTTCGTGAACCCCGACTTCGAAGGTTCCGCGGACTTATACGCCAAGAAGGGAAGCCTGATCTTGAGAATCAGCTTACCGAAGGGACCAAATGCGGTGGATACCGTTAAGGCCATTGCGAGGAAGGCGTTACCGCGTTTATAGGAGCCCATCTTGCGTAGCCACAACCGAAGACGAGATTTCCTCAAACGGACCACGATGCTCGCTGCCGCTCCTTTGATTGGTAGGGTGGCCGGGAGAGCGCAAACTAAGTCGAAGCGCCTCGACGAATTCGACCCGGCCAACACCAAGATCGCGCACCGTGTCAGCTCGCGCCTTAGCGACGACGACATATTATTTTTGAAGCAGATCGGCATGCGTTGGGCCCGCGTGGAGTTTGGCGAAGAGGAGGTTTCGTTCGAAATGCTGCGCGCGATTCATGAGCGGTTCGCCAAGCAGGGGATCGGCATTTATTCCTGCGTGCAGTCCGCATACCGGTCGCTGAACGTGCAGCTTGGCCGTCCGGGACGCGACAAAGATATCGACACCTATTGCACATTTCTGCGTGACTGCGGGCGCCTGGGCATCCCGGTGGCGTCTTACGATTTTCATCCGGGGAATACCTACACCACTAGCATCGTCGAGAGGCGGGGCTATAAGGCTCGCGAATTTGACGTCAGCGATTTCCATAATAAGGTGGAAAAGCAGATGTTCGATCGCGAATATTCTGCCGACGAAATGTGGAGCAACTATGCCTACTTCTTCAAGGCGGTGCTGCCGGCCGCCGAGGAGGCCAAAGTAACGCTGGCGCTGCATCCCGACGATCCGCCGCTGGCGAAGATGAACGGCGTGGCCAAGCTGTTCACGAATTATGAGGGCTACCATCGAGCCGAGCAGCTTTCCAACGGCAGCCGCTATTGGGGGCTGACGTTCTGCGTCGGCACCTGGTCGGAAGGCGGCGATAAGATGGGCAAGAGCGTGTTCGAGATGATCCAGGATTTCGGACGCCGGGGCAAGCTGATTGAAGTGCATTTCCGCAACGTGTCTTCGCCCTTGCCGCATTTCGTCGAGACCTTTCCGGATGACGGGTATATGGACATGTACCAGGTGATGAAGGCGCTGCGCGAAGTGCGCTTTACCGGCGCAGCCGAGCCGGACCACGTTCCGGAACTGGTCGGCGAATCCGGAATGCGGCGGGCCGGCACGGCCTACATCATCGCTTATATGCGATCGTTGTTGCGGCGCGCGAACGAAGAAGTAGGGTAGATGTTTTACTGATTTACGCTACCTGGCCTGATAGGTCTGGCTGAACCCATTGCGGCTGTTGGTGACGGTAAATTTGCCGTTGGATTCAATCGCGACTTTGATCCAATGCGCCTGGCATTGCTCGGAAGGCTCCAGGTTGGCGATCATGTCTTCCTTGGTGTTGTGATCCTTGTCGTTGAAGAGCGACAGATGCCCCTGCCAAATACCTTCGATTCCGGGAATCTTGGCAATTTTCTCAAATTTCTCCGGACCATCGAATCCCTTCCGCGGACCGTTGTTGACGACGACAACCTGGGGCTGAATCGCCATCACGTGAGGCGGCGCTCCCGACACGTTGTGCCAAAAACCATGATGCGTCGCCTGGTAAAGACTCACCGTGCCCAGCTTGTTCACAGGGCAGGCCAGAGCCATCTCCTTGTCCCAAGTAAGATCGCCAACGTCGAGGAATTTGAATTTTCCGTAGGTAAGCAGAAGCCCGGCGGAACGCGAATTCTCACTCTTATCCGGCTCCTTCTGTTCGGCGTTATCGCAGTAAGGATTGGGTCCGCCGCCACCATTGATGGGCTTCGACAGAACCTCGCCGTTCGCGGAGACCACCTGGACACGCACCCCCTTCAAGGGAACCCCGTCGCCCGGTTTCACGATCATGCGCTTTCCCGACGAGGCGGCGAGATAATTCTTCCAGCGCTCGTCATAGTTGGGGTTTTGAAACCACGCGGTATCCATATCGCCGTGATCGACAAATTTGCCAATGCCAGTCATCTTGGCCAAGGTGGCCACGCCGCCCGCATGATCGGTGTCATAGTGCGTGATAAACAGGTAGTCGAGCTTCTTCAGGCCGGCGAGCTGCATGGCCGCGGAGATCCGTTTGGTGTCGCGCTCGGCATTGGGCGGGGCGTTGCCGCTATCGATCAGCATGGACTCACCCGTTGGCGTAACGACGAGCGTGGCTCCTCCGCCTTCGACGTCGATGAAGTAAATCTGCAAGGCGGGGGCAGCTTTTGCCGAAGCCAGACCTAGCGAGAGCGCGCAGGCGAGGGTGGCGATGAACGAGCGACTTTGTAACACGTTTCCTCCCAGCGCGAATTGTATCAGACGCGGCGACGACTCACTCAAGGATATGCCGGTCGCACTCGGCTATGGCCGACTCGGCCTGCTTCAGCAGACGTGCAGTCTCGGGAGTTTGCGGCTGCCAGTGCTTCCAGCGCGAAAGATTTTTTTGGAAGAGGAGTCGGGCCCATCCGTAGTGGTGGTTGGAGAGGAGCATGCGGCCGTATAGATGGTCCAAATCAGATGCCGCGACGGCGGCTTCCAAGGTAGGATTTGGGACAGCGATTAGGCGGGCGACGAGAGGCTGTCCTTTTTCGATGAGCGCCGCGGCCTGATCGGATTTGCCAGCGGCAAAGGCGCTGTCGGCTTCACGGTTCATTGCACTCAACTGCTCGACGTCATGGCGATACCAGGGTTCTTTAGTCGCATCGCGTGGCGGCGCGGGCGTTTGCTCGCAGCTAGCGAGAAATGCCGCGGCGAGGATTAGCAGAAGGCGCATGAATCAGGGAGTGAGGCCCAAAACCTTCGCGGGATTCGCTTTCGCCATCTGGTCGATCTGCGCCACAGTGAGGCCCTGCTGCACTAAATACTGGTAGAGCGCGAGCAGGCCGTCGGGATGCAGCGGATTGTTGGCTTGGCCCAAATCGCTCGATAAGATGCAGTGCTCGGGGCCCACTGCGCGAATGGCCTTAAGGTGCGCTTGGGCTTCCGGAGAACCGGGCTTCACGTAAACGAATTCCAGATAGGCGCCCAATTGCGCAGCCTCCCGCATCTGCGGAATGGACATGTCGACAAGCTTACTGTTGGCGTGAGTTACGACCATATTCTTTACGCCCTGACGCTTGCTCTCGCGGAGCAGCATTAAGCATTCGGCCGGCGAGGAATGGCCGCACTCCAGCACCAAGTTGTGCTGCGCGATGATGCCGATCACCTTCACTACCTCCGGCAGCAGCTTTCCGTCCTTGGCAACTGGGGCGAAGGGGCGGTGCTGGGGGGCGGCGTTGTGCTCTGAGTCGAAAGTCGGAAACCATACCACGCGCCCGTAGCCGCCCTTCACCTTGGTCATCCACTCGACGGCTGCGGGATTCACGCCGCCATTGGTGAGATCGAGCGAGATGCCGCCGAAGACCTCGATGCCAGGCACTTCTTTGCGAACGATATAAGCGAGCGAGGCAGTGGGCTCGTAGTGGTTCTTGAGCACAATGGCGCGCATGCCGCGGCTCTTTGCCAGTTTCGCTAGATCAATAGCGTCGATCGAGCGGGGCGTGCCGTCCGGATCAGAGTGCGCGTGAATGTCGATGGCGCCGGTCAGGGTTTGCGCACGCGCCAGGCGCAGCGGCATGAAACACGCCAGAGTGAGCAGCAGAACACAGGTGCTGGACTTCATTTGTATCCGAGATCCTCCCTGGAAACACTATCACGAAAGGCGCGGGAAATGCTTCGGGATACCCGGGACGCGGAAATTGAGGATAATTGTAAGCCGAGCGAGGCAACAACTTCTGAGGGGGAACGATATGAAGCGCATTTTGGCAGCGTTAGCAGGGCTGGGAGTCTGGGTGGCGGTTGCCGCTCCTCCCGAAACGTCGAACATGCTAACCGCGAAAGAGAAGTCGGACGGCTGGATGCTGTTGTTCGATGGGAAGACCTTGAACGGCTGGACGCGCACGGGCAAGGCCGAGTGGAGCGTGAAGGAAGGCGCGATCGCGCTGCACTCGGATGACAATGGGAATCTTTTCACGAACGACACGTACGACAACTTTCAACTGAGGCTCGAATTTCGCACTACGCCGGACGTCAATAGCGGCGTCTATCTGCGCTATACACCAGCTCAACCGAACGCCAAGAAGGCAGGCGGAGGGATGCCGGGCTACGAAGTGCAGATCCGCGAGAACGATAAACGGGCGTTGAAGGATTCGGCAGCGGGTTTCGACACCGGAAGCCTGGTGGGCGTGTTAAAGGCCGACCAAGCTCCCATCCTTGACGGCCAATGGAACCGGTTCGAGATCACCGCCCAGGGGGATCACTTCGTGATCGTGTTCAACGGGAAGAAAATTCTTGACGGACATGATTCTAAGCACGCTTCGGGCAAAATCGGTCTGCAGTGGGCCACCCACGCGGTGACTGGTAAGGGAATCGAATTTCGCAACATCAAGGTGAAGCTGCTGAGCTAGAATTGAGAGCGGATCGCGATCCGAATCGGGAAAAATATGAAGCTCAAACGAAGAGATTTTCTGGGGGCCGCCGCGGCGGCGGCCGGTGCGGCAAGTATCACGCCAAGCGTGCTGCGGGCGCAGGAAGGGTCCGGCGGCCCGAAGGTAGAAGCGCCGACTTACAGGGCTAAGGTCGAGAAGTTATTCAAGAGCCCAGACCGGTATCCGAATGCCCTGGAGGCGATGCCCGATGGCCTTTGGGTGGGTGATCAGGTGTCAGAACGCGTCAACAAGCTCGACTGGCAGACCGGCAAGGTCATGGAGGACTTAGTTGCGCAGGCGCACAACACCAGCGGACTGGCTGTGGGTGGCGGCTATTTGTGGATCGGCTGCAACGGGGCGGGCACGGCGGCTGCGAAGCGCTCGTTTGATCGTCCATTCGACCGCCGGTACGGTGAGGTAGTCAAATGCGAAATGAAAACCGGCAAGCAGGCGTGGGGCTACAAATCGCCGTGGGGCAGTACGCACGGTACCACCTACGTGAAGGAGACCGACAAGCTGTGGGTTATCGCGCCGTCGCAGAGGCTGGCGCTTGAGACAGATCCAAAAGACGGCCTGCGAATGCTGCGCATGGTCTCGCTCAATATGGACACGCCGCACGGTGTCGCGTGGTACGGCGGAAAACTGTGGGTGCTGGCGGCGGGCAATCGCGTCCTGCATAAGATTGACGCCGATTCCGGCAAGATCCTGGAAATTTATACGATCGCGCCGACCGATCCCGATCCGCACGGGATGTGCATCAAGGACGACTACGTGTACTACTGCGATGCGGGGCTGGGCGGCGGCCGTAATCCGAGTCCGGGGACGGCGCCGCAGTTTATCTGCCGGTTCCCGCTGAATAAAGCGTAGACACGACGTGGGGAGCGGTTCTTGACTGGAACCGGCAGAGCGGAGCATCATTGCAGGACTTCTACCGGTAGCCCGAGACCCATCCAGTTCGGGAAGCCCCCTTCCAGGGGCCGAATGAATTTGACTCCTTTCAGCTTTAAACGAACGGCTATGCCGGCGCTGGAGACGTCGTTCGGGCAGGAGCAATAGAGTATGACTTGTCTTTCCAGCAACGAGGGAATAACGGTATCGAGCTGGTCTTCGCTGAGAATAAGGGCGCCTGGAATATGACCCTTCTGCCATTCAAAAGCGTTGCGCAGATCGATGATAGTGATACGCTCGCCCTGATCCATCCGCTGCTTAAGTTCTAAAGGCGTGATCCGGGCGATTCTGAGTGATCGATGGACGCGCGCACGCCTAACGCATTTGAAGATGATATAGAGCACAAGGACTGCGAGCAATGCCACTCCTAGCCAAAAGCCCAGCTTAGCCATAAGCGAGGCAACCAATTCCATTTGGTCGCGGAACAGCCAGCCGGCGAGCATGAATGCACCGGCCCAAAGGCCGGCGCCAGCGGCATCCAGGGCAATGAACGTCCAAGGACCGACATTGAACATACCAGCCATCGGAGGAGCAAGCGTGTTCAATCCCGGTACAAACTTGGCAAAGAGCAACCATCTCGCGCCTTGATTGGAATACGCAGATTTGGTCTTGCGCACGCACGATTCCGGTTCCAGGGAAATCTTGCAGAGCAGCCGCAAAATTGACATGCCGCGAGTCCTGCCGAGATAGAACCAGAAAGCATCGCCGATCAAAGACGCCAGTATGGCAAGAGGCCATGCGACGGCAAGATTCAATCTGCCGAGACCTCCGAGCGCGCCGGCCGCGAGCAGCACCGGAGTCGAAGGCACAGGCAAACCGAGCTGCTCCGCCAATACAAAAGAGAACAATACGGCAGAGCCATGCGTCAGCAGGAAATCGATAGTCTGATTCATTGATATTTCATCCTTTCAAGATATTGGGTGCGGTCTGCATCGAATCGGCCTCGCCCACACTTCCGGTGGGCGAGGCCATGGCCGGCTAGCGTGTGCCGGAAGGCTTGCTGCAACCGCACTGGCAGGCGTTCTCCTGGCAGTGGCATGCGTTCTTGGGGCAACCGCAGGCGCAGGTTCCACAATCGCAGGTCCCGCAACAACTAGACTTGGCGGCCGCATTCTGCATGGTCGGATTCTTTACGTTGGACATTGTTTTTCTCCTCTTTCTTTGTTGCGCGTATGGCGCTTTCATAGGGGCTGACGGACGTCCTCTGGAAACATTACAGTCGGTCGAATCAGCCCGATCCGTCGGGCGCGTGTTAGGCTTGCGTCATGACAAGTGAGCCGGAATCGATGAATTCCCTGTCGCCTGCGGCGATCCAGCGGCTGGTGGATAGTCACAGGCAATTTTTGGCGTTTCTGCAAACCCGGGTGGAATCCAGGGCGGCTGCGGAAGACATTCTGCAGTCGGCGTTTGTGCGGGGACTGGAACGAGGGGCGGACGTGCGCGATGAAGAGAGCGCCGTCGCGTGGTTTTATAGGATACTGCGTAACGCTGTCATCGATCACTATCGGCATCGTGCTGCCACGGGACGGGCACTGGAAGGTTGGGGGAAGGAGATGGTCACGCATGAGGCGCCGGAGGCTGACCTTAAACAGGAAATCTGCCAATGCGTATCCGGCTTGTTAGAGACGCTCAAGCCGGACTACCAGGCCGCACTGCGAGTCATCGATCTTGAGGAAAGAAGCCTGAATGATTTAGCCAAGCAGGCGGGGATTACGGCCGGGAATGCTGCCGTGAGAGTACATCGGGCGAGGGAGGCGCTCCGCAAACAGGTGCGCACGGCTTGCGGGAGCTGTGCGGAGCACGGCTGTCTGGATTGTCACTGCAAGCCGAAGGGCGCCGCAGGTTGCCGGCCGGACGAATCGTGAGAGGCGCCCGGCCGCAGCCAGTATCAGTCATCTCGCCGCAGAATCGTGACAACCTCGTCGCCTCCGATTTCCGTCTTACCCACGGTAAGCCCCACCAAGATATACCCTTGTGCTCCGGCTTCCTGTAACTCTTCTTGCATGGTTGAGGTCTTGGTGGTCGCCAGCAACCGGTAGGACGTGTGCATCACTTTTCTGGAAGGGTCTAGCTCCATGATGACCACCACTTCTTTGCCTCCAAACGCCGTCTCGAAGACGGTCTGTTCCAGGTAGGCGTAACCATCATTGGCCGCTTGTTGCATCTCTTTTTGCATGGTCGAGGTCCTGGTGGTGGCGAGAAGTCGATATTTAAGGATGCCTTGGCCCGGAGCGGCGGGGTTCTTCACCATGGCCACGATGACTTCTTGTCCGCCATTCGCTGACTTCCCGCCCATCGCCTTGCTGAAGCGATAGCCTGCGGCAGCCGCCTGATTGAGTTCCTTTTCCATCGTGGACGTCCTGGATGTCGCGAGAACTCGATACTCCAAGGGTCGATCTGCCGCGCTTGCAGCTGTGCTCATTGCAAGGCCGGCGGACCAAACGGCGGTTACCAATACTATTTTCTTCATTGTCTTGATCTCCTTAGTGAGCGCCTCTGGCGCGTTCAATGAAGCTGACGCGCGAGCTTTGAAAACCTTACAGTCTTTCTCAGAACTGGAGTTGAAGCGTGAACTGGAAGCTCCGTCCCTCATTCAGAGTGTTGGTGATTTTGCCGAAAGCGGGGGAGCTGAGGTCGCTGCCGGGCTCCGCGAATTGAGGCGTGTTGAAGAAGTTGATCGAATCGGCGCGGAAAGTAAGATTCATTTCGGAATGCAGCGGCCAGGAGCGGGCGAGCGATGCATTCATATTGCGAATGCCGCCGCGGCGGAAGGTATTGAATCCCAGATTCCCGCGTGCATCCGTCGGCTGGATGAGCGCGAACGCCGACCGTGGCAACAATTGCCGTGAGGTGTCGGGATTATTAATGGAGTGCCCGAGAATCGCGACGTCGAGCAAATTCGGGCGGTCGCCATTACTGCCGTCGACATTGCCCGAGCCGGGTCCATCCGACCCTGAGATAACCGTGAAGGGCAGTCCGGTCTTGGCGAGGAAGACACCGGAGATGCGCCATCCCCCAGTCACTCGTTGCAGAACCCGGTTGGGCGCATTGGGAATCGCATACTGAAAGCGCACCGTCGCGGCGTGGGATTGATCGAACGCGCTCACGGCTTTGAGATCCTGCTCCACCGGATCTTGCGACTGGCTATAACCCTGGCGCGCTTCATCGCCCGCAGCCATATTGGTGTAGTTGCTTCCGCTATCCAGCGCTTTACTGAACCAGTACGAGGCGTCCACCATTAATCCGTGCCAGAGGGGCGCCTTTAGGTCGATGCGCGCGGCGTCGAAATACGCGTTGGAAGCATTGCGCACCTGCCGGAGCTCGAAATAGCGAGGATCGGGACGGCGCTGCGTAACAGTCGCGGTGGTCTGTGGAACGCCGGGAACCGGCACAGCGCGATTATTGAACCACATCATGAAGAGCTTGTGAGTGCGGCTTCCAATGTAGCTGAGCTGCATTTTCCAGGGACGATCCGGTAGCGGATCCCAGGTAAGGCTATATTCGTGCGAGTAGGGAGCTTCGAGATTGTTCGGCACGTCGAATTGCGTGTGACGCGCGCCGGGTCCCAGATAGGCGTTGGCGAGCGGGTTCAGGAGCTGGGGAGCGGGCACCTCCACCTTGAGAAACCCTGGAGGATCCCAGCGTAGTTGCTGCATGGTCTGCGGATAGATTTCGCCGTATTGCAGACCATAGCCGGCGCGCAGGATGCCTCCGCGCGGAAGAAGCCAGGCCAGGCCGAACTGGGGCGCGAGAGTGTTGCAGTCGCATTGGTAGTCGGTCGGCGTTATGTGATTAATTTCGGTGGGGCCCGTGATAGGCTGATAGCGCAGGCCCGCGCTGAGCGTAAAGGTCGAACGGACTTTCCAGTTGTCTCCAACGAAGTATTGCTGTTCCCACTGGCGAAAGGCGCGATAGCCATCACCCAGGCCGACACTGTAGCGGCTGGGAATACCCAGGCGGAAATTGGTGATCGCGTCACGGCCGAAATCACTGCGGAAATAATAATTGCCACGATCGCTGGATGCTTCGCGGCCGTTGGTCTGATCGCGATCCCATTCGGAGCCTGCCGTAAGAAGATGGTTGCCCATTTGGCGGCGGTAGAAAACAGCATAGCGGAAGCGATTCACGATTCGATCGACTGGGATGGTCGCACCCGGTCCAAGGCTCTGGTAGGAGGTTCCAATAATCACCTGCGGTCCGACGGCGTTCGGTTCGGGAACCAGCAGCGAGTGGACGCGGTCAAAACCAAAGGTGACGTCCAGTGAAGAGACGGGATCGAATAAGTGATTCCAAGTTGCACGGCCGGTGTGAGACTTAGTATTGGTATCGGGATTCTGGCCGGCCACCAGTTCGAACGCATTGACCTGTTGGTTGGTGAAGACGTGGCTGAAAAACACGCGATCGCGCGCGCCGAGGTCCTGATCCAAGCGGATGGTGGAAGCGTCGGTATTAATGGACTGGGGCGAGTTGATATTGAGCGCTCGGGGATCGACATCCGTGCGATTCGGCGGGAGCGTGGGATAGGCATCGATCCAGTGCTGGATCAATTTGTAAACATTGGGGTCGGTGGCGAGCGGCGTGCGTTCGCTCGCAAGCGGAACCAGCACGTTGCCATTGACATTGCCCCGCAGCTTCTGGCTGGAACCGCTCAGCCCGAGATGCGCCCCGCGCCACAGGCCCATCCCGGCTGCAAGACCGTAATTGTTCTCGTGGCCCGGCTTCACGTCCCCCACCTGAAAGAAAGAGCGCCCGCTGAAGATGCTATCGCTGCGAGTGAAAAATATTCCAGCGTGAAAGTCACGCGAATGTGGTACCGCGTCAAGCCGAATCAGCCCGGAGGGCTTGTTGCCGAATTCCGTTCCGAAATAACGCAACTCGGGGCGGAACTCGGAGGTCGCGGTGGCGGTGGTTCCGAGCCTGCCGTTGAGCTCCTTGAGCGCGTTGTTGTCGATGAGATTAAATTGGATGTTTTCGTTGCGGCGGCTTTCGCCGGCCTGCACGTCGGTCTGGCCGAGGAGATTCAGCTCGGTGCGCTTTTCCTCGGCGATCGGCGCCGGTGCGGTTTCCTTGGCGTTGAGTTCTGCGGGCGCAGGGGTGCTCGCTTCTTTCGCCTCCGGTTCGGTCGGTTCTCTTGCCGAAGGCGCTTGGGCCCGACATGCGACGCCAGTGGCTAAAAATAATGCCGACAGAATTGTGAGGGTCGCCCGGAGCGACAGTCGATTCAGGCTAAACCTCCGGGATGTTTCAGGTATCGCTCGATGAGCGCATCCGCTGCCCAGGTGGTCGTAGCCAAGATGGTCAGCGTGGGATTATGCGAGGCGTTCTGCGGCATGCACGAAGCGCCCATCACCCATAAGTTCTGCACGTCCCAATGCTGCTGATAGCGATTGACCACGCTGGATTCGGGGGACAGGCCCATCACCGTGCCGCCCTGGATATGGGTGCTCTGGTAACCGACGACGTTATAGGGAGCACGGCCGCCGAGAGGTTCCGCCGAAACAGCTCCCATGGCCGAGGCGATTTTCAGTCCGATTTCCTTGGCATATTCTGACTGCCGGTATTCGTGATCGGTCCAATCGAGTGTAAATCGCAGGAGGGGGTCGCCGAACTTATCCGTATACGTCGGATCGAGATCCATGAAATTGTGGCGGTAGGAAAGGTGCTCGCCGGAAAGCGCGATGACAGCATTGCGGTCGCGCCATTTGAGCGCGGCGGCTTTCCATCCCGATCCCCAATTCGTATTCGCGGAGCCGCGGGGAGAGACGTCGAAAGTGTCGATGGGACGGTTCCCGTTCGACAGCACGCCAATCATGCCCATGCGCAGCAGACCTTCCGAGCCGGTGAGTCCATGATCGCCATCGAATTCGGAGATGCGCATGGCGAGGGTGCCGGTGCCCATGAACGCATTCAGAGGCTGGTTGAGAAACACGCGCGTGTTTCCATCCACCTGGTGCGTGAGATTTTTGCCCAGCGTTCCTTTGCCGGAGGCGGCATCGTAGGGCGTGCCGATCTTCGAGAGGTATAGCAGTCGGGTATTATTCAACGTGAAAGTTGCCAGCACCACGATGGACGCGGGCTGGAACATCTCGTTGCCCTGCGCGTCGACGTATTGAACTCCGGTCGCCTTGCCGTCCTTGTGCACGATGCGGCGCACCCAGCAACCCGTTCGGAGCTCGAAATTCTTGCGTCGTTGCAGAACGGGAAGCAGTGTGTTGGAGGGCTGCGATTTCGCGCCGATCATACAGCCGAAACGCTCGCAATAGCCGCAATAGGCGCAGCCGGGGCGAGTGATGCCGTCCGGATTCTTATAGGTTTCACTCAAATTCGCCGCCGGAGCCGGGTGCGGACGATATCCCAATTTTTTTGCGCCTGCTTCAAATAGTACCGAAAGGTGCGAGTTTTTCAGCGGTGGAAGAGGGTATTCATGATGCCGCGGGCCTTCAAAAGGATTGCCACCATCGACGATCTTGCCATTGAGGTTGCCGGCCTTTCCGCCGACGCCCATCATCTGCTCTGCGCGCCAATAATGGGGCTCAAGATCGTCATACGTCACGCCCCAGTCCTGGACGGCGAGGTTCTGGGGAAGCTTTGCGGCTCCATGTTTCTCATTCAAATGAGTGCGCAGCGTAAAGAGGCTGGGAAGAAATCGCCAGGATGCGCCGTTCCAGTGTTCGCCCGCGCCGCCTACTCCGGTGCCCGGTAGAAACGATCCGTATTGCCGCACAGGCACGGCTGAAGCGCGCATTGAATGGCGGTGCGTAATAGTCTCGTCGGCGATGTTTTGCATCATGCGAAGGCGGACGGCATAGTCGAGCTCGTCCATGTCCCGGGCATAGTCGGCGGTCTTGCGCGGTCCCCCGCGTTCGAGGACCGAGACCGTCAAGCCGCTGCGGGTGGTGATCTCCTTCGCCATCATCAAGCCGGTCCAGCCGCCGCCCACGATAGCCACGTCGACTGGTTTGAGGTTTTTCATAATGTGCGCTCCGAATCCCTTAGCTTAGAATATCGCCCACGCGGCGGGGCTGGCGCGGCGGCGGTTTAATTCCAAAATCCGTGAATGCGAAGTGACGCCGAACCTGCGAAGGCGTCGGCGCGGCGCTGGGATTGGATTCAATGGAACTCGGGCGACTCTAGCGACCGTTCTACCTTAGTCCCAAAACCTTAGTCCCAAAACCGTAGAACGGAGCCTCTCATAGGTTCAATTTGCATTACGTCCCTGGAGTGAAGGGACTTACTATCCGATCCCCTCAATTGCGGGGCGATTATGTCGACCCGCCAGAATCGCGTGCTCGTCGAGCAGGTAACTGCTGGCGGCCAACTCCGCGGGGGAGGCGATTCTTAACCAGCAGTGCTGCGGTGCGCCGTAGCGGGAGGGAGTTGTCATGAAAGGGTTTCTCACGGTCTTTGCAATGTTGGGGTTCGTCATCCCATCATCTATTCGAGCGGCAACCATTACTGTGACTTCCGCTGCAGATAGCGGAACTGGCTCCCTGCGGGACACGATTGCCGCGGCCAGTCCCGGCGACAACATTATTTTCAGCGTGACGGGAACCATCACATTGACGGGAGGCGCACTGAAGATTGACAAGAGCCTGACCATTAGCGGTCCCGGCGCCCGCGATCTGGCGGTCAGCGGAAACAACGCTGACCGGGTTTTCGTGGTGAACAGTGGCGCCACGGTCACCATCTCCGGCTTGACGATTGAGAACGGGAAAGCCCTCAACGGAGGGGGAGGCGGTGGCGTCTCCAACTTAGGCATCCTGACCGTGACCAACAGCGCCGTCACAGGCAATTCTGCTCTCAACTTCGGGGGCGGCATCGAAAACTTGGGCACACTCACTCTCACCAGCAGCACCGTGTCGAGTAACTTGGCCGACTGCTGCTACGGGGGCGGAATCTATAACGGCGGCACGCTCACTCTCACCAATAGCACCGTCTCTGGCAACTCCGTAAAGCTCTTCTTCGGCGGCGGCATCGAAAACTTCGGCTCGCTCACTCTCACCAACAGCACCGTCGCGGGCAACACGGCCGGCTGCTGCCACGGCGGCGGTATCGGGAACAGCGGCACTCTCACTATGAAGAACACGATTCTTGCAAGTAGCCTTTCGAGTGGGAATTGTTACGCCGGCAATGGGGCGGTATTCGTCTCTCAGGGACATAACCTGTCAGACGACGCTTCCTGTGCCGGTTGGCTTACAAGTGTGGGGGATAAGAGCGGCACCCCTGCCGGACTCGATCCCGGCGGGTTGAAGAACAACGGTGGCCCCACGCAGACCATCGCGCTGCTGCCCTCCAGCGCAGCCGTGGATGGCGTACCACTAAGTCCCGCCAACTACTGCACTCTGACCGATGGCGTCACTTTGGTTGCGACCGATCAGCGAGGCGGAGAGCGCCCGTCAGGCTCCGCCTGCGATATCGGGGCGTTTGAGCTGGTTCAGACCATGACCGTCACCATCGCTATCAAGCCTGGTGAAGACCCGGTCACAATCAACTCCAAGAGCAAAGGCACGATTCCGGTTGCGGTTCTCTCCAGCCCCCTGTTCGACGCTGTCGCCCAGGTCGATCAGACTTCGCTGACCTTCGGGCACACGGGTAGCGAGAAGAGCCTGGCTTTTTGCAGCGGTCCGCAAGATGTGAACGGAGACGGGCTGTTGGACCTGGTCTGTCATTTCGATACTCCATTGACGCGTTTTCAGACTAGCGACACGAAGGGCGTCCTAGAGGGCAAGGTCCTCGGCGGCAAAAACATGATGGGAAACGATTCCGTGATGATCGCCCACTAGGGCGTCTTCTTACGCGATAGCGTGAAGAGCTTGAGCGATGGAGAGGTGGCTGGTGCCTGGCGGCCGTAAAGGCAAAGCGTAACCCAGGCGGCGACCGTGGGACGAAATGCCGCCACAGAGCGTGGATCTCCGCTGTTAATTGCGGCAGGTGGTTATGATTCCGTTGCCGGGGGAGTTAGCTGTTTAACAGTGGAAACCGGCACATCGCAAAGCGTGAGGTCTTCCTCCAGAGCTTCAAGGTGCTGTATCGCCTGCCGTACTTCAATGGCATCTGCCGAGTACAGCGCGCGCGTTTCGCTCCACAGACTCAGAGCCATCCGGTATTCATCCAGAAGCGCCATGTGTTTTGCGCTTATTCCCGTAACAGCCTTCATAAAAACCCGCCTTTACAACTAATTGGATGCATCGTTCCAAGACCGGGTTTCAATGCTCAGATTTAAGCAGCTTTTAGGCTGGAACACCCTCGCTGTATCGGGCAGTGCTGACGCCGCTCCTGCCTTCTACTCCAATGGTAGAATTCACCTGAGAAGGGAAATCCACATCATGCCCGCGCAGAACACCGAAGGCCGCCTCCGCCGTGATTTTTTGAAGCACGCGGCCGCACTTGGCGGCGCAACTCTCTGGGGAGGTGGCCTGAGCCAGGCATTGGCGCAGACTTCACGGGCATCTGCCTGGAAGAGCCAGATCGGGCTGGAACTCTACACCGTCCGAGACCTGATGATGTCAGATTTTGAGGGGGTCCTCGCAAAAATCGCACAGATGGGTTATCGGGAGGTTGAACCAGCGTCGGGATACAACAATATGGACCCGAAAACCTTCCGCGCGATGCTGGATCGTTATGGTCTGCGGATGCCGAGCACGCATTCGGGTGCGCGCGGAACTGGCGCGGACTTGGAGAAGCAACTCGAGGGCTTCCAGATTATGGGGATTGAGTATACCGAGATCCTCGGCGACAGCGGCCGTGGTCCTGCCGGAAGCGGCCCGGACAGAAAGCTGGCGCCGGGCGCTTATTACAATCCTGGAACCGGCATCACACGAAACTCATTCACGGAAACCGAAGCGTTCGGGCCATACCAGCCGCCGGTCACGATTGAGTCGGTGAAGCACAGGGCGGCTCAGCTCAACGCCAACGGCAAGATTGTCCGGAAGTTCGGAATGAAGATATTGATTCACAACCACACCGGGGAGTTCGAGAAGCTGCGCGACAGTGACAAAACAACCTATGACGTCTTGTTGTCCGAAACCGACCCGGAACTGGTAACGATGCAACTCGACATTGGCTGGGCAACTATCGCCGGAATGGATGTGATTGAGATGTTCCGCAAGAATCCAGGACGTTACGAATTGTGGCACCTCAAAGACGTCGTCGGGCTCAAGACCGTGAACCGCTCGCTTTCGCCCAATGCGCGCGTAAGCAGCATGGCATTCGTTCCGCTGGGGGCTGGCCAGTTGGACTACAAGCCAATATTCGCCAATGCAAAGCAGGCTGGTCTAAAGCATTTCTGTGTGGAGCAAGACAACGCCGCGTCTTGGGGCGACTCACTGGCGGCGGCTCGCGTTTCGTGCCAGAACCTGCTGCGCATCCTTTCATAGTTCGTCCCGGTTGAAGGCGTCCCCGGGCGTGGCGCTGGCTGGCGTTGTGCGAACCGGTAGAGAATTTCTATTAGCGGCTGACTCGTTCGGGAGCGGGCGGCTCTACGACGGTTGATAACCCTGCGGCACGCATGGCCTTCTGAATCGCTGCCGATGTTTCAGGCGAGGGCTTGAAGTTTCCGAACCGGTAGCCCTCGGCGATTAACAGCGGCGTCCATCCATGCTTGTTTTTGCGATTCCAAATTTCGATATTGGCACCCTTGTCAACCAGGAATTGCACCGCGCCGGGAAGATTCTTATAGGCCGCGCCATGCATGGCGGTCTCGCCGTTGTTGTCCACGGCATTGATATCTGCGCCGAGATCCAACGCCACTTGCATCGCCTCTATGACTTCGCTTTCGGTTCCGGCGTCCTCACCCGGAGAACGCGTTCCCAGTCCCGCCGCAGCCATGAGCGGGGTGCTGTTATCCGCATTCGGCAATAGAGGATCGGCGCCCAATTTCGCCAGCAACCGCATCATATCTGCGTCCGCGGTTCTCGCCGCCAGAAAAAAGGTGGTCGCGCCGTTGGTGTTTAGACCGGTTAGTCCCACATTCACACGCTTGGTCATGCGCGCGTTCAAATTCGCGCCGTGCGCCACGAGTTGCTTCACGAATTCGAGACTGGTCATTTTCCCCGATCCTTGAGGAGACGGGTCATTGTCGCCGCCGCCGGATTTGCGAATCCAGGTGACGGTGTGCAGAGCTGTATAGCCCGGGCCACTGGCATTGGGGTCGGCGCCGGCGTCGAGCAGCATGGCTGCCAGTTCATAGTGAGCGTTGGCGACCGCCAGGTGCAGTGCGCTGATGCCTGCTCGCGGGGTTCGCTCGCGTGCGTACACGTAGCCCGTCTTCTTCGGAACGTTTAGCGGCTGTATGGTTTCGTTGACGTCGGCGCCGGCTTTCAAGAACGCCCGAACCACGTCGATTTTCCCTTCCCGCACGGCGAACAGCATCGGCGTAAATCCGGAATCCAAACGGGCGTGAATATCCGCCCCAGCCTTTATCAGCGCCTCCACCACTTCTTCGTGACCTTCCGCGGCCGCCCACATGAGAGCCGTCTCGCCTTTTTGGCTTTCTTTGGCTCCGACATTGGCGTCGGCGGACAATAGCGCATTGACGGTTTCAAGGTTGCCCGCGCGCGCGGCAGTCATCAAAGCAGTCTCCCCGCCGGGCAATGCCGTGTTGGGGTCGGCGCCGGCCTTCAGCAGCGCCTTGACGATAGTGGCGTTTCCATTCGTGCAAGCCAGAGTGAGCGGTGTAATGCCGTACCGATTCGACGCTTTGACGTTCGCGCCGGCTCGGATCAGGAGGTTTACGGTCTCCAGATCGTCCTGGTACACCGCCCAGTGCAGGGCTGTGGTCCCATCGACCTGCGGCAGGTTCACGTCCGCGCGCTTCTCGATCAGGGCGCGAATCGCTGCCTTGTCCGATGCCTTCGCCGCATCCGCCAGCCGCGTCTCAGGGGCGGCAGCGATAAGGCTGACTACGGATAAGATCGAGGCTATCCCCCATGGGCCAAACCGTTTCAGGCACATCGTGGTGGTCTCCTGGTTTTCTTGGCGCGTCTTCTTCGCACGATTTTTTAGCGTCGTACGGGTTCGCAGCGGGTCACGCCGTAAGCGGATCCAGCAGCTCTTTCACCTTACCCTGACTGTCGCCAAAAGCATCCAGCCGGACACCGGCTTTATCCAGCAGTGTCAGGTGAAGATTAGCGAGCGGCGTGGGCTCAGCATATTTAATATGGCGTCCGCCCTTAAGATTGCCCGCTCCCCCGCCGGCCACCAGCATTGGGACATTCACGTGATCATGCACGTCGGGATTGCCCATGCCGCTGCCATAAAGGTACATGGAATGGTCCAGCAGAGAACCGGCGCCATCCGGCGTCGCCTTCATCTTTCCGATGAAATAGGCGAACAGCTCCACATGAAACGCATTGATCTTGGCAACCTTGGCAAGCATTTCCGGATTACCGCGGCTGTGCGTTGTCGGGTGATGAGGATCCGGCACGCCGATCTCGGGATACGTGCGCGTGCTGGTTTCGCGAGCGAGTTGAAACGTGACAACGCGCGTGACGTCGCCCTGGAATGCCAGTACTTGCAGATCGAACATCAATTTTGCGTGATCCGCATAAGCGGCGGGAACTCCCACCGGACGATCCAAATCAGGCAAATGGTTGCCGGCTGCCTCCGCCTCGGCCTTCTGTATACGGCGCTCTACTTCGCGGACGGTGTCCAGATATTCGCTGACCTTATTGCGGTCGCCCGGGCCGAGCTTCCTCTGGAGGCGGGCAATGTCTGTCGTCACCCAGTCTAGTAGGCTGGCGTTCTTTCGAAGTTCGGCCGTGCGCTCCGCCGCGCTGCCGCCTTCCCCAAACAGGCGCTCGAAAACCGCGCGCGGGTGCGCTTCGGACGGCAGCGGCGTAGTCGGCGAGGACCAGGAGAGGTTGTTCTGATAAACGCATGCGTAGCCGTTGTCGCATACGCCGATTGGAGTCAGCAAGTCCATCGCAAGTTCCAGCGAGGGCACGCGGGTGTCCTGGCCAATGTGCTTGGCGGCGATCTGATCGACCGTGGTGCCCAGGAAGTAATCCGTGCTCTCCGTCCACTTGGCTTTGGCCGCGCTCAGGAAGGTGCTGTTAGAGGTCGCATGGGTGCCGGGATAAGCGTTCTTCAGCTCCATATTAGTGAAGACATTGAGCTGATCTTTATAGGGAGTCAAGGAGCGCAACGTGGGAGACAGTTCGCCGAGCGTGCCGCCCGGACCGGGAGGGGTCCACTGCGAAATAATCGTTCCCATCGGGATGTAGACGAATCCCAGACGTCGCACCGGATTCGCCGCGGTCGCCGATTGCGCCGTCATCGACGGAATCATCGCGTCAAGCAACGGCAGAGCCAAAGTAGTCCCCACGCCTCTTAGAAACGTCCGCCGCTGTAGCGCCTTCTTGGTGATGATCATCTAGATCTCCTCATTGTGAAGTATGGTCTGGGGATCTTACGGTGTCAAGGGCATTACGGCAGGGGTGCACGGAACCGGCTCTTTTGAGGTGTCCTGCTATGCTGTTTGGGAAAAGGTTCTAGGAATGCTCCGCCGATCGTTACTGATTCTCGGTCTACTGGGTCTGCTGGGAGCGGCATTTCTGTTCATTTCCCGGCCGCGCCGGACTATAAACTCAGCCAGATCCTTGCAAATCGCTGGGTCGGACGCCGGTTACGTTTCTTCCGATGTGTGCGCGGAGTGCCATCGGGAGATCTGGGAAACCTACCGCCGTACAGGCATGGGACGTTCCTTTGCGCGGGTTGGGGAAGCGGCCGCCCTCGAGGACTACGAGGGAAGGAATACCTACTACCACAAAGCGTCGGACCGCTACTATACGATGTACCGGAAGAACGGCAAGTTCTACCAGCGTCGTCATCAGATCGGCTTCGACGGCAAAGAGACGAATGCGATTGAGAAAGAGATCAATTTTGTCTTGGGATCCGGCAACCATTCACGCAGTTACCTTCACCAGGGTCCGGACGGCCGGCTCAGCGAACTGCCAGTGGGCTGGTACGCCGAGAAGCAGGGCTACTGGGCGATGAATCCGGGTTACGACCGGCCCGACCAGGAGGACTTTCGCCGCCAGATCACCTATCAGTGCATGTTTTGCCACAATGGGTATCCGCAAATTGAACCGGGCGCTGACGCTGCCGGAACGGCTCCGCTATTTCGCGGGTCTCTTCCGAATGGCATCGATTGCCAGCGCTGCCATGGCCCGGGGCGCACCCACGTCCAAGCGATGCAGGCCGGGAAAACTCCGGAGGGTACCATCGTAAACCCGGCGCGGCTGAGCCGTGAGCGGCAACTGGATTTGTGTATGCAATGCCATCTGGAAACCACCAGTTTCCGGTTGCCCTCCGCTATTATTCGTTACAACCGCAGTATTTTTTCCTACCGGCCGGGCGAGCCGCTGGGAGACTATGTTCTGCATTTCGATCAGCCTCCGAAATCCGGTCATGACGACAAGTTCGAGATCGCCCACGCGGCGTACCGGTTGCGGCAATCTGCCTGCTTTCAGAAGAGCACCCCGGCGCTGCTGTGCACCACCTGCCATAATCCGCACGATATCCCCAGAGGCCAGGAGGCCGCCCGGCACTACACCGCTGTCTGTCTTCGCTGCCATGCCGAAGTTGTGCAGAAGCTGGTTGCCTCCAAACGGCATACTGCATCGCAGGACTGCACAGGATGCCACATGCCCAAGCGGCGCACCGACGACGTAGTGCACGTGGTCATGACCGACCATTACATCCAGCGGCGTAAGCCGGCGCGGGATTTGCTGGCACCCCTCGCGGAAAAGATGGAGACGGATGACAACTCCTACCGGGGACCGGTGGTGCTTTACTATCCGCCGAACTTGCCGGATGGCGCGCAGCAGGAGCTTTACCTAGCCGTCGCGCAAGTCAGACAAAGCGCCAACCTAGCGCAAGGCACTTCCCGATTGGAAGCCGCTATACAGAAATACCATCCGACGGAAGCGGAATTTTATTTCGAGTTGGCGGAGGCCTACCGCAAGAGCGGTAAGCCGGAAAAAGCGATCGACATGTTCGAGCAGACGATCCGGCGAAAGCCAGACTTCTGGCCAGCGGTCCATGGGCTGGGCTCGGTACAGGCTAGATCAGGGCATCTGCAGCAAGCTAAAGAAACGCTTCTGAAGGCGCGGACGATGATGCCCGAAGACGCATCCGTGCTGAACGACTTGGGTCTGGTATATCTCGGAGCCGGAGAAACTCGCGAAGCGGTCGATGTGCTGCAAAAGGCCTCGCGCAGCGATCCCGACTACTCAGATGCCTATAACAATCTGGGTGGGGCTTTATTGCGGCTGGGCGATCGGGCCGGTGCAGAAGAGGCCTATCGGACCGCCATTCGGGTGCAGCCCGATTTTGCGGAGGCGCACAGAAATCTGGCCAACTTGCTTGCCAGCGCAAGTGATTTCGCGGAGGCGCAGTACCATTTTCAAAGGGCGGTCCAGAGCAATCCGAAGTATGCCGTCGCCTACTATGAATACGGGCTGGCGCTGGCGCAGCGAGAGCAGTTTCGCGAAGCCAAGCAACAGTTCGAGGCAGCGAGCAAAGCCGACCCGAACCTGGCGGAAGCTGACAACGCCCTGGGCGAAATGTTGAGCATCGAGGGAGATGCAAATCGCGCCGTCCAAGCCTTCCAGCGGGCGGTGGCGGTCAAGCCCGAACTGGCAGCCGCGCAGTCGAACCTTGGCACGGCCCTGTTATTAGAAGGCCGGATCGCGGATGCGAAGTTGCACCTGGAACGCGCTGTTGCCCTGAACCCGGATCTACTCGAGGCACATCTGAACTTGGGTCGAATCTTGTCGCTGCAGCATGATGTGACCACGGCCGCTGCCCATTACCGCAAGGCTTCCGCTAGTCCCGATCCGGAAATCCGCCGCGCTGCCGCCGAAGGTCTCAGGAATAGCGGTCTGCAATAACGCATAGGCTTCAGTTAGGGCAGATGCTTGCCGCAAACCCGAGTTCTTCCCGCAGCGCGGAGTTTGTTACGAAACATTTTCAGGGAATTTCGCACGCGGTGAGTGGTTCCTTGCGAGGCGCTGGAAAAAATCCTTAGGGCCGGCGAAACGGTCAAATTGTCCGAAGGTCGAACTAACGATCGACCTGAATTTTCAAAGCATTCCTGCAAAATTATGTTGACATCAAGTTCAGCCGAGTATTAAACTACACCGACGATTGCCATTTCGACTTTAGCAAGGGGCGAGGTCGAGTCGGCATGAGAGCAGCGTCCATCGATTGCCTTCGAGCGACGCAAGGGGGAGAGGATTTAATGAAAAGACTATCCAGAATCCATGAGGTTACGCCCGTGTGGCTGTTTGCATCCAGAAGAGCTGAGATTCCATTCATGTTGGCAAGATTCTTGGGATTGGTCCTCGTTTGCCTGCTAGTCTCTCGCGGGACTGGCTGGGGACAGGTCACGACGGCGACGTTTTCCGGGACCGTCACTGACCCAACCGGGGCGGCGGTGCCCGATGCCACCGTCACGATGACGCAAGACGAGACCGGGATAGTCAACACCAAGGTAACCGGGCGCGATGGCGACTTCCAGTTTGACTTCTTGCGGGTCGGCACGTACACCATCAACATCGAAGCTAAGGGATTCAAGCGGTACGCTGCGAAGGGTATTGACCTGAGCGCCGGCCAGAGTGTTCGGCAGACCTATCCGCTCCAGGTTGGCGATGTTACTGAGTCGGTCATCGTAGAGGCCTCAGCGCCGCTGGTGAATACCGTCTCCGCGGAACAAAGCAACTCTTTCGATAGCAAAGCGGTGAAAGATCTGCCTCTGGCGCGCCGGAACTTCTCCGGACTGCTGAGGGTTGACTCCGGCGTGACGGTTGCAACCGGTGGGTCCGCCACGGGTCTTCGTCTCAACGGCCAAGGCAAGAACGGTACAGCCTACTCAGTGGACGGAACCGAGTCCAGCGGCAATCCGGAAGGCCGGAACGCGGGGAATTTCGGCGCTGTCAATTTTGTCGACCTTCTGAGCATAGAGTCGATTGAAGAGGTGCACATCGTTAAAGGTATTCTGCCGGCGGAGTATGGCGGCGCGCTGGGTGGGCAAGTCGATATCGTAACCCGCTCGGGAACTAACCAGATTCATGGCAGCGTATTTGAGAACTTTCAGAAAGAGACGCTGAACTCCCGCGACCCGTTTTTGGCCGCGAAGGTCCCCTTCACCTATAACCAGTTTGGCGGGTCAATCGGCGGCCCCGTCAAGAAAAATAAGATCTTTCTATTTGGCGCCTATGAGGGCTATCGCTACAACCTGCAAAAGCGCGTAGAAATTACGGTTCCCACGCAGGCTACCAGAACCCAAGTCCTTGCCGCCCAACCGGTTTACGCCAGTACGTTCGCACTCGTACCCCTCCCCAATCAACCGCTATCGTCCCCAACCGCGACTACCGGTTTGTATGATCAGATCGCGCCTGCCATAAACCGGGACAATCACTTTGACGTGAAAGGGGATATTCGGCTAACCGATAACTCCAATCTATCCCTAACGTACACCCATGCGCGGCCCTTTGGGCAGACGCCGAGTGGCTATATCGGCAACGACAATCTTCAGTATGCGTATACTGATCGCGGTACGGCGTCCTATGTCATTGGCGGCGCCACTTGGACCTCGGAAACCCGCCTCGGCTACAACAACAACGACGCCCACACCTTTGACCAGGCCTTCGAGACCATTTTGGGCGGGAGTGAGAAATTCAACGCGGGCAACCGCCTCGGGCGGCTGACCACCAACCTTGGCTGGAACACCCAAAATTCGATGCAGGATCTCATCATTTCGGGACCCGCAACGATCCTCGGGGAGAAATTTTCCTGGCATCTGGGAAAGCACTCGCTCAAGTTCGGTGGCGTCTATACGCACCACACCAACGAGCGAAACAATCCTGAAGGCGTGGCCTACGGCTACCAGGGTCTGAGCGACCTGCTCAACAATATTC
>DATJEI010000171.1:0-4867 GCA_035496735.1 Bryobacteraceae bacterium | reverse complement strand
ATGGTGCCTTCGGCGACGATTCGCGGGTCCGACGTGCCGCGGCTTCGGATGACGGCTTCTTCGGCGGTTTGCTCCGGGGTGAGCGGAGTTGCCACCGACCGGAGAGCCTGGTTGAAGGCGCTCGTCACATTGGCCGGCGGCTGTCCGTGACGGCCCAAAATTGGCTCTACTTCAAATTTGCCGAACTTCAGCACCTCTCTGCCTTTCCCGGTCACCGTTCGAATCTGTTTGGCATCGAGGTTCTGGGTCTGAAGCTTGGCGGTAGTGAGCGGAGCGCCGACCACCACCGCGCCAGTTCTCGCGGCGACGGATGCCGCATCCGACATATGATCGTGGTGCCCGTGGCCGATCAGGATAACATTCGCCTTCTTCACGTCAGCTGCCTTAAAACCCAGAGGAGGGTACATGCTGCCGCGATCGAAGTAGGCGTCCAGAAGCATGATTTGGCCGCCATAGGCCAGCTCGAAATTGGAATAGCCGGTCCAGCGAATCGCCAGGGTGTGCGGGTTCCGGGGAGCGGCTCCGCCGGTTGAAACTAGCGTGGAAACTTCGCAAGCCGTGTCCTTCGGCTGGTCTCTAGCAACCATCGGGGCACTTGCCAGCGCGGCCGCGATGAAGATTGCCAGCGGCTTGAAGAGCGCCGGGCGTTGAACGTGCGATCTATCGGGATGGATTGTCATCGGATCGCCAACCAATATACACCCAATTACGCGGGTTAACGCGTCTCTTGGCTGCTACAATGAGAGTTTGTGCGCGCGCCGGAGGTCCTAGCTGCGCGACTCTTATAACAAATGCAAAATATCATCGTTCTCGGCGCGCAGTGGGGCGACGAAGGCAAGGGCAAAGTGGTCGATTTATTTGCCGAGCGCTTCGACATCGTGGCGCGCTATCAGGGCGGCCATAACGCGGGCCACACGGTTTTCATCGGGGAAAAGAAGTTCGTTTTGAAGTTGATCCCGAGCGGAATCCTGCGGCCCGGGGTCCAGGCGGTCATCGGCAACGGCGTCGTGGTCGATCTGGTGGCCTTGCTGGATGAGATCGGCATGCTGGAAGCCGCCGGCATCGACGTCCGCAGCCAACTACGTATCAGCAACCGCGCGCACGTGATCTTTCCGTTTCACCGGCTGGTGGAAAAGATGTCGGAAGCGCGCGAGAACCGCATCCCCATCGGCACCACTTCGCGGGGCATCGGGCCGTGCTACGAAGACAAGACCGGACGCCGCGGCATCCGCGTGGCCGACTTATTCGATCCGGAGAGTTTCCGGATCATGTACGATACCTTGGCCGAGGACAAGAAGACCTTGGCGGCCACCTTCAACCTTCACGACACCATTGACTATGGGCAGATCCGCCAACAGTATGAGGATCTCGCCGAGCGCATCCATCCCTTGGTGTGCGACACGGCAGCGCTGCTGGCGGCGGCAATTGCGCAGGGCAAGCGCATCTTGTTCGAGGGCGCGCAGGGCGCCATGCTGGATGTGGATCACGGCACATATCCCTTTGTGACCTCGTCCAGTGCGACTGCGGGCGGAGCATGCATCGGCACCGGCGTGCCGCCAGCCAAAATTCACGGCGTGATTGGGGTTTCCAAAGCGTATATCACGCGAGTGGGATCGGGTCCGTTCCCAACCGAGAGCAATGATGGCGGCGGCGAATTGCTGCGCCGCGAGGGCAACGAATTCGGGGCCGTCACCGGGCGTCCCCGCCGCTGCGGGTGGTTCGATGTGCCACTGCTGCGCTACACCGCGATGATCAACGGCTTCGACACACTGCTGATCACCAAGCTGGATGTGCTGGATCAGCTGACGGAAATTCCGGTGTGCACCGGCTACCGTCTGAAGGGGCAGGAAATCACCGAGATGCCGGCGACTTACCGTGCGCTCGAAGCCCTGGAACCCGTCTACCAGAACCTTCCCGGCTGGCAAGCGGTAACCCGCGGCATCATTCGCTACGAAAAGCTCCCGAAGAATGCGCAGGCATATCTGAAGTTCCTGGAAGACCGTACCGGCGTCGAAGTCGGCGGCGTTTCCACGGGACCGGAGCGCAACGAAACCATCATCCGGCCGGGATCGAAGCTAGAACGGCTGATCGGCATGCGCGAAGAGCACCGCGTCAGCGCCTAGCTTTTCCATTCGGGAACTTCCCGCCTCTCCACCGCGTCTAAGAAACTGCTTACGAACCGTGCACGCCGACTGCGCCGCCTGCGTGGTAAAGTGGACGCATCGGACATACAGGAAGTGTCTATGCGGTGTTCCGGACAGCCGGAGTTGCCGTATATGACTGAGAGGTTTTCTGCGCTATGAGATGCTGCCTGGCGGTTATTGCCGTAATCATTCTGCAAGTCGGTGGGCTAGCGCCCGCGGCGGAACTCACGCCGCCCAAAGCCGGTAAGCCGGAGATCCTCCCCTTGAAGGACGTCAAGCCCGGGATGCATGCCATCGCCTGGACGGTTTTCAGCGGCATGACGGCGGAGCCGGTACCGGTGGAGATCATCGGTGTTTGGAAAAATGCCATGGGCCCGCGCCAGCACGTCATTATGGCCAAGATGGGCGGCAAGGCCGAGCGGACCGGCGTCGCCGGCGGCATGAGCGGCAGCCCGGTATATGTGGACGGCAAGCTGATCGGGGCGGTCGCCCTGCGTCTCAGCCAGTTTTCGCCGGATGCCATCTGCGGCATCACGCCGATTGAATCGATGCTGGAGATTCAGGATCTGGATAAGTCGCGGCCGAGCGATGCGCGCACTCCGAATAAGCTGCCAGCCGCTCAGCCAGTCGCCGCCTACCAGATGCCGAGCGAACTGGTCGCCCAACTGGTGGCGGCCGGAGGCACGGCTCCGGCGCCCTCGCGCTCACCCTTGTTGACGCCGATTGAAACGCCGCTGGTGTTCTCCGGCTTCACGGCCGAAACGCTGAACACTTATGAACCTCTGCTGCGGCAGATCGGCATCACAGCGGTGCAAGGCGGTGCGACAGCGGGCACTCTCAAAGCGAAGCCGGCGCCGGGATGGGAACATGCGCTCAACCCCGGGGAGGCCGTCAGTGGCGTTCTGGTGTCGGGCGATATGTCGACCACCGGAATGGGCACGGTGACCTATAACGACGGCAAACGGGTCCTCGCCTTCGGCCACCAGTTCTTCAACCTGGGCCCGGTGGATATGCCGATTGCCAAGAGTGAAATCCTGACCGTGCTGAGTTCGTCGTATCAGCCTAATAAAGTCGGCAATGCCACTGAAGTGGTGGGCGCTTTGCGGCAGGATCGCTTCACCGGCATTATGGGCGAGATGGGCGCCGAAGCGCCGGTGATTCCGGTGCATGTCAAGGTACGGGCCTATGGCGAAAACGGCGCCGTGGTTAAGGAAAAAGATCTCAACTTCAACGTGTTCGTACAGCAGAAGTGGACACCCTTCCTGATGTCGGCGACCCTCAGCAATTCCCTGCAGCAGATGAATCTGTACGCCGACGAGATGACCTATCGGTTCAGCGGCGATGTTCAAATGGACGGCTCCGATAATATCCATGTCTCGACCATGCTCGCCCCCGGCGAGTTCCCGGTTCCCATGCCTACGGTGCTGGCGGGATGGTGGGGCGACAAGTTCAATCGTCTGTTTCTGAATAACGTGGCCATGCCGAAGCTGAAAAGCGTGGAGGCCGTTGTCGATCTGCTGCCTGCGCGTCGCGTGGCCACGATCGAAACGGTGTGGACGCCTAGCACCGAAGTGGAGGCGGGCGCCGAGATTCCCGTGAAGGTCTATCTGCGGCCCTATCGCGGCGAAAGAATCGAGCGCTCGCTCACTGTGAAGATCCCCGCCGGGATGCCCAAGGGCGAGCACCGGTTGCTTTTCAGCGATGCCGATACCCTGGACCGCTCGCAGGACGGCGCGGCCAAGAACAACAAGAACATGGACATTCCGTCCACCGTTTCGTTGCTCAACCAGGAACGCGACAACAACCGTTTGTACGTTTCGCTGGTGCAGAGCCGGGCGACGTTCTACTCTGACGACAAGACTCTGCCCAACCTGCCTTCCTCAGTGGTGAACGTCATGCAGACGGAGCGGAATAGCAGCCGGTCCCTGGTGGGTACGCCGGATAGCACCGAAGTGCAGCAGTCGATTCCGTTCGATCAAGTAGTGAGCGGCGCCTACTCGCTGCGGATCAAAGTAAAGTAACGGCGCAGCGGCATCGTAAGATTAAATAACGACATTGTAAGGTTAAAGAAGGTCACGTTCATGCATTTTTTGCGCGTTGCAGCGCCGGTATTGTGCGCGTTCCTGCCGCTGTGGGCAGTGGAAACCCAGGTTTGGGAACACTCGGAGGCGGCGGACTTCGAGAAAGGCACGTTGCACAAGCTATCGCTCTCGAGCGAAGGCCGCTTGACTCCGGCACCGATGGTACGCGAGATTTACGATCCCTCGGTATCGTTTCTGTGGGCCATCGCACGCGACTCCAAAGGCAATCTGTACGCGGGCGGCGGCAGCGTGGGCAGCTCGAAATCGAAGTTGATCGTAGTGAACCCGGCGGGACAGGCCAAGACGTTAGCGGAACTGGATGGAATGGCCATCCAGGCGATAGCCGTCGATAAGCAGGATCGGGTGTACGCCGCCACGTCACCGGACGGGAAGGTTTACCGCGTGGACGCAGCAGGCCGGGCCGAGGTTTTCTACGATCCCCACTCGAAATACATCTGGGCACTGGCGTTTTCGAGCAGCGGCGATTTGTTTGTCGCCACCGGAGACCAGGGCGAGATTCATCGCGTGACGCCGAGTGGTTCCGGCTCCGTGTTTTACCGCACCGAGGAAGCGCATGTGCGGTCGCTCGCCCTGGACCCGAAAGACAACCTGATCGCGGGCACCGATCCCAGCGGCCTGATC
>DATJEI010000170.1:0-3348 GCA_035496735.1 Bryobacteraceae bacterium | reverse complement strand
AGCTTGTCGCCGCCTGCCTCCTGACCGGCACGCCTCCGCCAGTGGAGGCGCACGACTCGCGCAACGGGCTCATGGTGATTGAAGCCGCGCAGCGCAGTGCGGCCGAGCGCCGGACCATAGATATTAACTTGGACTAGCGCTTTGCTGCCGGCGGCGCGACATCCACGCCGGAAATTTTAGCGCGATCGAGCGAGGCTTTGATAAAGCCCGACTCCCGCATCTCATCGATCAGGCGATCGATCTCGGCCAGTTTCGCGGGATCGCCGCCTTTATCGACCACAATCTCCTGCACCACCACCAGGAAATTATCGTTGAGCGCGCGCAGTTTGCTGGATTTCGCCGCGGCGTCTTCCATCCGCTGGCGATTCGCCCCGAAAGCCTGCAACTCGCCGCTCACCAGCAGCCGCTCCAGCTCCGGCTGCGGCGGTTGCGATTCATAGACTTTGATCTGACCGTTTCTGATATTCGCGCTCAAAAAAGTCTCCTGCGTCTGGCCGCGGACAGCGCCAATCTTGACGCCCGCGCGGTCCGCATCGGAGGCTTTCCGGATGGGTGAATCGGCGGCCACTACATAGGTGTTGTACATTAGCGCATACGGCCCCGCGAAATCCACTTCCTTGGAGCGGGCTTCGTCATAGGCCAGGAAACCGATGTCGGCTTTGCCGGATTTGAGCAGCGCGATGACCCCCGCGGCGCCCGATGCCGGGATGATCGTGAACGGCACACCCATTTTGCGCGCCATCTCTTTGACGATGTCGGCGACGGGGCCGGTGATGGCTCCGGTCTGCGCGTCGACGTGCCCTTGAACCGGGTTTGCGCCAAGGAACGCCGCCCGCAGAGTGCCGGTGGGCGCGAGGTCCGCGGCCAGCAGCGGCAGTGCGGCGAATACGATGGCGAGGGCTCCACGCATGGAGTCCATTATAGGCGGCGCTAGCGGGCGCCGGCGCGGCTTCGGTGATTAGCGCACGCCGAGGCGGCGGCGCCTAAAACGAATTGGCTCGCAGATGGGAACCGATGGACACAGATACGAGAGAATTCTTCCCTCAGCGTCCGCCGAAGCGGCGACCGCGGGGGGCGAAACTGCCGCCCGGGTGGGTTTTGGTGGAGCGCCTTTGGCCCGAACCGTTGTTGCTTGAACGGTTTTCGTTGGAACGGTCCTGGTTGGAATAGCCTTGGCTCGGACGGCTTTGGCTGGAACGCTGGCCGCTGGGACGGCTGTGGCGCTGGATCGGAATCACCACGTTCTTGGGCATTTTCTCTTCGCGCTCCAGTTCCGCGCCGGCCTCGCGCGGCGTCAGGCGCACTCCCAAAGCTTTCTCGATCTGGCGAATGTCGTTGCGTTCCGCGCGGGTGCTAAACGTGGACGCCGTTCCGCGGGCGCCAGCGCGGGCGGTGCGGCCCACGCGATGGATGAAGTCTTCCGGAACTTGCGGGAGATCATAGTTCACGACATGCGCGATGCCGTCGACGTGAATGCCGCGGGCCGCGACATCGGTGGCGACTAAGACCCGGTAATCGCCCTTCTTGAATCCGGCGAGCGCTTGGTTGCGCTGGCTTTGCGTGCGGTCGCCATGGATGCGCGCCGCGTCGACGCCATCCCTGCCCAGTTTCTTCGCCAGGCGGTCCGCGCCGTGCTTGGTGCGCGCGAACACCAGGAACGAGCCGGTCTCAGCTTCCAGCAGTTTGCGCAGCAGGCTGAGCTTGCGATCTTGGTCCACTTCGTAAACGTGCAGGTCGACTTTATCCACCGGCTTCGAGTCGCCGCCGATGGCGATGCGCACGGGATTGCGGACGTGCGCATGAATCAGGTGCGCGACCGACTTCTCGATGGTCGCGGAGAAGAACAGCGTCTGGCGCGCCGGCGGAATCTTTTTGAGAATCGCGTGGATCGCCGGCAGAAAGCCCATGTCCAGCATGCGGTCGGCTTCATCCAGCACCAGGAAGCGCACGCCGCTCAGATCTACCAATTTGCGTTCGAGGAAATCGCACAGGCGGCCGGGCGTCGCGACCACAATTTGCGATCCGCGGCGGATGGCCTGCAGCTGGGTGGATTCGTTCATGCCTCCGACCACAACCGAGGAGCGCACCGGCAGGCTGGCCGCGAGCTTCACCGCGGCTTCGTGGACCTGCAGCGCGAGTTCGCGCGTCGGCGTCAGGATCAGGGCGCACACGCCGCTGGGGCGGTCGCCGCGGGACAGAAGTTCGAAAATAGGCAGGAGAAACGCAAGAGTCTTGCCGGTTCCTGTTTGCGCGGTCGCTACCACATCGCGGCCTTCGAGGGCCGGGGGGATCGCCTGCGCCTGCACGGGAGTCGGCTGGACAAACCCGTTGCGAGTCAAATTACTCTGCAGCGAAGCGCTCAGAGTGAGTTCAGAAAATTTATTCATTCAGTGTTGTTTTGGGGGAAAAATCAGCGAACCGGCTTACGTTATACGGAGGGAGCAGATCGGCTTAACAACAGGATAGCACGTTTGCGTGGGATGGAGAGTCTGTCGCGCTGGGGTCCGCCTCGCGCTGATGACCGCGCTTGCATCATACCCCCCATTTGCGCGACACTAGCAGGTTTTCCACTCGACATTTACCTAAACGCATGCGGGTACGAATTCTCTATCACGATCACTGCTTCGACGGCGCGGCCTCAGCCGCATTTTTCAGCCGTTTCGTGGAAGAAAAGTTCTATCCCAGCGCCGAGTTTTCCTTCACCGGTCTGGCCCACAAGGCTTCCCAGTTGTTTGAACCCGGCATGTTCGACGGCGACGTCAACGCCATCGTCGACTTCAAATACTCCACTGATCCGCGTCTCACCTGGTGGTTCGATCACCACCAGAGCGCCTTCCTGTCGCCCGAGGACGGCGAGCATTTCCGCCACGATACCAGCGGGTTCAAATTCTTCGATCCCGCCTTTCGCTCCTGCACCAAGTACATCGCCACGGTAGCGCGGGAAAAATTCGGCTACGACTCCGCCGACCTCGAGGAACTGGTGGGCTGGGCCGACATCATCGACGGAGCGCTGTATAAAGACGCTCAGGAAGCCGTCGATCTAGGCACGCCGGCCACCCAGCTTACCTTGACCATCGAAGGCTCCCATGGATCGGAGACGGTCCAAAAGATCATTCGCATGATGCGCCGCCGGACACTCGCTGCAATCGCCGCCGATCCCGAAATTCAGGCGGTCTATCAGCCGCTCTATCAGAACCATCTGCGCTCGATCGGCATCATCCGGGAACAGTCCCACTGTAACGATGGCGTGGTGTATTTCGATCTGGTCGAGCAAGGCATCGAAGGCTATAACAAATTCATCCCGTATTATTTGTTCCCGCAATCGCTGTACACGGTTTCGGTCACCAC
>DATJEI010000169.1:0-9928 GCA_035496735.1 Bryobacteraceae bacterium | reverse complement strand
CGCTGATCGAACAACCCGTCGTAGCCGTGATCTGGGTAGGACTGTCGCTTGCGCTGCATGTTGCGCACGCTCATCCCAGCGATCTCTGCTGCCTGGATCCACGTCAGCTTCCTTGCCATCGCTTTCAAAATCACATCTTGTAGTTTCATCATCCGCTCCGTTTCTCGGGCGGGCATCATCTGACTCGGTTCCACCTCGCCACTTTCGCCCTCCCGGACTGGACCGGACAACTAGCAAACTAATTCCACCGGACAACTCACGTGCTAACGACAGGGGTAAACATGGGGGGGTATCAATAGTTGACGACCTGTGATAAACTCGCCGGACATCTGGAGCCGGAATTGAAGTTCTGGCTTCATGAGGAACATGCTATCGGGGAAGAAAGTCGTAACCGTAAAAGGGGGACTTATGAAAAAGGAATCGAATAACAATGTCGCTGTTGCGACGATTCGTATGTTGTCGCTGTGCGGTCTTTTGTTAATGGCGAACCCGGTTTGGGCGCAGCTTGGCACGGCCACGATGTCCGGCAGCGTCACAGACTCATCCGGCGCGGTCGTCGTGGGCGCCACTGTGAGCGTGACAAACAACGCCACAGGCTTCCAGCGCCAGGCGATTACCAACACACTCGGCCAATACAACCTGCCTAGTCTCGTTCCAGGCTCCTATAGCATGAATGTTGAGTTTACCGGCTTCCGTCGAGCTACGCGCACTAACATCACGTTGCAGGTCGACCAGAATGCCCGAATTGACGTCGCCCTCGAAGTCGGGCAAGCTACCGAAACCGTCGAGATTACCGCCGAGGCGCCGCTGATTGAGAGCCAGAGCGCGTCGCTGGGGCAGGTGGTGGACACTCAAAAAATTCTGGCGCTGCCGCTGAACGGCCGCGATTTTCAGCAACTGGCGCGACTCGTGCCGGCCGTTTCCACCGGCACCGAGGGCGGCGAAACCGGCCCCAACGGCTTCTCCGCCAACGGGTTGCGAGCCGATGAGAATGCATTCCAAATCGACGGAACTTCCAACACCAACCCGCTCAACACCCAGATCACTTTCACGCCAAGTATCGACTCTCTGCAGGAGTTCAAGATTGAAACCAGCAATTACTCGGCGGAATTCGGCAAGGGCGCCGGAGCGCAAATCAATGTGGTCACCAAGTCGGGCACCAAGGAGTTTCACGGCACGCTGTGGGAGTTTAACCGGAACAATAAGGTGCAGGCTCGCAACCTGTTCGACGTTAACCGCGGGGCATTCCCCTGCGACAAGAGCAATCCCAATGTCGCGACCCGGGCGGCTTGCGCGCCGCAGTACAACCAGAACCAGTTCGGCGGTAATCTGGGCGGGCCGATCATCAAGGATAAGACGTTCTTCTTTGTAAATCAGGAGGATTTCCGGCAGCGGCGCGGAAACTCCACCGTAACCAATGTGATGACGCCTGCTGAGCGAGCCGGCAATTTCAGCCAGTACCTGCAGAAAGCGACGACCACGCCCGACGCTCTGGGCCGGGTATTCCAAAGGGGACAACTTTTCGATCCGCGCACGTCAAGGCAGGTTGTCGCAAAAAACGGTCAGCTTCAATGGGTGCGGGACCCATACCCGGGCAATATCGTTCCCACTACCCAATTCGATCCCGTTGCAAAGCAGATGATCGCTGATACGACATTCATGCCTCTTCCGAATGCTGCGGGCCAAGTGGCCTCGAGCGGCCAGATCATTAACAACTACGTCGACAGCCGATCCATCAAGCAAGACAATGACCAGAGCACCGTGCGCATCGATCATCAGTTCTCGCCCAAGAATACCGTGTTTGGGCGCTTCTCAATAGACGATGGCCGCGGATACATACCGAATACCTTCCCTGGTTTCGGCTCGGTTTCAAACATTCGAAAGATCAACATCACTGCTAATTACACCAGGGTGTTCACGCCGAGCGTCATCGGCGAGTTCCGATTTGGCCACCAAGGCTGGTACGAAACCAGTGGAGCGGAGGATGGCATTGCTGGAGTGGACTGGCTGACCAAATTTAAGATTCCCGGGATGGACATCGCCGAGGCGGCCGGCAATAAGGGTTCTCCGGCCATCACGATTGCGGGTTACGCCGGCCTAGGCAATGGTACCGGGCCCTTTACTTATCGAAACAAGACATTCCAGCCTATGGGCATACTGTCGTTTAACAAAGGGAAACACTACATGAAGGCCGGCGGTGAGTTGCGGATGGTGAGAGACGACTCAATCGGGCCAACCGGCGGCGATGGCGGGACCCGCGGCAGCTTCGCCTACGACGACGCCGGCTGGACGGGCGAACAGGGAGTTCCCAATACAGGGAACACCGCCGCGGCCTTCCTACAGGGTTTGGCGAGGCAGAAGACCCGCCTCGTCGGCGATTTTAAACTAGATTTCGTCGCTCGGGAATGGGGAGCGTTCTTTCAGGACGAGTACAAGGTCAGAAATGACCTCACGTTCACTCTGGGCATCCGCTACATGTACTATACGCCCCCTTATGACCTTAACAATGCGATTTCTTCCTGGCTCTACCCGGTCCATTGCCCCAGCTACCAAGTGTGCGGGCCAAACTATTTGAATCTACCGGCGAACAGCCCCTATCAGACGCGCTACGGGATTGCGGGCAAGGATCTACCTCGTTCGCTTGCTCCCTCCGACAAGAAGAATATCGGACCGCGCTTCGGCTTCGCCTGGCGACCGTTCGGAAGCAACAAGACCTCGGTCCGGGGCGGCTACGGGATCTTCTACGATACGGTTCCACTGTCGCTCAACGGTGACACGCTGATCAACTACCCGCAGGTCATCGAAGACCAGGAGAATCTGTCCTTCGGTTTGAACGGGCCGCCGGTGCCCAAGGCGCTGATCGGCTTTCTCATCGCAAAGCCGGGATTGGGGAATGGCGGTCCGGGTTCGGTGGCGCAGTTCCAGCCCGGGCCGAACAACTTCAACGCTAATTTTCATAATGCCTATATTCAAGACTGGAACTTTTCAGTCCAGCGCCAATTCCCGGGGCAGATGGTGGTAGAACTCGCCTACACAGGGTCGAAGGCGACGCGTCTGCAGCGCCAGATTGTGCTGAATCTGGCCGAACCTCTGGGCCCAAATGCCGTGGTGCCCGATCTAAGCAACAACGCGAGCATCCCGGCTAACATCGGAGACTCCCGCAATCAGATGCGCCGGCTGGTCCCGGTAACGATAGAGCAGGGTGTCATCATAGCGCTGCAGAACGTCTTCGAAGAGCAATCTACCGGCTTTTCTAACTACCATGCCGGGACGCTGCGCGTCGAAAAGCGTTTAAGCCATGGACTGTCGTTCCTGACGACCTATACGTTCTCGAAAGCCATGTCCGACAACCCCGGCTGGCGCGGCGGCGGCCAGGGGCTTTCGGCCGCGGGAGCGCAGAACATCCTGAATCTCAAAGCCGAGAAGGGACTCGCGGATTTGGACCACCGCCAGCGTTTCACGCTCGCCTCCGTCTACGAGTTGCCATTTGCCCGGAACACTCACGGCTTGGTCAAGCAGGTGCTGGACGGCTGGGCTACGGATTCGATTATCCAACTGCAGTCGGGGCTACCAATGACGCCGCAATTCTCCGGAGACGTCGGGCAAATGGGGACCAATCAAGCTCTAAGGCCGGACTTGGTCTGCAATCCCAATCTTGATCGCGGCCAGCAGACGATCGACAGATTCTTCAATACCTCCTGCCTGGTCCAGCAGAACCCCATGCGGTATGGGACCTCGGGAAGGTCGGTAATTACAGGCCCGGGGACGATCGGGATCGACTTCGCCGCACGCAAGAATTTTTCCTTCCGCAGCGAGAAGTGGAGACTGCAGTTCCGCTCAGAATTTTTCAATGCGGTGAATCACCCGAACTGGAATCCGCCAGGAAAGCAGTTGGGCAACTCAAGCCTGGGACGGATTACCAGCGCCCGAGATCCGAGAATTATCCAGTTCGGGCTTAAACTGGCGTTCTGAAGTTTGTCGCTGATGCCGCAGCCGGTTGCCGGCGATCCTTTTCGCATCGCTGCTCCGGGCATGGCGCAATAGCTTGATTGGGTTAGTTTGGGTGACCAGCAGGTCCGCCCAAGCCCCCGGATCGTAGTAGTTATCTACCTGAGCTAACTGGAGCTTTAGCACGGTCCAGCCGCTCCACTAGACCGGACGTGGCCGCCAATGCTTCGCTGATCGTCAACACGACGGGTCCGCAAGTTGCGCCGGTGCTGTCGCCGCCGTGGCGGTCTAACGCTAACGGACTTCCGCTTCACGTGTTACCCGCTTGCGGTGATTTGGGTGTATTCGACCCCCAAAAACCAAGATTTCCACCACCTACCGGGCGAAAGCCAATCGTCGCAAGAGTGCCAGCATGGCCAGCCCGCAAGCGTCTGATGATGTGTGTTGCTAGATCCTATTCATCAAACTGTTGCGACCAGAATTGAAACTGAGACACCAGATGAAACGATTTGGCAAGCCGACGCACTACTGAAGCGAACAGTAAGGGCGCCCGATACCAAGCGGACCGCCATCCAAAGGAGGAATAAGATGGCCGAGCAAAAGCCAGAAAAGACGATCGAAATGCGGCTTGCCGAAATCGAAGACAAGCTCTCTCAAATGCACATTACCGAGGAAGAGATGAAGGCTTACAACAAGGTGGCTACCGCCATGGGCGGGAGCGCCATGGGTGCCCAGGTTTCGCCTCAGATCCCGATCAGCCGCGGTATCAGCCCGATTCATCGCATCTGCATCATCCGTGTGATTTGTATCTGCCCATGCGGTCCCTGTTATGAATGCACTTGCGGGCCTTGTGCCTGTATTCAAGGAGGTGGCGGCGGTTTCGGCGGGGGGTTCGGCGGTTTCGGTTCGTAAATCGCTTTCATTCCCGGGGCGGAGGCGCAGTCATGGACGTCGTGTTTGTAGTGGTGCCGTTTGCCGACGTTGCCCGACCGTCCATTGGCGTCAGTTTGCTAAAGGCTGAAATAGTTGGGCTGTGCTCCGCCAGCGTCCAGTATTTGAATCTAGATTTTGCCGCAGCGATCGGGCAGCGACTCTACCATCACTTCTGCCATAACGTATCCTCGGATACCTTGGCAGGCGAATGGTTCTTCGCGGACTTGCTGTTTGCCGGGCAAATCCCTCCGCCGCACGAATTCGCCAAGGAGATCCTAGCTCCCGTTACCGATCCCGAAATCATGACAGGAATCGACGGAGCCCGTGCCGCGCGCGACGCCTTTATCGAGGGCGCGGTGGCGCGTATTGCTTCACTGAACCCGAAACTGGTGGGGTTTACCACTACGTTTCATCAGACCTGTGCCTGCCTGATCCTTGCGAAACGGCTAAAGGAATTACCGAATCCGCCGCTGGTAGTCTTCGGCGGGGCGAATTGCGAAGGAGTGATGGGTCTTCAACTCCTGAATTCCTTTCCGTGGATCGATTTCGTCTGCACGCGAGAGGGGGATATGGTCTTTCCTCAGTTCGTGGAGAGGTTCCTGCGAACGGGCGAAGCTCGCTCGCTCCCGGGGCTTGTGGGGAAGGACGAGGCTCAGGAACTTAGCTTTGCTCCGGTCGTGGAGGAGTTGGACAACCTGCCCATCCCCGACTATTCGGATTACTTCGAACAACTCGCCGTTTCCCCGATTAAGGCCGACATCTCGCCGAGCGTGCTGATCGAGACTTCCCGAGGCTGTTGGTGGGGAGCGAAACACCACTGCACTTTCTGCGGATTGAACGGCGATACCATGAGTTTTCGCAGCAAATCGCCGCGCCGCGTGTTGGACGAGTTAGTCTACCTTCGCCAAACCTACGGCGTTACCAAGGTGGACAGCGTGGACAATATTCTTGATCTCCGCTACACCACCGAAGTCTTTCCCGAGCTCAAGCGCCGCCGCTTGGATCTGGAGATGTTCTATGAAGTGAAGGCAAACCTGAAATACCAGCATCTGAAGGCAATGTACGACGGGGGTGTGCGTTGTATCCAGCCGGGAATCGAAAGTTTTAGCGACTCGGTATTGAATCTAATGCGCAAAGGCGTGAGTGGGTTCCAGAATATTCAATTGCTTCGATGGAGCGAAGAGGTGGGAATCCTTCCGGCGTGGAACATCCTGGGTGGATTTCCCGGCGAAAATCCGGATGAATACGCCTGGATGGCGGGATTGATCCCACTACTGACTCATCTGGAGCCCCCCACTGGCTGCTCACCGATACGGTTGGACCGCTTCAGTCCGTTGTTCGTTCGATCCGACGAGTCCGGCTTGCAACGCGTCCGGCCGTCACGCTCTTACTATTACGTGTTTCCGTTGGGACGCCGCGAACTCGCGCGGTTGGCCTACTTTTTCGATTTCGACTACCAGGACGGACGGGAGCCCGACAAGTATCTCCTCAAGGCGCAAGTAGAAGTCCAGACTTGGCGCAATGCTCGTTTTGGCGAAAGCCGTCCGGTGCTGAACGCCACGATTCGAGAAGGTGGCAAGGTCCAAATAGAGGATACGCGCGCTTGCGCGGTTGCTCCGCTGCATCTTTTGGCCGGCTGCGACGCGGATGTTTACCTGGCGTGCGATTCCGTTCAGTCCGCGGTGGGAATTGTCCGCCGGATGCGCGACGTTCGTTCGGAGGCGGAAATTCAAGCGTCCCTGGCACGCCTGGTGGAATCGAAGCTGGTGGCCAGCCGGGACGGTCACTTGCTGGCGCTTGGCATCCTTCGAAACCGGCCCGTCGATTTTTTCGACGCACCTGCACCCACTGTCTCCTATGTCCCAAAAACTACGAATCCCGAGTCACTATTACGTGTATTCTGATCCACCGAATCAGGACGGCGACGAGACCCTGCACTTCGTCTCCGGCCATAGGCGTGTGCGGATGCGCGGTCGCTCCTTCCGCGAATTCGTCCAGAATGTGGTTCCACTGCTGGACGGCACGCGCACGGTGGAGGAGGTCCAGAAGGAAACCGCGGACCTGTTTGCTGCCCAGGATCTGTATGCTTGCCTGGAGATGCTCGGCAGTCAGGGCATGTTGGAAGATCTGGGCGTTTCTGAGGTTCCGGCCGAATGGAGCGATTTCCTGCGGCCGCAAACAAATTTCTTTCGCGATGTTTCGGCGGAGCCGGAGGAGCTTCAGAAGCGGCTCATGAAATCAAGAGTCACCGTCTTTGGGCTTGGCGGCGCGGGGGCTCCGTGCGCTCTTGGATTGGCCGCCACGGGCCTGGGTTTTCTCGATTGTGTCGATTCGAATCCGGTGACCACGGCCGATACGTACTTTTCGCCGGTCTTCCCTCCGGGCGCGACAGGAAAATTGAGAGCGGAATTGCTCGCGAGGCGGGTCGAGGCTTTGGGGCTGCGGACGAGCTTCCGCTCACACCCGGAACCTCTCGGTATGGACGACGCTGTCCGGGAAGTGATCGAAGGATCCCACTTCGTTGTGAATTGCCTGGATGCCGGCCAGTCGGGGCTGGCTTACAGAGTCAATCGGGTCTGCCTGGCGTTAGGGATCCCATTCACTTCGGTGGAAGCATCGGGAGCGGAAGTAATCCTGGGTCCCACGGTCGATCCGCATCGCACCGCCTGCTATCTCTGCTACAAAATGCGATCGGTGGCGTGCTCAGAAAATCCGGAGGCGGAATTCGCGTTTCAGAGTTTTCTCGATCGACGGCGGCAGGATGACAGCCCGCGGCATGCGAATCTTTCGTTCGGAGTGAATATTGCAGCGCAGATGGCGGGGATGGAAGTAATGAAAGCGCTTACTTCATTGCCCTCTATGACTGCCCGGGGCCGAATTTTCGTTTTGAACCTTCTCGACATCAGCATTAAGTCTCATCTGGTTCTTCGCAAGCCATGGTGCCCGGCTTGTTTCGCCGACTGGGAGGATTCGGCCAGCACATGACTGCGCGCGATACTCAGCTTGTGGCGCTTTCGGAGCTTGTCAGTGACAAGACAGGCATCCTCCGTCGTATGCACCGCAGAGCGACCAGTGCCGACGAGCCGCCGATTCCCATCATTTACGACGCGATGCTGTCCAACTTCGATTTCAAGAAGGGCAGCGATCTGGAGCGCGGCGCCTGCGGCAAAGGTCTCACGGAGACTAGCGCCCAGATAGGCGCCATCGGCGAGGCTGTGGAGCACTATTGCGCCTCTCACGCGCGAACGCGTCTGGCGCGGCGGGCGAAGAGTGGCGATCTGGATCGTGCCATCCCTCCGACGGATTTCGTGCTTTACTCGGAAGCCCAATATGCGCGTGTTGGGTTCCGGTATGCACGCTGGACCCCGGATGTTGAGATTGCCTGGTTCCAGGTTCGCGAACTGGGCACGGATGCGCTCGTGTGGGTGCCGGCGGGTCTGGTGTATTTAAACTTCACAGGGCAAAAACCAGCCGATTTCCTATGTCCGCCGACCTCCAGCGGGTCCGCCGCGGGCCCTGACTTGAATTACGCGATTCTCAGGGGACTGCTGGAAATCGTAGAGCGCGATGCGTTCACCATCACTTGGATGAACCGCTTGCCGGTGCCGGAGCTCGACTATTCCGGTTTGGGTGGACCCTGCGGCATCGTGAGGGACCATTACGCGCGCAATGGAGTGCAGGCGCGAGCCTTCTTGCTCGCCACCGATCTGCCGGTCTACGCGGTGATGGCGATTGGAGTGGATCGAACGGGCAAGGGTCCCGCGGCGGTTGTTGGGTTGGGCTGCGATCTCGATGCGGAGATTGCGCTTCGCAAAGCTCTGTTTGAAGTTTGCCAGGTCCGTCCCGCAGAACGAAAAAAGTTTCTCTCCGGAGACGCGGAGAAGGCAACGTCCTATTCCGACGTCCACACGCTAGATGAGCACGCACTCTACTTCGTGAGGCAGGATCACCTTCACGAATTGGATTTTCTGCTGGAGAGTTCCAGTAGCGTGCGCGTCAGCACCCTTCCGGATCTTGGGAGTGGCTCAGTGGAGGGCGATATTGAGAAGATGCGTGTGGCGCTTACCGGCATCGGCAGCCGGGCGCTATATGTGGATGTGACGACGCCGGACCTGGACGAGTTTCCGATCCGGGTAGTTCGCACATTGGCAACACACCTTCAGCCCATCGCCTTCGGCCATGATGAGCAACGGCTGGGCGGCCGGCGCCTTTACGAGCTTCCACAAAGGCTTGGCTACGGGACCGAAGTACGGACTGAACGGGGGCTGAATCCGTGCCCCCATCCCATCGCATAGCTTATGAGCACCATTCCGTTCGAGCAGGCCAGCCAGCTCGCAATTCTGTTCCACCTGAATTCGGAACCATGGATGAATCAGCAGGCCTACAACGCGCCTCGGGTCCCGCACGAGACTCAGAATTTCGAGAACGCGCAAGACATAGTGCAATTGCCCGCGGCCCGGTCCACCCCCTTGTTCGAACTCATCCGGCTCCGCCACTCCTGCCGTGCGTTCACTGGGGCGGGGATGACTCTGGAGCGATTCGGCACATTGTTACAGCAGGCATACGGCGTGCTGGGGTTGCGTGAGGACGCGGGCGGGTCGCTTCACGAAATTCCTGCCCCATCGGCGGGCGCGCTGTATCCGCTCGAACTCTATGCAATCAGCCAGGAAGTGACGGACCTTCCTGACGGGCTGTACCACTACTCGGGCTGGCACCACCGATTGGAATGTCTCCAGTCCGGCATCAAGCTTTCCGATTTGCTGCCCAACCTGCAGGAGCAGCACTACATTATTGGCGCAAACGTCCTGCTCTTCCTGGCGGCGGTGTTTCCCAGAACCATGAAGAAATATGGTCCGCGGGGTTACCGGTACATTCTTCTAGAGGCGGGTCACGTTGCGCAGAACGTATGTCTGCTGGCAGCGGAGCAAGGGCTCGGAACTTTGTGTCTGGGCGGGTTTCGAGATGCGTATTTCAATAATCTGTTAGGCCTGGATCCACGCAAGGCGGGTGTGATGTATGCGATCGCCATCGGGCATCGCGGCGCGGG
>DATJEI010000168.1:0-27465 GCA_035496735.1 Bryobacteraceae bacterium | reverse complement strand
GTCTGGCGGTACTCTATCTATTGCTGGTGAGCTGGGTTTTTGGGCGCGTCTTCCGCCACGCGGTGCGCACCGGTCTCATCGCACGATATACCGCCGAAACAGCCGGTTAGGCGATCCAACATCCCCAAGCCGCCCGGCATCGCATTAGAATGTAAGGGCGTGAAGAGTGACAGGTGGCAAAAAATGACAATCGGAATTAACAGAGTTTTCATAGCCTTTTTTGTTTTTGGTGGATCTGCCGCGGTGGCCCAAGAGCATGCCGCTACCAACGGGACCAATCCGCTGGCGGGAAGTCCCGCTGCGGTTGCCGCCGGTGAGAGGTTGTACCGGCAGACTTGCCAAGCATGCCATGGCGGTCAGGCGCGCGGCGATCGAGGCCCGGCGCTGGCTACCAATAACTTCGCGCACGGAAACGACGATGCCGACCTCTTTCGCAATATCCGCAGCGGTATTAGCGGTTCGGCAATGCCATCGTTTTCGAAGTTAACCAACGATCAGACCTGGCAGTTAGTCAGCTACATTCGCAGCCTGAGCGGGGGCGGCGCGAGCGAAGTGGTTGCAGGGGACCCGGCGAGCGGCGAGCAGTTGTTCTATGGCAAAGCGGCGTGTGCTTCCTGTCACGCGGTGAACGCAAAAGGCGGATTGGTTGGCCCGGATCTCTCGGCGGCGGGAAGAACTGCGGCGGCAGCGCTGCGCGCCAAGATATTGAACCCGGATACCGACATGAATCCCAATGAGCGTGGGCGCCGCGCGCCCGGAGCCGTAGTCGTGAAGACCAGCGACGGCAGCGAGCTTCGCGGCGTGCTCCGCATCGAAGACACTTTCTCGCTGCAGATGACGGACCTCTCCGGCAAGCTTCATTTGCTGGACAAAGCCCACATTCAGGACCAGCGCTACGAGTTCAAATCGCTCATGCCGAACGATTTCGCGAAGCGCCTTTCGGCGCCCGAGATCCAGAACATTGTGGCTTACCTGAAGACCCTCAACGGGCGCGATCTCGCGAAGACCGTACGGGTGGATATCCCCGGTGGCCTCACTTTCGATCGGCTCCGGAACTCCGCGGCTGAGCCGCAAAACTGGCTGACCTATTGGGGCGATTACCAGGGACGTCATTATTCATCGCTGAAGCAGATCGACACTGCCAACGTCAGCCGATTGCAGGCGCAGTGGAGCGCGCAGTTGCCGGGGCAGTCGATCCTCGAAGCGACTCCGTTGGTAGTCGACGGCATCATGTACACCAGCGGTTCGCCGGGAACGGTCGTCGCGCTAGATGCCCGGACCGGGCTGCAGATCTGGAGATATCAGCGCCAGCAAAAGAAGGTCAATCCATACGAAATCAATCCCTTCAATCGCGGCGTGGCAGTGCTCGGCAATCGCGTTTTCTTCGGCACCCTCGACGCCGCGCTGGTCGCGCTCGACGCCCGCACCGGCCTGCCCCTGTGGGAAGTCCAGGTCGACGACACCATGAAGGGCTTCAGTTTCACCTCGGCGCCCTTGGCGGTGAAAGACAAGATTGTTGTGGGCATCACCGGCGGCGAGTTTGGCCTCCCCGGCTACGTGGATGCATACGATCCCGCCACCGGAAAGCGCATATGGCGTTTTCATACGGTTCCGCAGCCGGGTGAGTTCGGGCACGATACCTGGTCGGGCGATAGCTGGAAGCGCGGCGGCGCCCCCGGTTGGCTGACCGGCACTTACGATCCGGATTTGGACGTATTATATTGGCCCATCGGCAACCCAGGTCCCGACAGCGATTACACGATTCGCAAGGGCGACAACTTGTTTTCATGTTCGGTGGTGGCGCTCGATCCAGCCACCGGACAGCGCAAATGGCATTATCAATTTACGCCCAACGACAGCCATGATTGGGACGCGACCGAAGACGTCGTGCTGGTCGACCGCATGTATCGCGGACTAAACCGGAAGTTGTTGCTGCAAGCCAACCGCAACGGCATGTTCTATGCGCTGGATCGAACCGATGGTAAGTTTCTTTCGGGCACAGCCTTCGCCCGTCAAACCTGGAACGCCGGCTTTGATGAAAACGGCCGGCCCAAAATTATCCCCGGCACGGACGCGACTCCGGAAGGAACTGTAGTCTATCCGTCGGGTGGCGGCGCCAACAATTGGAGGTCCCCTTCCTACGATCCTGCCAGCGGCTGGATGTATCTGGTCTACACGGACTCGGGTCAAAAATATGTTCGCCAGACGGAAGAGTATGAGATCGGCAAGCAGTATTGGGGCGGCCGTGGATCGCGCGTCGCAGGAGAAATGGAATCGTCGGGCGTCATGGCGCTGGATGTCGAAACCGGAGAGGCGAAGTGGCGCTTCAAGATCGCGCAAGCGTCGCTAGGCGGCGGCGTGCTGGCGACGGGCGGCGGCGTGGTGTTCGCGAGCGCTGCGGACGGAAACCTGATCGCTCTCGATGCGCGCACGGGCAAGCTGCTATGGCGCTTCCAGACTGGCGGCCGAATCGCGGCTTCGCCCATGAGTTATTCGGTCGACGGGAAGCAATACGTAGCCGTTTCCGCAGGCAATGTGCTGTATAGCTTCGCATTGCCGGATGGACCGAAATGATGCGTCACTATTTGGTTGTTCTGTTCGCGTGCGCCGGTGCGCTGCCAGTGGCTGGACAAGTTCAGCGGCTCGACCCCGCGCTCGACAAACTCGTTCCCGCCGGAGCATCCGTCGAGAAGGTAGTCGGCAATCTCCAGTTCGCCGAAGGTCCGGTCTGGGTGCGCAATGGCGGTTATCTATTGTTCAGCGACATCCCGGCCAACGCCATCATGAAGTGGACTCCCGCGGCTGGTCTGTCAGCGTTTCGCAAGACCATTTTTGCGCACGAGTTTCCCAGCGGAATACAGATCGGCACTAACGGCCTCACGCTCGACTCGCAAGGCCGTCTTATCGCCTGCGAGCATGGGAACCGGCGAATATCGCGCATGGAGAAGGACGGCTCCATCACTACCTTGGCTGATCGCTACGAAGGCAAGCGGCTGAACAGCCCCAATGACGTGGTCCTCCGGCGCAACGGCGATATCTACTTCACTGACCCGAATTCCGTGGCGCGCAACAATCCGCCGGATCCGAATAATTACTTCAAGACAGAGCAGGGTTTCAACGGCGTCTATCGCATCACGGCCCCGGGAAAGATTGATCTGCTGACCAAGGACGTGCCCTATCCCAACGGCATCGCGTTCTCGCCGGATGAGAAGAAACTGTACGTCGCCAATACGCGGCCTGACAAATTCTGGATGGTATACGACGTCCAGAGCGATGGCACGCTCGCCAACGGCAAAAAGTTTCTCGACGTCACGCAGGATTCCGCCGACGGGGTGCCGGATGGCATGAAGATCGATCGCCTAGGGAACCTTTACGCCACCGGACCCGGAGGCGTGCTCGTGATTTCGCCTCAAGGGAAGCACCTGGGCACAATCCGGGTGCCGGAGATCGCGGCGAATTGCGCCTGGGGTGATTCCGACGGAAAGACGCTCTACATCACGGCACGCACCGGACTCTACCGCATCAAGCTGAAGGTGCCCGGCATTCGGCCCTAGCGCCGGGCTCGTGTCCGAAGATCATGAACGCGACCGCCGAAACCACTGCGCTCACCGAATCCCTGCGAAGCTTAGGTCTCGCTGCGAGAGACGAAGAGCCGCTCTACCAGGTGCTCACCGGCGGCGTTTCATCCCAAATCTGGCGCGTCGATCTCCGCGCCGGGCCGGTATGCGTCAAGCGGGCCCTGCCCAAATTGCGCGTGGAACGAGAGTGGCTTGCGCCCATCGAACGTAACCGCTATGAGGTCGCCTGGTTGCGCGTGGTGTCGAGCATCGCTGCGCACGCCGTTCCCCGGATGATTGCGCAGGATGCCGAACAGAATCTGTTCGTAATGGAATTTCTTGCGCCGGAGTCACACCCTTTGTGGAAAACGGAACTGCGCTCGGGCCGGGCTGATCCCGCATTCGCCGCGCAACTTGGCCGGCTTCTGGCGCTGATTCATCGAAACACGGCGCACAACTCCGCTATTGCAGCTGAGTTCCCCACCGATGCGATTTTCCATAGCCTGCGCCTGGAGCCTTACCTGGAGGCCACTGCTCTTCGCCACCCCGATCTCGCTCCAATCTTGCATCGGCTGGTCGAAATCACGGCGGCTTCGAAACACGCACTGGTCCACGGGGATGTCAGTCCCAAGAATATTCTGGTCGGCCCACAAGGTCCGGTGTTATTGGACGCGGAGTGCGCCTGGTATGGCGATCCGGCTTTCGATCTCGCCTTCTGCCTGAATCATTTGTTGCTGAAGTGCCTGTGGACTCCCGCTGCCTCCGCCGATTTCCTGATCTGCTTCGATGCAATGCGTGAAGCTTACCTGGAAGGGGTTGCATGGGAGCCGGCCGGCGTTCTGGAAGCGCGGGCCGCCGCGCTCTTGCCCGCCCTCTTTCTCGCGCGCGTGGACGGCAAGTCGCCCGTCGAATACCTTACAGCGGCGGATCAGGATCGTGCGCGCGGGGTAGCTCGACGCCTGATACCGGCGGGTCCGGAACGCCTGGAGACCATTCGGAAAGCCTGGGCGAAGGAATTGAAAAATGCCTAGCGGCACGATTGAGCGCGTTTTTGCCCGGCGACTATGGGATTCGCGCGGCTGGCCCACTGTCGAGGTGGAAACCCATCTCGCTTCCGGCGCGGTTGGCCGTGCCTTGGCCCCCGCCGGCGCGTCTACTGGAACCTGGGAGGTGGTCGATCTTCGCGATGGCGGAGACCGTTTTCGCGGACACGATGTTTCGCGTGCAGTTCAGTCAGTCAACGCTGAAATCGGCCCGCGCCTGCGCGGAATGGACGCGGAGGATCAAGCGGCAGTCGATGCCGCGCTCATCGCGCTCGACGGGACACACAACAAATCCCGGCTCGGCGGCAACGCGATGGTGGCGGCTTCCATGAGCGTCGCCCATGCCGCGGCGCGCCATACCGGCGTGCCACTGTGGCGCTATCTTGCGGGCGGCCGCGCTGTGCATCTGCCGCTTCCCGAAATCCAGATTTTTGGCGGAGGCGCCCACGCCGGGCGTCGCGTGGACGTTCAGGATTTCATGGTAATCGCCGTTGGCGCGAGTAGTTACACCGAAGCGCTCAACTGGACGGCCGAGGTTTATCACAGCGCCGGAGAACTGATGGCCGAAGCCGGGCTGCTGGCCGGAGTAGCGGATGAAGGCGGCTATTGGCCGCTGTTTCGCGGCAACGGCGAGGCGCTGGATATGCTGCTCCGCGCCATTGAGCGCGCCGGTTTTCGTCCCGGCGAACAGATCGCCATTTCGCTGGATATTGCCGCATCGCAGTTCGGCAGAAAAGGCAGTTACCGATTGGCTCTGGAACAACGCGAGCTCGCTTCGGCGGCCTGGAGCGAACTTTTGCTGGACTGGATTCACAAGTATCCTATCGTGGCTATCGAAGATCCGCTGGCTGAAGATGACGCTGCGGGCTTCGCTCGTTTTACCGCTTGTGCGAAAAAAGTGGCGGTGGTGGGCGACGATTTCCTCGCCACCAGTGCCGCTCGCATTCGCGCTGCCGCGGCCTCCGGCGCTTGCAACACGGCGCTCATCAAGCCCAATCAGATCGGTACTTTGACCGAGACCAAGGCCGCCTTCGACGCCGCCGTGGAGGCGGGTTGGAATACGATCGTGTCCGCGCGCTCGGGCGAGACTGAGGATGTCACCATCGTTCACCTGGCTGTGGGTTGGGGAGCGCACATGCTCAAGGTCGGTTCCTTCGCGCGCTCGGAACGAATGGCGAAATGGAATGAGGGTTTGCGGATTGCCGAAGCCCTGGGAGGCGAGGGGACTTTATCGCCGCGCAGCGCCTTTCCTTGGGGAAAATGAGCGCCGATAAAGAATGAACATCCTTCTCCATTACGCGCCCGGCCCCGCCTGGCAGCGGGAGCTCGCCTCTCTCGATGGCCATGGCTTGCAGGTCGATTGGTGTGATGAGACCGACGACGCGCGCTTCTATCGCCTGCTTCCCGACGCCCAGGTGCTGTGGCATCTCCTGAGACCTCTGAGTGCGGACGACATCGCCCGCGCCACCCGTCTCCGCCTGATTCAGAAGATCGGCGTAGGCGTGAACACCATCGATTTGGAGGCGGCGAAAACGCGTGATATCCGGGTCTGCAACATGCCCGGCACGAATTCCCGCGCAGTAGCAGAAATGACTTTGCTGCTGATGCTGGCGTGTCTCCGGCGGCTGCCCTTCCTCGATCGTGCAACCCGCGAGGGCCGCGGCTGGAAGCTCGATTCGAGTTTGCAGGATTCTTACAGCGAACTGGCGGGGAAGACTGTGGGCTTGGTGGGCTTCGGCGCGGTTGCGCAGATGCTCGCGCCCATCCTCAAGTCGATGGGCGCCCGAGTGATCTATACGGATCTGAAGCCCAACACCGAACTTCCGCACGCGTTTCGAGAGTTACCACAATTGTTGCGTGAGGCTGATATCGTTTCCCTGCATGTGCCGTTAACATCAACCACCGGCAATCTCATCGATCGGCAAAGGTTGGCGATGATGCGGCCCGGCGCCATTCTGATCAACACGGCGCGCGGCGGCCTGGTGGAGCAGGCTGCGCTTGTAGAATCGCTGACGAGCGGTCATCTCAGTGCGGCCGGGCTGGACGTGTTTGCGACCGAACCCGTCCCATCGGATGAGGCTCTGCTCCAGCTGGATAACGTGGTCATCGCGCCCCACCTGGCCTGGCTCACCACCGGCACCCTGGGTAGAAGTTTGAAAATTGCCGTGGAGAATTGCCGCCGGCTGCAGGCGGGCGAACCCTTGCTGCATCGCGTGGTATAGGAGATCGCGGATCGATCACGCGCCGGCTAGCGCGCCTTTTTCAACTCCACGCGGATCGCCAGCAGCGGTTTGTCATTGGTATTTTCCAGAAAGTGACCCTGGTCGATCGGCAGCCACCGCGTGAACCCGTCCGGGCGCTCTCCCATATCTCGCGTTTTCCCATCCTCTGTGTGCTCAATCATGTGAGGCGGCGACGACTGCAGGTAAATCACGGCTGGATAGCGATGCACGTGCATCGGTTCATGCGTATGTGGCGGCACAGAGACCTGGAGCACACGCACTTCGTCGTTCTCCAAAAGGATCTTATGGTTGGCGGGCGCGGCAACAGTTGCGTCTTTTCCCGGCGTCCACCACTTGTCGAAGTTGCTGACGGCGCTCTGCGCGAACACGCCTGCGGCGAATGCCGCTAACGCGATTCCAAGCTTTTTCATGATCGAATCCTCGGGGCTTCCTCTCGGGAAGCGTAACACGGTTCCTTCCCCGCGGCAGCCCAGCCATTGATTACGCCAGAAGTTTGCGTAATCGGGTTTCGAGATTGCTCTGAACCTCTCGGGCGGGAATCAGATTTCCCAGCATGCCGAGGTCGGCGTCGATCGTGACATCGCGCTCGGTGACCTCGACCGTGCCGCTAATCGGATTCTTGATGAATCCCATCCTGGCGATCAGCGAAAATCTCATCACGGAGCCTTGCCAAGCCTTTTGTTGATCAGTGATGCTGACCGGTCCGGGCACCAAGCCGCGAAAGGCGTCCTCGAAGGCGCGATCCACCAAGTGAATCATCTGCTGTTGGCCCTTGGAATGAGCAATCGTAATCCGCATATCCGGGTGGCTGCCGTCCTAATGATGCATGGGCTGGTCGTCGCGTTACCTCTCCCACAGTTCGCTACCATAGAGATTCACCATGAAACTGAACAGCTACACCATCACCCAGGGACACGACCGTGCGCCCGCGCGCGCCATGCTAAAGGCCATCGGCTTTACCGATGAGGACCTCAAGAAGCCGATCATTGGCGTCGCCAACACTTGGATCGAAACCATGCCGTGCAACTATAACTTGCGCGAGCTGGCCGAGCACGTCAAAGCCGGCATTCGCGCGGCCGGCGGCACGCCGATGGAGTACAACACTATCGCCATCAGCGACGGCATCACCATGGGCACCGAGGGCATGAAGGCCTCCCTGGTGAGCCGCGATCTGATCGCCGATTCCATCGAGCTGGTCGCGCGCGGCCACATGTTTGACGGCGTGGTGGCGCTGGTGGCCTGCGACAAGACCATCCCCGGCGCGGCCATGGCGCTGCTGCGCCTCAACATCCCGGGCGTCATCATGTACGGCGGCACCATTATGCCGGGACATTATAAGGACCGCGATCTCACAATTCTCGACGTGTTTGAAGCGGTGGGCGCGAACGCGGCGGGCAAGATGTCGAACGAGGATTTCCTGGCCATCGAAAATCTGGCCTGCCCCGGAGCCGGCGCCTGCGGCGGCCAGTTCACGGCCAACACCATGGCGACGGTAATGGAGATGATCGGGCTGTCGCCCATGAATACGGCGTCGGTGCCGCAAGTCGACCCGCGCAAGCATCAAGTCGCGTTCCGCTGCGGCGAAGTGGTGATGGATGCGGTGCGCGCTGGACGCAAGGCTCGCGACATCGCCACGCGCCAAGCCTTCGAAAACGCCATTGCTTCGGTGGCGGCTACCGGGGGATCCACCAACGCGGTACTGCATTTGCTCGCCATGGCGCGCGAGGCTCAGGTGGATCTAAAGATCGAGGATTTCCAGACCATCAGCCATCGCACACCCCTGCTGGTGGATCTGAAGCCGGGCGGAAAATACGTGGCCCTGGATGTCGACAACGCCGGTGGTTGGCCGGTGGTGGCCAAGCGGATGGTGGACGGCGGTTACGCCCACAAGGACGCCATGACCGTGACCGGCCGCACTTTCGGAGTGGAGGCAGCGGCGGCCAAGGAAACCGCGGGCCAGGATGTGATCCGCCCCTTGAATAACCCGATCAAGAAAACCGGCGGCTTAGTGATCCTGAAGGGCAACCTGGCGCCGGAGGGCTGTGTCATCAAAGTGGCCGGCACCAATCGCAAGGAGCACCGCGGCCCGGCGCGCGTCTTCAACCGCGAAGAAGACGCCATGGCGGCGGTAACCGGCGGCAAGATCAAAGCCGGTGATGTACTGGTGATCCGCTACGAGGGTCCGCGCGGCGGTCCGGGCATGCGCGAAATGCTGGGAGTGACCGGAGCGATCGTGGGAGCCGGACTTGGTGAGGACGTCGCCCTGATGACCGACGGGCGATTCAGTGGCGCCACCCGCGGATTTATGGTGGGTCACGTTGCTCCCGAAGCGGCTGTCGGCGGTCCGATTGCGGCCGTGAACGAAGGCGACATCATTACCATAAATACCGAAACCAGCTCGATTGACGTTGCGCTGAGTCCGGAACAGATCGCCGAAAGAATGAAATCCTGGAATCCGCCGGCATTGAAATATGCCACCGGAGTGTTTCAGAAATACGTGAAATTGGTGGGGTCCGCCGCGAACGGCGCGGTCACGCAATAGAGCGGCGCCCGGCGTCTTTAGACCGGCTCGCCAACGTGCGCGTCGACCATTTTCTTCAGATCGGGCTTGCCCATCGCTCCCACCCGCTGATCCACCACCTTGCCGCCCTTGAACAGCAGCAGCGTGGGGATTCCGCGGATCTGATAGCGCGAAGCCGTTCCCGGATTGTCGTCGGTATTGAGTTTACCGACCTTCACTTTGCCCAGGTACTCATCAGCAACCGCATCCACAGTCGGGGCCATTGCACGGCACGGCCCGCACCACGGAGCCCAGAAGTCCACCAATACCGGGACCTCCGAATTTAGAACGTCCTGGTCAAAAGCGTTATCGGTGAAGTTCAGGGTATTGTTGCCAGCCATAGTATTTTGATCGTTTCTTTCTGCCGCTTCTTATGATGCCGGAACTGGCGCATAGGATGCAAGTATCAGGCCCTACCCGCAGCGCCCTTCCGCACCCCGATGGCTAAGCTAACATAGGACTTTCCAGTCGCTTCCCGCGCCTCGGGTTCGAAGGGTATGAGCCCAGGGTCCGAAACTTATGAGCGAAGTCTTGATCTGCGACGCAATTCGTACACCCTTTGGGCGCTATGGGGGCTCGCTGGCTACCATTCGGGCCGACGATTTGGCGGCCCTCCCGCTGAAAGCCCTGATGGAGCGTAATCCCGGCGTCGATTGGGGTGCCGTCGATGATGTGGTTTTCGGTTGCGCCAACCAGGCCGGTGAGGATAACCGCAATGTGGCTCGCATGGCTTTGTTGCTTTCGGGAATACCCAAAGAAGTCCCCGGTTCCACCGTAAACCGCCTCTGCGGCTCGAGCCTGGACGCGCTGAGCGTGGCCTCCCGCGCCATCAAGTCCGGCGAAGCGGATCTCATTATCGTCGGCGGCGTCGAAAGCATGTCGCGCGCGCCCTTCGTCGTAGGCAAAGCGGATACCGCGTTTAGCCGCGGTGCCGAGATGTTCGACACCACCCTCGGCTGGCGTTTCATCAATCCTTTGATGCAGGCCCGCTACGGCGTCGATTCCATGCCCGAGACCGCCGAGAATGTGGCTGAGGAGTTCCAGGTGAATCGCGCCGATCAGGACGCCTTCGCTTATCGCAGCCAGCAGCGCTGGGCAAAAGCGCAGGCGGCCGGATTCTTCGCCTGCGAAATCGCGCCGGTTACGATTCCGCAGAAGAAGGGCGATCCCCAGAACTTCGCTGCTGATGAGCATCCCCGCCCGGCTACCAGTCTTGAGATCCTGGCCAGACTGAAGCCCGTCGTCAAGCCCATGGGCACCGTGACGGCGGGCAACGCTTCGGGCATTAATGACGGTTCGGTGGCCCTGATCCTCGCCAGCGAATTCGCCGCCCGAAAGCACGGTCTGACGCCCAGGGCTCGCGTGATCGCCTCGGCTGCGGCCGGCGTCGCGCCGCGCATCATGGGTATGGGTCCGGTGCCCGCGACGCGTAAGGTTTTGGCCAAGGCCGCCCTCCAGCTCTCGCAAATGGATGTCGTCGAATTGAATGAGGCCTTCGCCGCGCAGGTCCTGGCCGTCGCGCGCGAGCTGGGCCTTGCCGACGACGCCGCTCATGTCAATCCCAACGGCGGAGCCATCGCCATTGGGCATCCGCTCGGCGCCAGCGGCGCGCGCCTCCTGACCACCGCGCTCTACCAGCTTCGCCAGACCGGAGGCCGCTATGCGTTGTGCACCATGTGCATCGGCGTGGGCCAGGGCATCGCAGCGATAATCGAGCGCATTTGAACCCGCCGCCGCTCACGGTTCCCTCACAATGTTTTCCTTCGCTTTACCTTTGCTGAGAACAGCCCGGGAAGGAAACATTAAATATGAAAATTCGCTCTTTACGCGCCTAAGGCAAGGTGTATACTCGACGCGTAGCCGGGACACCTGCTGAACCGCCCACGATGTCATCTGTGCGGTCAGGAGTTGTTCGAGATGCGGTAAGGCGTTGTCCCCTCCGCGGCATCGTTGATCCCTTTCACGGGCACTGGCTGGGCGTGTGTCTGCAAGTGTTTCCCCGGCAACTCCAAGCGTCAATAGAAAGGACACTGTCATGAATGAAAACATTCTGGATCAGAACAAGGAACTGACCCGCCGCCTTTACGAAGAATGCTGGAATCAAGGCAAGGTGGAGCGTCTGGAACAATATGTTGCCAAGGACTGCCGCTACCACGACCCGGTCTTCCCTTCGTTGAAATCCGGCATCAACGATCTGGAGAGTCATATCGCCATGTGCCGGAAAGCCTTTCCAGATCTCCGCTTCAGCCTGGACAATATGATCGCCGAACGCGACGAAGTGGTGGTCCATTGGACCGCGAATGGTACACAGCAGGGTCAGTTTCTGGGTGTTCCGCCAACCCGGAAGACTGCCTCGGTTAGCGGTACCTCCATTTACCGCATCAAAAATCAGAAGATCGTGGAACAGTTCGCGGATTGGAACCTGCTGACGCTGCTCGAACAACTGGGTGCCGCCACGGCTCCCAGGGTGCAGGCGACGGCGCGCTAACAATCGTCCCTGGTTCTGGGGCGCGGTTCAGGTACTTCTTCCGCGCCCCTTTTTCGCCAGTTCTGCCAGCGTCATCCCCGTGAGCAATCGGCCCCATAAACACAATCTATAGGTCAAGCCTTGCCCGCGCGCGCGCTTTTCGTGGACAATGTAACAATTGGCATTGCACGTCAAAACCAACCGTTAGATTCCCACGAGGAGAAGAATGAGCACCGACCTGCGTAATTTTCTGCAACTTCCTTATGAAGAATTGGAAGAACTGAATCTGAAGGCGAAGGAGCAACGGCTCGGCCGCGTTCCGATGGAGACCATCCGCGAAGAACGTCTGAAGTACCTCGCGGACGAAAAACGGATCAAGGCTGTCACCGTGATGTTCAGCGACCTCGAAGGCCGTCTGCACATGCTGGATTACGACAAGAAATTCCTGCTGAAGAGTTGGGACAACCTCACCTTCGACGGTTCTTCCATTCGCGGATTCACTGCCCAGAAGGAAAGCGATCTGCGCTTGGGCGTCGATTGGTCGGCCTTCTACTGGGGCCCGGCGGACGTGTTCGGCGAGGGCAAGGTAATGGTGTTCGGCGAAGTACAGGAGAAGGACGGCAGCCCGTACATCGGCGACATGCGCGGCGTGCTGAAGGCCTATGCCGAGGGTCAGCACAAAAAGAACGGCTATACGCTGAATGCCGCCAACGAAATCGAAGGCTTCATTTTCGCGGGTCTCGACGCCGAGCGGCGTTACCACGAAACCGGCAAATTCGAGTATGTGAACACCGGCGGATACTATCACTCGCTGCCCGGCGACCCGCTGCGGACCTTCATCGACAAGAGCGCCGAAGTACAGCGGGCCATGGGGTTCCAGAATGAAAAGGATCACCCCGAGGTAGCGCCTTCGCAGTTTGAAATCAACTACGGCTATGCCGAGGTGGTGGCGGCTGCCGATCACATCCAGCTCTACAAATTTATTTGCCGTCAGGTCGCCAAGAATATGGGGATGTCCGCCAGCTTCCTGCCCAAGCCCGTGGTGGGCGTCAACGGAAGCGGCATGCACACCAACGTTTCGGTGAGCAAGGGCAAAACCAATATGTTCTGGGATGCCAAGGGCGAAGAGAAATTAAGCAAGTTCGGCTGGGAGTTTACCGACCGCATTCTGACCGCTGGCAATGACATCTGCCTGGTTCTGAATCCCAGCGTCAATGCCTACCGGCGTCTGGACCCGCACTTCGAAGCGCCCAACCAACTCATCGCTTCGGCGGTAGACCGCGGTTCGATGGTGCGCATCCCGCTCGGCAACGAACGCAGCATCCGCGTGGAAGTTCGCGCCGTCGCACCCGATGCCAATCCCTATATGGTGCTGTACTCGATCTTCAAGACCGGCATCGATGGAAGCATCTCGAAGATCAAAGATTTGCGCTCGGCCAAGCGCTTCCTGCCGGACAACATCTACGACGCGATGGACAACTTCAGCAATGCCGATTGGACCACCAAACTGTTCGGCGCCGACGTGAAGGCCCGCTATGTGGATTTGAAGAAAGGTTCGGCGGACCGCTGCCCGCGTCTTCTGGGAACCGTCGTAAAAGCCCCGGAGATCCAGTTCCATCACGAGGTCTACAACCAGTACTTGTGGAATCAGTTCTAGAAACTGCATCCTATTTGGAATCGGTGCAGCGCCCCGGGCACAAGTCCGGGGCGTTTTGCTGTGCGATTATGGCGCCGCAGGACCGCCAGACCGGAGCTAGTCCTAACACGCCGCCAGCAGGCGCGTTTTTAGCGTCGCCTGCGTTTCCGGCGAGAGTTTACCCCCCTGGTGGGCCACGTAGAAAACATCGATGGCGCGGTTGCCCTTGGTGTCAATGAGCACGACATCAATGTTGCAGGCGGCTGAGGAGAACGCCGTCGCCAGGCTGTAGAGCAGGCCGGGGCGATCTTGCGTGTTGATCTCCACCAGCGTCGCAGTGGCGCACGCATCCGAGTCGAATTCGACGCTGGGCGGCTCGGCCGCCCTCTTCACTTCCGGCTGCGGCCGGTTCTTCAGCAGCATCCGCACATCGGTCTTACCGGTGGCAACATGGCGCAGCAGATCCAGCAAGCGATCGGTCTCCGACGGATTCAGTTCCAGGGTGCGGCGCGGATCGGCGAAAACGAAGGTGTCGAGGATCAGCCCGCGAGCATTCGAGAAGGCTTCCGCCTTGAGAATATCCAGGCCGAAGCTGGAGAAGGCCCCGGCCAGCGATGCGAACAGAAACGGCATGTCTCGGGCCACCACTGTGGCGCGCCACGCGCCGCCGGTGTGCTCGAGCTTTGCCGCCACTCCGGTAGGCCGGCTCAGCTCATAAAGTTTCACATGGCTCTCGATTTCCGCCGGTGAATGGGTCCGCAGGTAGCGCACCGGGAAACCTTTCAGGAAGCCGGCCCGGTCCGCAAGATTCTCGGGAACTTCCTGAATACGGTCGGTTTCGAGTTCTCGCGTCAATTCCTGCTGCGTAACGCGGTAGACTCGCCAAAGTTGTTCCAGCCGCCACGGCGTCATGGCGCCCGGGTTCACGCCCGAAATATCCGCATAAGTTAGAACCGCCAGCGATTTCAGGCGTTCAATGGTGCCTACTCGGTCGGCGACGGCGCGGGCCGTGGCGGGATCACCCAAATCGCGGCCGACCATCACTTCGGAGAGAGCCAGATGGTGTTGCACCAGAAACGCGACGGTGTCCTGCTCTTCTTGCGGCACCTGCATGCGCCGCATGGCAGCCAGCGCGTATTCAAGAGATACGTCCGAGTGATGACCCGTAAATGCTCCTTTGCCCACGTCGTGATACAGCAGCGCGAAAAGCAGAACGGCGGGATTGTCAATCTCGGTGAGAAGTCCGCTGAAACGCCGGATGGCGGGATCCTGCGCCGAGCGCAGTACAGACAGTTGTTCAATACACACCAGCGTGTGCTCGTCGACCGTGTAGCGATGGTAGAAATCCCGCACCACCAAGCTCGCCACGCCCTCCCATTCAGGAAACAAAACCTGCATCAGGCCGGTATTTTGCAGAACCCGCAGCGCCATCGACGCATGCGGCAGCGACAAAATAACTTTAAGTTGGGGCCATACCGGACGCGGGGTCCGGCACCATTCCGCAAAAGCGCCACGGGCCGCTTCCAGACGCCGCTCGGTCTCGGCCGCCAGCACAACGCCGTGACGCGCCACAAACTCCAGCAGGCGCAAAAACATTTCCGGTTCGCTCTGCAGGCGGGCCGGATTGCGCAGGAACACGCGTTCGCTGGAGACCGTGAATTCGGAATTTGATATCCGCGACCGCATGTTGCGCAAGTTGCTGAACAGAGAAGTCTCGGATTTCTCGGCGCCGTCCAGCGTGCGCTGGGCTTCGCGAAACACCACGGCAGCGTGGCTGAAGTACTCGCGCATCCATAACGTCGGCGTTTTCGCGGTGGAAAACGGCTGCTTGGCCACCGATTCCTGGGCTTCGAAGTTCAGCACATTGCGGTCTCCGGAGGCTTCGAAATGCAGGAAACATCGCAATGAGGAAAGAAATGCCGCAGGCTCCGCCAGCGGCGCATCCAGGCGCAGTTCCGGACGCAATATCGAAATCCAGTGAAGGAAATGCAGGTCCCGTAATCCGCCGGGAGTCTCCTTTATATCGGGCTCCAGATGGTAGAGCGTGTCCTGATGCTTGCCATGGCGCGCCCGGGTCAGTTGGCACAGATGCTTGGTCAAACGGTGACTCTGCTTGGTGAAAAACAGCGGCAGGCGCGCCTCCAGCTTGGCATTCACCTGCGCGTCGCCGGCCAGTAAGCGCCGGTCGAGAAGGCTGATGTTCAGCTCTGGATTGTGATCGTGAACTTCCGCACAGTCGTTCACGGTGCGAACCGAATGGCTGAGCCGCAGTCCCGCGTCCCACAACTGCCGCATAAATTCGGAGAGAGAGTCCTTGATCGTAGCCGCCAGAGACTCGTTCTCCAGCAGGATCATGATGTCTATATCGGAATACGGGAACAGCTCGCGGCGCCCATATCCGCCCACTGCCAGCATCGCGATCCCTTTTGGGAAAACGCTCCGCAGCGTGCCGTCGAAAACCTCGATCGACAGCGCGTCAATCAATCCGGTCAATTGACTTTGCACGGCGGCGGCATCGCCGGTGGCGTAAAATTCCTCGCGAATCCGGCGCCATGCCGGGGTACTTTGTAGTTTCTCCATCCTGATTCCCGCACTCGCCGCCATTTCTTATCCTATCCAATCAGTATCCCGCAACCCTCGAAAGCCACAATGAAAAACTCTGTATGAGGTCAATCGAAATTATCTATATCCATGCCATTGACTGCGAGGGATTTAGGGGCTATCGACTCCATCCAAATTATCTATTAGCCAAGCTCGAAAGCGCCCATTACAATCGGTTTATTCGCATTTCCGTAGGATGCAAGCCGCGCCGCTTGTAGGCCTCGTTCCAGCTTAGTTTCAGCTTAAATTTTTTGGGAGGTTTCACCTTGAAGCACACAACACAATGCATGGGCGTCGGTCTTCTTGCCATCGCGTCACTGGCATTCGCGCAGGATCAACCGGCCCCGTCCGCGGCCCCGGCACCCTTGCCTACCCCTGCCATAACAGGCCCGCTGGCGAATCTTCCTCCAGCCAGTTTTGACGCCGGTCCTTTCGGTAAGGTCGCTGTGAACGGCATTCTCAGTGGCTACGGCTTTCTGCAGAATAATCACTTCCCCAGCGATGACACGAGCCAGGCAGATCTGAGCAACGGGCAGGTCTTTATTCAAAAAACTGACGGCTGGTTTCAATTTTATTTGCAAGCAGGCGCCTACAACATTCCGGACCTCGGTTTGCCGTTTGTGAACACCAAAAATACGATCAGCAGCCTCTGGGGCCCTCTGCCCGTCGCGTTTGTAAAGCTGCAGGCGGGAAAAAACACCTCTTTCTTGATCGGGTCACTGCCCACGCTGATCGGCGCCGAATACACTTTCAGCTTTGAGAATCTGAACGTTCAGCGCGGCCTGTTGTGGAATCAGGAGAATGCCATTAATCGCGGAATCCAAGTGAATCAGGCTATGGGCAAATTCAGCGCTTCGCTCAGTTGGAACGACGGCTTCTATTCCAACCGCTACACCTGGCTGTCGGGTTCCTTAGCCTATACCAATGGGCACCATGCCCTATCGTTTGTCGGGGGTGGAAACCTGGGGCAGACCGCGTATCAGACGTTCGCCACGCCAGTGCAAAACAACGGCAGCATTTACAATGTCATCTACACATATACGAACGGCCCCTGGATCGTCCAACCGTATTTCCAATACACCGACGTGCCGACCAACGCGAGTATTGGCATCACCAAAGGTGCATCGACCAAAGGCGGCGCGATCCTGGCAAGTTATGCCTTCAAGCACGGCTTCTCGCTCCCCGTACGCTGGGAATACATTGCGAGTTCAGGCAGCGTCGCTGAGAACAGCGTGAATCTAATGTACGGTCCCGGCAGTACTGGAACATCATTCACCGTGACGCCGACGGTTCAACGCGGAGGTTTCTTCGCGCGCGGGGACATTGCCTGGACTCACATTGGCAGCTACGTGCCGGGCGCCGTCTTTGGCCCTCAGGGCTTGGACAATAACCAATTCCGTGTGGCAGGGGAAATTGGCTTTATCTTCGGCGACAACCTAGAGAAGAAGTAAGAATACGGACACGCTCCGCGTAACAAAGCGAGCGCGCGCCGCATTGCATCGAGTTCGTCGGAGGGGACCCCCGAGCCGCTGCTGCGGCTTGGGGGTTTTTGTTTTCAGTCGCCGCTCTGCGCGATACCATGAGATCTATGCAACTCGGTATGATCGGCCTTGGCCGCATGGGGGCCAACATGGTCCGCCGCCTCAGCAAGGGCGTCCAATCGTGTGTTGTCTTTGATGTGAACGCCGCTAACGTGAAACAACTGACGGACGAAGGCGCCACGGGATCCTCGTCGCTCGCCGATTTTGTCGCGAAGCTCGACGCGCCCCGCGCCATCTGGATGATGGTTCCTGCGGCGGCGGTCGACAGCATGATCGCGCAACTCGTGCCCCATCTCGCGGCCGGCGACATCTTGATTGACGGCGGCAATTCTTATTACATCGACGACCTCCGCCGCGGCCAGGAACTCGCGGGCAAGGGCATCCACTATGTCGACGTCGGCACCAGCGGCGGCGTGTGGGGACTGGAGCGCGGCTATTGCCAGATGATCGGCGGCGAACCGGGCGTAGTGGCGCACCTGGATCCAATCTTCAAGACTCTCGCGCCGGGACGCGGCACCATCGAGCGGACCCCGGGACGCGACACGCTGACTGCAAAACCGGGCGCTCCCAACACCGCCGAAGAAGGCTACCTCCACTGCGGCCCGATAGGCGCGGGTCACTTCGTCAAGATGGTTCATAACGGAATCGAGTACGGCTTGATGGCCGCCTACGCCGAAGGATTGAACATTCTGCGCCACGCCAACACCGGTCTTCATACTCGGACAATGGACGCAGAAACCACTCCTCTGCGCAACCCTGAGCACTATCAATACGAATTGAATCTTGCGGACATCACGGAAGTCTGGCGGCGTGGCAGCGTAGTGGCGTCGTGGCTGCTCGATCTTACAGCTGCCGCGCTTACGGCCAGCCCTGGCCTGGACCATTTCTCGGGACGCGTTTCGGATTCCGGTGAAGGCCGCTGGACCATCCAGGCCGCCATCGACGAATCCGCGCCCGCGCCGGTGCTGAGCGCTGCCTTATTTCAGCGCTTCACTTCGCGGGGTGAAGGCGATTTCGCCGCCAAAGTTTTATCCGCCCTGCGCTTCCAGTTCGGCGGACACGTCGAAACCAAAACCAGCCACTAATCCCATGCTCTCTTCTCAACAAATCGACCAGGCCGCGCACCACTTGGTGGCCGCCCGCAAGGCCAAGACTCCGGGGCCGTGCATGCCCGAAGCCTATCGCCCCACCGATAACGACTCGGCGATCGCGATTCAGGAACGGGTTTTGGAACTACTAGGCGAAACCGTTGCCGGGTGGAAGTGCGGTACTCCGAATCCTATGACGGGACCGGTCTTCGCTGGTCTCCCCGCGTCGGGACTCCTTCGTTCTTTGCCATGCGCAGTGCCCGGCGCGATCGGACTGATCGAACCGGAAATTGCTTTTGTGATCGCGCACGACCTGCCGGCCCGCGCGACGCCTTATACGGACGCTGAAATCCGTGCTGCCATCGGCGAAGCGCGCATGGTCCTCGAATTCATCACTACACGCTACGCCGACCGGGCCTCCGCCACTCCTCCTGAGATTTTGGCGGACGCTTACAACCATCACGCTCTGTTCATCGGGCCGGTGATTCCGAACGTCCTCGATCATCCGCTGGAGCGCCTCCACGTAACCATACGAACCGCCGCCGGACCGCTTTTCGATAAGGTTCATCCCCATCCCAGCGGTCACCCTTTGAAGTCGCTCACCTGGCTGGTGCATTTCCTGAACAGCCGCGGGCAAGACCTTAAAGCCGGCCAGATCGTGACTACCGGCTCTTATGCCGGTATCGTGGAAGCCCCACTGGGCGTCCCCATTCACGTACAGTTGAACGGTTTCGGCTCGTTCAACGTCGAACTCATTACCGACCGGTCGTAAGTTTTACGGCAGGTAAATCTATCCGCGGGCATCGGAAGCTCCGTAGTATCAAACGTTTCGAACCTCATGCGTTTTTGGCATGCCGCGTGCACCTTCGACGCTCGCAGGCCACTCGAAAACGTTGGGCCTCACAAGGAGCTCACAAATGGAAAACGATTTTAACGAGACGCGGACGGTGGTAGAGGATTCCCACAATAGTCATAAGACGGCACTCGTAGTCTTGGCGGTTGGACTGGCGGTCGCGCTTGCCGGAGATGGCTATTTATTGGTGCGCGCCAACCATCTCAATGATGACCTCGCTCAGACGCAGAGCGGCACACAGACACAGATTTCAAAGTTGAACGAAGCTACCACCACTCTGCTCGAACAGGAAAAACAGCGCCTGCAGGACCTGGAACAGCAGATGAAGCAGGAAGTGAAGGGCGTTAGTGACTCGGCCAACGTCGCTATCCGCCGCGCGCGGGCAGAAGCCCACCAGCAGGGCGAGGACTTGAGCGGCAAGCTCAGCGAACAACAGCAGCAGGTGGCCACCCAGCTTTCGCAGCTTCAGGACACCACCAACTCCAAGTTCACCGCGGTCACTACCGACGTTGACGGAGTAAAGGCCAACGTGGAGACTGTGAAAACCAATGTAGCCGCCGCGCAGAACGACATTCAGAAAACCAGCGCCGATCTCAAGCGCGCCATGGGCGACATGGGTGTAATGAGCGGACTGATCGCCACCAACTCCAAGGACCTGGAGACCTTGCGTACGATGGGCGAACGCAACTACTTCGAGTTCGACATCAATAAGAAAGATGCGGCCAAGAAGGTCGGCGACATCATGCTGACGTTGAAGAAGGCCGACCCCAAGCGCAGCCGCTTCACGCTCGACGTTCTGGCCGATGACCGGCACGTGGAGAAGAAAGACAAGACCATCAATGAACCGGTGCAGTTGTACGTTTCAGGCAACATGCAGCCGTATGAGATCGTGGTCAACCAGGTGACGAAGGATCACGTAACCGGCTACCTGGCGACCCCGAAAATGAAGTTGGCTCGCCGCTAACTTCCGCCATCTCTCCTCCAACTACGCGCGCACTCATCTAACGAGTGCGCGCGTTTCTTATTTGCAGGAAAGTCCCGCGAGGCCAAGCTCTAAAACTTCAGGATTGGCCACAGGCTCGCGAAGTCGTCCGTCCAGGTAATCACCGGGTCCTTCGACGTGCTCCACCCGAGGATCGTGTCGCGAATCTTCGACTGCGCGAACGTCTCCCGCTTCTCGGTCACCAGCACCCAGCGCGAATTGCTCTCGCCCCTGTCCTCGTCCAGCAGATCCTTTGCCACCAGCACCATCCGCGCCTGCCATCCCAGATAGCGCGCGAGCCCGCGCGTCACCGGCTCCAGATCCAGCGCGCGATTGGAAATGTGCAGTGCGAGAATGCCTCCCGGCGCCAGCCGTTGCCGGTAGATCTCCGCGCACTCGGCCGTCAGCAGGTGCATCGGAATGGCATCGCCCGAAAACGCGTCGACGGCTATCAGATCGTAATCGTGCGAGTGCCCTTCGGCCAATTCCCTCTCCAGTTGAATCCGAGCGTCGCCCAGCACCACGTCCGGGTGGGCCTTGGAATCCTGCAGGAACGTGAACCACTTGCGCGCGATCGGCTCCACGTTAGGATTGATTTCATAGAAGCGGTAGGTATCGCCTTCGCGTCCCCACGCCGCCAGGGTTCCTGCGCCGAGTCCGACGACAGCCACCCGCCGCGGATGCGGCAAAGCGTCGATCGCCAGCGCGACGCCGCTGTGGGGTCCGTAATACGTGGTGGCCCAGCGGCGCTTGTCCGGGTCCACGTACTGAAGCCCATGCTGCACCCGGCCATGGCTCAGCTCGCGCAGGCGACCATACTTGTCGCTACGCTCCACCACCCGCAGGACGCCATAAAAATTACGGCGCGCCTCGATGCCGGGTTGCTTGTTGGTCGCCGCCGCGTAGACCGAAATGAATCCGCCGAACATCAACGCCATCAGCGGAACCCGCACTGCAAAGTTGCGCCCGGTCCACTGCGCCAGTGCGCCGCTGCGCATCCAGCCCAGAAAGCCCAGGATGCACGCCCCGGCCAGTCCGATCGGGTATTCGCTGAATTCGCTGAAGTATCGCGGGGCAAAAATCGCGGCGAACACTCCCCCCAGTGCGCCGCCCGCGGCGATGGTCAGATAGAACGCCGTCAAGTGCCGCGGCGACGGCCGTGCGCGCGCGAGTTCTCCGTGGCACACCATGCAAGTCACGAACAGTGCGCCCGCGTAAACCGCGAATTGCTTCCACGGGGAGATCGCCACGCTAAGAGTGATCACCACGCACGTGATGGGCGCGATTATCCCGGCCAACACCGCGAAAATGCCGCGCCGGTACCAGCGGTCGCTCTCAAAAGTCAGAATGAACGTTAGCAGGTAAATCGAAAGCGGCGCCACCCACAGAAACGGGAAAACCGCGATCTCCTGTGTGATCTGGCTGGTCGTCCCAAGCAGCAGTACCGAGCCGCAAGCGGCGAGGGCCAGCCACATCGCGATGTCCACCGCCGAAGGCCCGTGGTCTGCCGGCGCGTCCGCGGCTTCCGGCTGCGCGGCGGGCACGCTCCGCATCTGCCACGCAATCCAGCCGCATAGGCCAATGAAGATCACATACACTCCCGACCACACTCCGCTCTGCGTACTGAGTCTGAAATACGGCTCCAGAATTAACGGATAGCTGAACAACGCTAGAAAAGATCCCAGGTTCGAGAGCGCATACAACCGCCACGGTGATTGCTCGGGATGCGTCACATGGAACCAGCGCTGCAGCAGCGGAGTCGTGGCCGCGAGCAGCAGGTAAGGGCCTCCGATGGTCGCCGCCAACAATAACAAAATGCGCCCGGAAGGATCGCCCGCCGCAGTGGATTTCCAGATCGCGGCGCGCGGCGCAATCGGCAGAAACGCGAGCGACGCCGCTAGCAGCGCCACGTGCACTCCGCTCTGCATCTTCTGGTTGCGGCGCGATCCCAGCCAGTGCGCGTAACCGTACCCGGCCAGCAGCACCGCCTGGAAAAACAACATGCAGTTTGTCCAAACCGCCGGCCCACCGCCGAACCAGGGCAACACGTAGCGGCCCATCATCGGCTGTATCTGAAACAACAGGAATGCGCTCAGAAAGATTGTGACCGGGATTAGGATGGCGGACAATTTACGAATCTAACACATCGCCAATTTGCGCCAATGCCCACTGGGTCTCGGCGTCCGTGATCGCGTAGGGAGGCATGAAATAGACGATGTTGCCAAGGGGCCGCAGCAGCAGGTTGCGTTCCAGAAACGCGGCTCCCAGGCGCGTGCCGATATCCGCCAGATAGCCACTATCGCCCGCGAGTTCCACTACGCCAACACCGCCGATCACGCGCACATCGCCCACGCGGGGCAGCGATCTCAGCGGCTCGAGACCCGCACGCATTTGCTGCTCCAGGCGGGCGACGCGTGCCAGCACATGGTTCTCGCGGAACAGATCCAGGCTGGCGATCGCCACCGCGCACGCCAGCGGATTGGCCGTGTACGAATGTCCGTGGAAGAACGTCTGGCCTCGATCCGTGCTCAGGAACGCCTCGTAAATCGCGTCGGTCGCCGCAGTCACGCCCAACGGCAGGTAGCCCGCCGTCAGCGCCTTCGAGAGGCACAGGATGTCGGGCGTCACCTGCGCGTGCTCGCACGCAAACATGCGGCCCGTGCGGCCAAAGCCGGTAAGGACTTCATCGGCGATCAGCAGCACTCCATAACGGTCGCACAGCCGCCGCACGCCGCCGAGGAACTCGGCCGGCCACACGATCATACCGCCTGCGCCTTGCAGCATGGGTTCGATCAGAACCGCGGCGGTGCGCTCGCCATGTTCCTCAAGGCAGCGCTCCAGATCACCCAGACAGTCGATCCCGCACGTTTCGCGTTTCAATCCAAGCGGACAGCGATAGCAATAGGGCGCGTACGCGCGCTCTACCGGAAACAGCAACGGCGTGAACGCGCGCGTGAATACCGAGTCTTCGCTCGCCGACATCGCGCCCACGGTGTCGCCGTGGTAGGCGTGATGCAGCGTGATCAGCCCGCTGCGCTGCGGCTCGCCGCGATTCCGCCAATACTGGACCGCCATCTTGATCGCTGCCTCCACCGCGGTCGAACCGTTGTCCGAATAGAACACACGATTCAGACCCGGCGGCATTACCTCTACCAGCCGTTCAGCCAATTCGACGGCCGGACGGTGAGTGCACCCGGCGAAGATCACGTGCTCGATCTCCTGCGCTTGCGCCGCCAGCGCCGCGTTCAGCTTGGGATGCGAATGGCCGTGAATGTTTACCCACCACGAGGAAATGCCGTCGAGAATTCTGCGCCCGTCTTCGGTGTATAGGTAGACGCCTTCGCCGCGCACAATGGGCAGCAGCGGCGGCTGCGTCAGCATCTGCGTATAGGGATGCCATACACGTACGCGGTCACGCTCATTGAGATTCACCGCAAAAACTCCGCATCGAGATGGGTCACACTCCAAGCGCCCAGCAATCCCGGATCGAGCGGCGTTAGAAACGGCATCTCCGCCACTACCGGCACGTGCCCGTACTTTTCGATAGCCGCCCGGTTGTCCGCATTCGCTTCACCGATCATGATGACTCCCGCAACGCACAACCGGCGCGTTTGCAGAGCTTCCAGAGTAAGCAGAGTGTGATTGATGGTCCCGAGACCGCTTCGCGCCACTACTAAAGCCGGCAACGCGAGATATGCGATCCAATCCGCCATCGTTTGCGTTTCATTGACGGGGACCAGCACTCCGCCCGCGCCTTCGACGATCCAGGTTGTGCCGTCGCCGCCGTTCCCAACGAGTCCGCGTAATTCCGCCAGGTCTATCCGTTGACCCGCCCAACGCGCCGCCAAGTGCGGCGAAACCGGCTTCGACAAACGCGCGCCTTGGTCGAAAAGTTCGTCCTCCGAGCACCCTCCCAGCCGCCGCACCGTTGCCGTGTCGTCATCGATTTCAATGCCGGTCTGGATTGGCTTCCAATACCGCAGCGGCCCGACGCCGCGGTAGCGGTGCATCAGCGCCGCTGCCACAACTGTTTTCCCGACGCCGGTGTCGGTGCCGGTAACGAAGAGGCCCTTCATGCCTCTCTAGCTGCAGCCAGGGCCGTGGCAAACCGGTCAAGCACCTGTTCACTGAGCTCCTGGTTCACGGTGATGCGCAAACGCGCGGTTCCCGCGGGCACTGTCGGCGGACGAATCGCGCGTACGTCGAAGCCTGCCGCCTGCAACTCGCGCGCGACTGCCACGGCGCGTTCGTTTTCGCCAATGATGATGGGAATGATCGGCGAATCCCCGGCAAGCCCCAGCCGCTCCCGCAGGTGGCGTGCGCGCGCCAGCAGGCGTTCGCGGCGTTCCGGTTCATTAGCGATCACCTCTAGACTCGCCTCGAGTGCCGCGGCGATGGCAGGCGGAGGCGCCGTCGAAAAAATAAACGGCCGCGCGCGCTGGATCAAGTATTCGATGGCATCGGCCGGCCCGGCCACGAATGCTCCGCTGACCCCCAAGGCTTTTCCTGCGGTGTTGATCGACAAGAAGGCATCGCCCGCCAAGCCTCTGCCACCCTCTCCATAAACTCCGATCGCGTGCGCTTCGTCGACGATTAACTCGGCACCCGTGACCCGGCACAGCGCGGCGTATTCCGCCAGTGGCGCTTGATCGCCATCCATGCTGAATAGCGATTCGACCACCACAAACTTCTGTCCCGCGCCGGTTTGCTCGCGCAACAATCGTGACAGCGCCTCTGCGTCGTTGTGCGGAAACACGACCCGGCGAGCGCGCGACAACCGCGCTCCATCAATCAGACTCGCATGATTCCGTTCATCGGAGAAGATCACATCCCCGACCTCTGGAAAGGTCGTCAAGACCGCCAGATTCGCCAGATAGCCGCTCGAAAAATACAGGCTTCGTTCCGCCCCTTTGAACCGCGCGAACATCTGTTCCACACGCGCGAATCCACTGCGCTCCCCGCGCAGCAAGCGCGAGCCCGTGCTTCCGACGCCTTCCGCCATCACCGCATCCGCCATTCGCTGTTTCAGATGCGAATGTCCCGCCAGTCCCAGATAATCGTTGGAACAAAGATCGATGTCCGATGGCGGCCGCAGAGTTCGCCGCAAGCCCGCTGCATCGATCGCGGCCAGGCGTTCCGCCAACCTCGCCGTGCACCGCGGCATCAGCACGTCAGGCATGAATCGGGTCCTCGGCCTCCGCAGTCATCAGCCGCATGCCAAGTTTGTCGAACAACCGCCGGTCCGCGTCAGCCTCCGGGTTGGGAGTCGTCAGCAGCCGGTCGCCCATGAAGATCGAGTTTGCCCCGGCCAGGAAGCACAAGGCCTGCGCCTCATCGGAAAGCGACAGCCGCCCCGCGCTAAGGCGCACCATCGATGCCGGCATCAGGATTCGCGCGGCCGCGATCATGCGCACCAGTTCCAGCGGATCCACGGCGCGCTGGCTCGCCAGCGGCGTCCCCTCCACCCGCACCAGCATATTCACAGGCACGCTCTCCGGATGCGGATCGAGCGTCGATAGCTCCCGCAACAGCCGGTAACGTTCCTGGCGGCTCTCCCCCATGCCGATGATGCCGCCGCAGCACACGGTCACACCGGAGCGCCGCACTCGGTCCAGCGTCGTCAGCCGATCGGCATACGTCCGCGTGCTGATGATTTCACCGTAGAATTCCGCCGACGTATCCAAATTGTGGTTATAAGCGTTGAGACCCGCCCCCGCCAGCGCCGCGGCCTGCTCCTCCGTCAGCATCCCCAGCGTGCAACAGGCTTCCAGGCCCAATGCGCGCACACCGCGCACCATGTCGAGAACCCGTTCGAATTGCTCGCCTTTAGGGATCTCGCGCCATGCCGCGCCCATGCAGAAACGCGTCGCCCCTTGCGCTTTGGCGTTCCGCGCGGCCTCCAGAGCCGCATCTACGCTCAGCAATCCCCCGCGTTCGACGCCGGTTCTATAGTGTGCCGATTGCGGGCAGTACGCACAATCCTCAGGACAGCCGCCGGTCTTGATGCTCAACAAAGCGCACCCCTGCACGTCACCGGGGTGGTGATAGGCGCGATGGATCGTTTGTGCGCGAAAGATTAAGTCGAGGAGCGGCGCGGAGTAAACAGCTTCGATCTCGGCGACGGTCCAGTCGTGGCGCGGAGCCGGTGCGGCGGGCGTCGTGGGTTCCAAGGTTTCATTTTAGCGCTGCTTCTTGCCGCCGCCACGGAACATTGGGAAACGTGCGCGGGAAACGTTCCGCTACTCGACATTCAGCCCGAATTCGCGCAGCAATGGTCCGGCTGAAGAGTAGAGACGGACCCAATACGCTCCCGCCCTTAGCGGCCTGGCGACTCGGATGGAAAGATTTTGGTCGGCGATCCGCACGCTTCCGCTCCACATCTGACGGCCCGACGAATTGACCACTTCCGCCCGGTAGGAGGAATCCGCTGGCAGATCCGTTCGGTCAAACACCAAATCCAGAGGACGGCCGGACGGAGCGCCAGCACTGTCTTCTCCGCCCCGCAAAGCGACTAACTTCACAAAAGCGGCCGGCGCCATCGTCATTGGCGACTGCATCCGCCAAGCCACGATGGCTCCCGCCAGCGCTACCAAGCAGGCCGCCGCCAACAAATTTTTGCTCGCTAACATTCCAGGCCACGCGAAATGGAGCGAGAGTGTCCTCCGCAGTCCAGACGCCAGGCGATTCAGAGAGCCCGGATCCGCCGGGAAGTCCAGAGGAACAGCGGCAGCTCGGCGGTCACTCTCAAAAGAAGCCAAGCCGGCTTTAATGAGGACCTTATATTCCTCTATGTCGTCTAGCTCCAACTGGCACTGCGCGCAGATCAATAAGTGTTCTTCCAGCCAGCCGAGTTGCGGCTCGCAGATCCGTCCGAACGAGTATTCTTCCAGGAGC
>DATJEI010000167.1:0-2819 GCA_035496735.1 Bryobacteraceae bacterium | reverse complement strand
TCGGTCGCGGTACCGGCGGAGGTGGCATGCTCGAAGAGTCCGCCGACGGAGAGATCGGAGAGCATTTGCGCTTGCACGCGGCGGAAGATTTCGATGAGATCGATGCGGCCGGAGTCGGGTTTGCGAGGCATAAAAGCATCGACCAGAATAGTGGCGGGGGAGCGGGCGAGGCGGCGAGTTGCGGCGGTAAGTGGCGGGAAACAGGGTGTTGGAGTGCGCGGGCGGAAGGGTGAACGGCGGATGGCGGCGCGAAAGGGCGGCCTTTGCATTGTGGCGGCACGCAATCGCGGTAGCTGTGCCGCTGAGCAAGCGCACGGATCGCGAGCCGCCGGTATAATGACAGGGGACGAGTTTGCGATCGCAGATCACGCTCGGGCGCGTCTTTGGCATCAAAATCGGGCTGCACTACAGCTGGTTTCTGATCGCCCTTCTGATCGTACTTTCACTCTCCTCGCAGTTCCATGCGACCAATCCCGCGTGGGGCGATGGCGTCATTTTGGCCTTGGCCATCGGCACCGCTTTTCTGTTTTTCGTTTCACTCCTGCTGCATGAACTGGCGCACTCACTGGTGGCTACCGCCAACCAGCTGCCGGTCAAGGAAATCACGCTCTTCGCTCTGGGGGGTGTTTCGCAAATCGAGAAAAATCCGCTGAGCGCGAAAGTCGAGTTCTGGATGGCGTTCGTGGGCCCCCTGACCAGCATGCTGATCGGGGTGGCGTGCCTGACTTTGGCGCGCTTGATTGGCGATCCGTCCACTGACCCGTGGATGGCCATGCTGCTCTGGCTGGGGTACATCAACCTCTCATTGGCCGCGTTTAATCTCCTTCCGGGTTATCCGCTGGACGGCGGACGCGTGCTGCGGGCGCTGATCTGGTGGAAGACCGGCGAGGCCGACCGCTCAACGCAAGCTGCTGCGAGAGTGGGGCAAGCCGTGGCGTTCGGGTTTATCGCGGTGGGCATCGTCCGCTATTTTGGCGGCGCCGGTATTGGCGGCCTATGGATTGCTTTCATCGGCTGGTTCCTGCTGCAGGCCGCGCGGGAAAGCTACGTCCAAGTGGGACTCGCGCACGCGCTCGCAGGCGTGCGCGTAGCCGATGTGATGACGCGGGATTGCCCCACGGTGGAGGGCTGGATGAATGTGCAGAACTTCGTCGAACATGAATTGCTGCGCACCGGGCGGCGCTGCTTCATGGTTGTCGACAAGGGCGTGGTCGCCGGCTTGGTCACTCCGCACGAGGTCAAGCAGGTCGAGCGGGCACAGTGGCCGTTTAAGACTCTGGACGATATCATGCGCCCCTTGCAGGAGCTGCATTCGGTGACGCCCGATACGCTGTTAAGCAGCGCGCTCGAGGCGATGAGCCGCCATGACCTCAATCAGCTTCCGGTGGTTTCAAATGACCATCTGGAAGGGGTATTGTCCAGGGCCGAGGTTCTGGCATATCTGCAGACGCACGCGGAATTGCGAAGTAAGTAGGTCCTTAGCCGCTCCTGCTGGGGCGCGGCGGAGGGTTGTGGAGTAAAATTTGAGGGGCGGGGAAATCAAAGAGAGGTCGTGATCCAATGCATTCAAGAAGAGACTTTGCGAAATTAGCCATCGCCAGTTTGCCGCTGGCCAGCCTGGCGCCGAAACTGGCGTGGGGAGCCAGGATCAATTCGACGGTGAAAGGCGTGCGCTTGGGGACCATCACATACAGCTTTCGCGATTTCCCGCGCACACCCGGCAAAGACAACGCGGATGCGATTATCAAGGCTCTGACGGAGTGCGGCATCGGAGAAATCGAGCTTTTCTCGCCGAACATCGAACCGGGCCGAACCCCTGGGATGGCGGCGGACAAGGCTCGCGAGGAATTGCGCCAGTGGCGGCTCGCGACTCCCATGGAATATTTCAAGGGCATGCGCAAGAAGTTCGACGACGCCGGCATCAACATTTACGCCTACACCATCAACTACCGCAGCGACTTCACGGACCCTGAAATCGACAAGACTTTTGAGCAGGCGAAGGCGATGGGCGTCAATACCATTGCATCGTCCACGCAGGTCAGCATGACGAAGCGGCTGCTGGGCTTCGCCGACCACCACAAGATCTACCTCGCATTCCATGGACACGCGGAATACGACAAGCCGGACGAATTCTCGACTCCGGCGACTTTTCAGCAGGCGCTCGACATGTCGAAATACGCCAAGGTCAATCTGGACATCGGCCACTACACGGCGGCCAACCAGGACCCGATCGCCTATATCGAGCAGCACCACGACCGCATCTCGCATTTGCACATGAAGGACCGCAAGAAGAACAAGGGCGAGAACACTGAATGGGGCAAGGGCGACACGCACATTAAAGAGGTGCTGGTTCTGTTGCGCGACAAGAAGTATCCGATCCCGGCATTCATTGAATACGAATACAAGGGCGCCGGCACTTCCGTCGAGGAAGTCAAGAAATGCATGGCCTACATGCGGCAGGCGCTGGCGTAGGGGGCAATAACAAGTCAGCGCTTCTTAGTCGGAATTCCTATGCGTTACAGAATGGACTAACGCTACCGATATTTGGAGATGTTGGAGATCCGAGTGGGGTTGCAACAGGCGTGCTTCTTCGCCGCTCCGTATATCGTATACAAGACCCTTCGAGAACGGGCTCAAAAGGCGGTCAACGTGCAACCCCGGACCCGAACTGATCGAAAGCGGCGGTTAGACCTTGGCTTCGACGTCCACGCCCATGCTGCGGGCGGTGCCTTTGACCGAGTTGATGGCGGCTTCGACCGTGAAGCAGTTGAGGTCGGGCATCTTGATCTTGGCGATCTCCTCCACCTGCTTCAGCGTAA
>DATJEI010000166.1:0-5489 GCA_035496735.1 Bryobacteraceae bacterium | reverse complement strand
GATAACGGACGCCGCGGCCGCGTGCTGCGCGGCGCGAACAACCGTCCGCTGAAGTCGCTGTCGGATACGTTGAAGGGCAAGCAGGGACGTTTCCGGCAGAACCTGCTCGGCAAGCGCGTGGATTATTCGGGGCGCTCGGTGATTGTGGTGGGTCCGGAACTGAAGCTGAACCAGTGCGGGTTGCCGAAGAAGATGGCGCTCGAATTGTTCAAGCCGTTCATTTATCATCGGCTGGAGCAGCGCGGACATTGCACCACGATTAAGCAGGCCAAAGAACTGGTCGAGCAGCAGGACCCGGTGGTTTGGGACATTCTGGAGGAAGTCATCAAGGATCACCCGATTCTGTTGAACCGCGCTCCCACGCTGCACCGTTTGGGTATTCAGGCGTTCGAGCCGGTGCTGGTCGAGGGCAAGGCCATTAAGCTGCATCCGCTGACTTGCACCGCGTTCAACGCGGACTTCGACGGCGATCAGATGGCGGTGCACATTCCGCTGTCACCCGAAGCGCAGATCGAGGCTTCGACGCTGATGCTGTCGTCGAACAATATTCTCTCGCCGGCGCATGGCGCGCCGATCGCGGTCCCGACGCAGGATATGGTGCTGGGGCTGTATTATCTGACCAAAGCGCGTCCGGGAACCAAGGGCGAAGGCCGTATGTTTGCGTCGATGGATGACGTTTTGATCGCGCTCGAAATGGGCGAGGTCGAGACGCTGACGCCGATCAAGCTGCGCTACACCGGCAAGGTGGTGGATCTGATGAAGGCCTTCGACAGCCAGAATCTGATGCACACCGAGCCGATCGAATTCATGAAGCAGTATATGGATACGACGGTCGGGCGGGTCATCTTGAATGACGTGCTGCCGGATGAGATGCCTTTCATCAATGGTCTGCTGAAGAAAAAAGGCCTCACGCAATTGGTGCAGTATTGTTACCTGAAGTTCGGGCTCACCATCACGGTCACGATGCTCGACAAGGTAAAGGCGCTCGGGTTCCTATACGCCACCCGCGCGGGTATCTCGATCGGCATCGACGATATGATCGTGCCGGGCGAGAAGGCGGGTCTGGTGAAGGACGCCGAGAAAGCCGTGATCGAAGTCCAATCGCAGTATCAGGAAGGCGCAATCACCCACGGCGAACGCTACAACAAGATCATTGAGATCTGGTCCAAGGTCACGGAACGCGTTTCGGAAGAAATGTTCAAGACCATGGAAGAGGACGACCGCACCGGCCGCTACCTCAATCCGATTTACATCATGGCCGATTCGGGAGCGCGCGGTTCGAAACAGCAGATCCGCCAGCTTTCGGGTATGCGCGGCTTGATGGCCAAGCCATCGGGAGAGATTATTGAAACTCCGATTACGGCTAACTTCCGCGAAGGTCTCAATGTGTTGCAGTACTTCATTTCGACGCACGGCGCCCGCAAAGGTCTGGCTGATACCGCGTTGAAGACGGCCGACTCGGGCTACCTGACGCGGCGCTTGTGCGACGTGGCGCAGGACGTGATCGTCACCGAAGACGATTGCGGAACCAGCGACGGCATCTACGTCGAGCCGATCATCGAATCGGGCGAAATCATCGAGCCGTTGCGCGACCGCATCGTCGGTCGTGTGGCGCTCGAAGACCAGTTGGATTACGAAGGCAACGTCATCGTCAAGGTCAGCGAAGAAATCACCGAGGATCTGGCGGCAGCGATTCAGGCGGCGGGTATCGAGCGGGTCAAGATTCGCTCAGTGCTGACTTGCGAATCGAAGCGCGGCGTGTGCCAACTGTGCTACGGCCGCAACCTGGCGACTGGCAGAATGGTCGAGCGCGGCGAGGCAGTGGGCATTATCTCGGCGCAGTCGATCGGCGAGCCGGGCACCCAGCTCACCATGCGCACATTCCATATCGGCGGCGCGGCGACGGGCTCAGCCGAGCAATCCAAGCAAGATGCGAAATCGGACGGTTTCATTCGGTTTATCAATGTGGCCACCGTCAAGAACGCAAAAGGCGAACTGATCGCCATGAATCGCAACGGAATTATTGCGATTTTGGACGATAAAGGCCGTGAAAAAGAGCGCTATCAAGTGGTTTATGGCGCTAAAATCCACTATGCCGATGGCGCGAAAGTAAAAACCAACGATATCCTTCTCGAATGGGATCCGTATACCTTCTCGATTCTGACCGAAGTCAGCGGCGTGGTTCATTTCAAGGACCTGGCCGACGGCATCACCATGTCGGAGCGGGTCGACGAAATCACCGGCCGCTCGCAATGGGTAGTGATGGACTCGACCGACGAAAAGCGCGTGCCGGCGATTTACGTGCGCCCCACGGGCGGCGGCAAGCACGACGAAAAGCGTTACCTGATGCCCATGCACGCGCACTTGACAGTGGCGGATGGGGACGAGGTTCACGCGGGCGACGTGCTGGCCAAGATCCCGCGCGCGACTACCAAGACGAAAGACATCACGGGCGGTCTGCCACGCGTGGTGGAACTGTTCGAGGCGCGCAAACCGCGCGAGACGGCCGTGATCACCGAGATCGACGGCGTCGTGAAATACGGCGAAATCAGCAAAGGTATGCGCAAGCTGTACGTGGTCGGCGACGATGGCGAGCAGAAGGAATACTCGCTGCCGCGCGGCGTCCACATCAACGTTCAGGAAGGCGAGCGCGTGCGCCACGGCGATCCGCTGATGGACGGCCCGCGCAATCCGCACGACATCATGGCGGTTATGGGCGAAAAGGATCTGCAGAAGTATTTGGTGAATGAGATCCAGGAAGTCTACCGCCTGCAGGGCGTCAACATCAACGACAAGCACCTGGAAGTGATCGCCCGCCAAATGATGCGCTGGGTGAAGGTGGAAGACATCGGCGACAGCGAATTCCTGCCGGAAGAAGTGGTGGATAAATTCAAGTTCCGCGAAGAGAACAACCGTGTAATCGAAGCGGGCGGAAAACCGGCGGAAGGCAAGACGGTGCTGTTGGGTATCACTAAGGCGTCGCTCTCGACCGATTCGTTTATCTCGGCGGCCAGCTTCCAGGAGACCACTCGCGTGCTCACCGAAGCGGCGATCAACGGAAAGGTGGACAATCTGCGCGGCCTGAAGGAGAACGTCATCATGGGCCGGCTGATTCCGGCCGGCACCGGTATGGCGTATTACCGTAGCGTCAAGATTGCCGGCGAGGATGTGGAAGAAGACCTGACGCCAGAGCAAGAGGCGGCGGTGCTCGACAACATCCCGGGTTACGACGAGGAGACGCGCGCACTCTATGCGGGCGGGCTTACCGAGGGCGAGCCGGTGGAAGAACCGCTGGCTGAATAGTCAGGCGTTTTCAAGTAGTGCGACAAGCCCGGTCTAACGGCCGGGCTTTCTTTTTCCGATCTAAGAACATGCGCTTGGGTCTATTGGCGATGTTGGCGATGTCCGCGCTCGCCGCATGGGGACAAACTGGCCAGGGCGGCGCGCAGCAGCCGCAGTATCAACCCGGCTGGCCCTGCACCGGCAAAGAGCGCGCGTTCGACCCCGCCTATTCGAAGATCGCCGAGGCTACGGGAGGGCACCTGTTCCTTTTCGACAAATCTGAAGTGTCGGGCATGTCGGCGCTGGCGATTGGCGACATGAAGCACAAGGACACGATTGTGCGGCAGTCGGGGAAGCTGGAGTCCTATGTGGATATTCCGATTCCGGTGGATGCCAGTGTCGACAGTCTTTTCGTGGTGGCGTCCTTGCAGTGCATGCAGACCATCCTGCTGTACGACCCGCAGCGGTCGAGCGTGATGGGAGAGCAGGACGCGGATCACTGGTTCCGTGCGGGGCGGATCGCGACCATCCTCAAGCCCACGGCCGGAGAGTGGCTGTTGCGGCTCGCGGGCACGGGCGCATATTCGGTGGCGGTTGAGGCGCATGCGACGCAGGGGATGCACAGCGTGGATGTGCAAGACAAAACGCTATCACTCCGAGTGAGTCCGGAGATTGCGAATCCGCAATTTCGCCTGGTGGGGCCGGCAGGTGAGGCGATTCAGACGTTGCCACTCGAGCCCGATCCGGACTCGCCGGGCCGGTTCAGCGGCGCGTTTGAGCCAGGGGCGAAGCAATTTCGAGTGCTGGTGGAAGACGGGACCGGCTTCCAGCGCGTCGATCCGCGATTGTTCGAAGCCAAGCCGTTACAATAATCAATATGAAAAAACGGCGTTTAGGGACGGGCGGGCCCGAAGTGTCCGCCATTGGTTTGGGCTGCATGGGGATGAGCGAGTTCTATGCCGGGCGCGACGATCGGGAATCGCTGGCAACGCTCGACCGCGCGCTCGAACTGGGTATCGACTTCTACGACACGGCCGATGTTTACGGGCCGTACACTAATGAACAATTGCTCGGAGGATGGATGAAGGGCAAACGGGACCGCGTGTTTCTAGCCACCAAGTTCGCCAATATCCGCGACGCCAGCGGGCAGTTCGTCGCCATCAGCGGGAAGCCCGACTATGTGCGCAGCGCCTGCGAGGCCAGCCTGCGGCGGCTGGGCGTTGACACCATCGATCTGTATTATCAGCACCGCGTGGATATCAACACGCCTATCGAGGAAACCGTGGAGGCGATGGCGGGGCTCGTCAAGGCCGGGAAAGTGCGCTACCTGGGTTTATCGGAAGCCTCAGCCGAGACGCTGGAGCGGGCCTGCAAGGTGCATCCCATCGCGGCGCTGCAGAGCGAGTATTCGCTATGGACTCGCGATGTGGAGCAACAGGGAAACCTGGCGGCGGCTCGGCGGCTGGGCGTGGCGCTGGTTCCGTACAGTCCGCTGGGGCGCGGTTTTTTGAGCGGCGTGTGGAGCGCGCCCAGTGACATCGCGGAAGGCGATCGGCGGCGGGACATGCCGCGGTTTCAAGGCGAGAACTTCGAAAAAAACATCCGCCTGGTGGAAGCACTGAAGGCGATGGCGGCGCGGCGCAGTGTGACGCCGGCGCAACTGGCGCTGGCTTGGGTGCTGGCGCAGGGCGAAGACGTCATTCCGATTCCCGGCACCAAGCGGCGCAAATATCTGGAAGAAAATATCGCGGCGGTGGAGATTGCGCTCAGCCCGGCCGAATTGCGCGAACTCGACGTGGCGTTCCCGGCGGGAGTCACCGCAGGCAGTCGCTATCCGGCTCCGCATATGCCGCGCGTCAACGCGTAGTCGCTTTCGCAGCCATTCCGGGCGTATCATGATTATTTCCGAAGCTTTCACCTATTTTTCATCCGAGGGATCACATGAGTGACTGGGAGTTTGCGCAGGCCAATCCGGAGCAGCAACTGGCTAAATTGCATCATTTTTCGATGTGCACGAAGCAGGACTGCGGGGAAGTGGAATTCACTATCACGGTGAAAGAATTCCTGACGCCCAGAGATCCAGCCATGGGATATTTCGCGCAAGCCGATAAACAGACCAATCAAGGAGTGGCTCCCTACACGCCGATTGGCTGGGGGAAGACGCTGCTGGCGGCGCTGGCGCAGTGCATGCGCGAAGTGGAGCGGTT
>DATJEI010000165.1:0-9004 GCA_035496735.1 Bryobacteraceae bacterium | reverse complement strand
TGGACGTGCCGGTGCTGCATCGCGAGATTCTAGGCACCTGGCTCGGCATCGGCGAAGACGCCGTACGCGAGGAAAAGTACATCCGCTACGTGCGCGGCATGGATGCAGCCGCGGCCGAGGTGCGGGAACGCGGCGCGCAAGTGGCATTTCTGCTCGATCCTACTCCGGTTGAGGATATGGCGCGGGTAGCGTTTGCCGGGGGCGTGATGCCGCAGAAGTCGACCGATTTCTACCCCAAGCTACTGACTGGTCTGGCGATTTATCGCTTATAACGCGACAACAAGTAATTCTGCGCGCTGTTCGCGGCGTCCGAGGTGGGCGCGATCGCCACGGTTTGCAGGTAGGCTTTCTTGGCGTCGTCGCGCTTCTTCTTCAGATCGTAAATCTGGCCGGTGCGCAGCCACGCGTATAAGTGGGTATTGAGATCCACCGCCGAAGGGTTGGCGGTTACGGCCTTCAAGTCTTCTAGAGCCAGGTCGAGGTCGTTATACCAGAACAGCAGATTGCCGCGGGCATAGCGCAGCTTCTCCTGCGCCAGCCGCTCATAGCCCGGCGTCTTTTCGCGCTTGAGGCGGTCCACCTCGCGGATCACCGCCAGTGCTTTCTCCTTCTGTCCCAGATCTCCATACATCTGTACCAGCTCTAATCGCAGCAGAAAGTTTGCCGGAAAACGCCGGATCAAGTCCGAAAGCAGCGGCACCGCTTCCTGGGCGCGGCGTTCGCGGCGGTATACGGCGCAGAGCAGGATTTCTGCGTCGACGCGATTGGCGCGGCCCAGCCGGGCCACTTGCTTCAGAGTCTCGATGCCGCGCTCGCGGTCGCCGCGGAACCCGGCAAAGAAACCCAGCATGCGCCACGCCGGCGGCAGACTCCCCAGCACGTAATCGTAGACGCCTTGCACCAGGCGCGCGTCGTTGAAATTGGGATCCAGCTCAGTAACGCGGCTATGCGCCTTACGCGCGGAGGTGGCATCGCGCAGCGCGTCCGAGTAGGCCTTGCGCACCAGAAACTGATAGTTGCCGCGCAGGCCGTAGCTGACGCCCTGGGCATACAGGGCCTGGACATCGTTGGAGTTGACCTGAAGCCGGGCTTCGCACAGGGCCAGGGCGCGGTTGATGGTGTCCCGAAATTCCTGGTCATCTTGTTTGCTGGGATTCAATCCTTCGCGGCGCAAGAAGGGATTCGAGCCGGTCACCAGCTCGCTTTCGAGCGCTCCGGAACGAAACATCTCGCGATAGAGAATGGTCTGGGCCAGGTGATTGTAGGCGTCGGCAGAATTTGGGTACTGGGTCACTTCGGCGCGAAACGCGGCCAGCGCTTCGGGGAATTCGAGGTTGTAAAAATGCTCATATCCCCGCTCGACCAGGGGGTCCTGTGGAGGAGCATCCTGCGCCGGGATCGGGCTTGACGCAAAGACCGTCAATAGCGCCAGCAGCGCCGCAGGCCGCCTCATTCGGGGACCTCGACGGGTTCCGGCCGGGGCGCGGCAGTACCCATCGCAGCGGCCACATTGCGCCGCATTCCCTCGAATTTCGCGCGCATCACGGGTGTGCCCCGGAATCGTTCGCGAAATTGTTCTGCCGCAAGCGCGGCCAATTCCTCTAGCGGCGGCGCGGGGTCGTAGAGCGGACGGAAAGCTTGATCGCCAGTCTCCGGCGCGCGCGCATTCCACGGGCACACTTCCTGGCAGATGTCGCATCCGAAGACGCGTGGGCCAAGCCACGGCTGCTGCTCCGCTGGAATCGGCCCGTGCAATTCGATGTTCAGGTATGAAATGCAGCGGCGCGCGTCGAGGGTCCATTCATCGCCCTGTGGCACGAGCGCTTGCGTGGGGCAAGCTTCTATGCAGCGCATGCAAGTGCCGCAGCGATCCGGCGGCGGCGCATCCGGCGGCAATTCGAGCGTCGTGATGAGCTCTCCCAGAAAGAACCACGAACCGAGGGGTTCATTGATCAGACAAGTATTGCGCCCGATCCAACCCAATCCTGCCTGCCGCGAATAGCTGCGCTCCAGCAGCGGCGCGGTATCCACGCAGATTTTCCATTGATGTTGCTGGACGACGGCCAGCTTGTGCGCCAGTTGTTCCAGCGCCTCGCGCAGCACGTCGTGATAATCCCGCCCCCACGCATAGCGCGAAAAGATTGCATGCCCGTCGCGGTGGGGCGGCGGGGCCTGATTGTAGAGCTTCCCGACGCAAATGATCGAGCGCGCCCCCGGCAAGAGGTTTTGCGGATCGCGCCGGACGTCGGCGCGCCGGTCAGTGAGATATCGCATCTCGCCCGCCATGCCCCGCGCGGTCCATTCCTGATAGCGCGCGAAGTCGTCTTCCATGGGTTCCGCACGCGCCACGCCGGCGAGTTCGAAACCGCATTCCAGCGCCAGGCGCCGGACCGTATCGGGCTGCACCTTCTTATGGTAGCGGGTGCTATTCTCGGGTTGAAGGCATGAGTCAGGCGGCATGAGCCAGGCGGCATGAGTCTGCGAGGAATCCTGAGTGCGGTTGGCTGCGCCCTGATCTTTCTCGGCGTCACGTTTGCTTTCCAGAAGCCCTGGCGCGAATACCCCGCTACCGAATACAACAACTTTCCGCTGCCGCCGGATTACCAAGTCCCCGCCGAATGGACTTTCGCGCGGCTCATGTTTCCGGGCGGAGGAGCGGAAGCTGACGGCTACTATCCGCGTTTTCAGGGCGACTACCGCCACGGCCTGTCGCTCTGGACCCAGGATTATCCGCGCGCCGACCGGCACCTGGCGCGAGCCATGCGCCGCCTCACGCGCATCAGTGTGCGCTCAGTGGAACAGGTGGTCGCGCTCGACGATGACGACGACGCTTTTAATTTCCCCTGGATTTATGCGGTCCAGGTGGGTGAATGGGGCCTGACCCAAAAGGAAGCCGCGAAACTGCGCGAGTACATCCAGCGGGGCGGCTTCTTCATGGCCGACGATCTTCACGGCAACTCCGAGTGGAATGTGTTCGTCAAGCGTATTCGCTACGCCTTCCCGGACCGCGATATCGTGGAACTCGCCGACGACGACCCCTACTTTCACGTGGTATTCGACATCACGGAGCGGCCGCAGGTTCCCGGCGAGGCGCACCTTCGCGAGGGCTGCAAGAATTGCTCGGACGGCGGCCGTGGCGCGCATTGGCGGGCGATTAAAGACGACAAAGGCCGGGTGGTCGTCGCCATCTCGCACAACTCCGATCTGGGCGACGCCTGGGAGTTTGCCGACGCGCCCTACTATCCCGAAAAAGAAAGTGCGCTGGCCATCCAGATCGCCGTTAACGATGTGATCTACGCCATGACTCACTGATTCGGTGGCCAGCCGCTAGTTTCTTTCGAAGCGCTTAAAGAAACTGTCGGCGTTCCAGTGCGGGCGTGTATTCGCGTTGGCCACGCGCATTCCCAGATCCAGCATGATGCGGTTATATTGCGCCGCCGCAGGCTTATTGACCGGCTGATGCAGATCGTCCGAGGGCGCGTGATAGCGCTCGCGCAACCAGTCCTTGGCCAGCTTTTCCTCGGGCGAGCCCTTGTCATAACCGAACTTGAACGTCAGCGCCGGTACACCGTTCCGGATGAAGTTGTATTGATCACTGCGGATGAAAAGATTGCGCTGCGGCTCGGGGTCGGGCCGCACTTCCACGCCGGCTTTCGCAGCCACCGCGCGAATATCGGCGCCGAGCGTGGATTCCTCCAGTCCCATTACCTGCAGTGATTTCAGCGGGAACAGCGGCAGATACATGTCCATATTGATATCAGCCACAATATTCTTGAACGGCACCGTCGGCGCGCTGGTGAAATATTGCGATCCCAATAAGCCTTTCTCTTCGCCGGTCACCGCGACAAACAAAATGCTGCGCCGGGGCCGCAGGTTCTCCAGCTTGGCGATGTCGGCGATCTCGATCAGCGAGGCAATGCCCGAGCCATCGTCCATCGCCCCGTTGTAGACGCGGTCTCCGTTAATGGGCGCGCCTACGCCCAGGTGATCCAGGTGCGCTCCGAAAACTACATATTCATTCTTGAGCGCGGGGTCCGAGCCGGGCAGCATCCCGATCACATTCTGCGATTCCACCGCGGACAGTTTCAGGCGCTCCGTGGCGCGTAGCCGGACATGCAGCGGGAAGTGCGGCAGCGCCTGGCCTTGATCCGCCAGGGCCAGCATCTCGAAAAAAGTATGGCCGGAAGCCGCGAAAAATTGCTCCGCATGCGCCGGGTTGATCACCGCGCCAAATTGCGCGCCGGGTGTGTCCGAAAACTTTTCATCGCTCAACTCCATCGTGGGGTTGAGCCGCGATAGCGTCGAGCGCGACCAGGGAATGTCCATATTCTTGGGATTCGCGATGGCTACCACGCCAATCGCCCCCGCGGCGTGCAGTGCTCTCCAGCGTTCCGCGCGGGTCGAATAATGGGACCGCAAATTCCCCGGCACATTGGACGGGCCTCCGCCGAGGTACACCGCAATCTTGCCCTTCAAATCCAGCCCGGCCAAGTCATCGAATTTATACTCCGGGATCGCGAGTCCATAGCCGCAAAATACCAGCTCGGCGTCGATCTTCTCGGCTAAGCCCGAACGAACCGCCAAATTCGCGTCTTCGCCCAGCTTGAGAGGCGTCACCTTGCCGTCTTGCACCATCGCCAGACTGGAATGCTCTTCGTCAATCTGCGCGACCTTGAATTTCACCGGCTGCAGATAGCCGTTGACGCCCGCCGGCTTCAGCCCCGCGTGCTCAAATTCGCCGGCTACGAACCGCGCCGCGCGGAGATGACCTGGCGACCCCGTGTTGCGGCCTTCCATATTGTCGTCGGCCAGGACCTGGATATGCGACCACCAGCGGTCGCCTTCCTTCGCAAGATCGGGTTTGGCGAGATCGGCCGCCGGAAGCAGCGTCGCAACGGTGGCTAGCAATAATAGCGCGCGCATATACAATTCTAGACGCATGGAAGGCGGATCGGTCACAATGGTTGCTGATGCCGTCGGCCGATAAATTCCGGATCGCCTTGATTCAGGCTAGTTGCGCGATCGATCCTAACCAGAATCTGGCCAGGACCGAATGGAAGATTCGCGAAGCCGCTGGGGGCGGCGCGCAGATTGTCTGCCTTCAGGAGCTGTTCCGCTCGCAGTACTTCTGCCGCGAGGAGAATCACGATCTGTTCGCGTTGGCCGAACCGATCCCCGGCCCGTCGACGCAGTCACTGGGCAAACTGGCGCGCGAACTGGGGGTGGTCGTCATCGCATCTCTGTTTGAACGCCGCTCGGCGGGAATCTACCACAACACGGTGGCGGTGCTCGGCACCGATGGAGAAGTCGCCGGCATTTATCGCAAGATGCACATCCCGGATGATCCTCTGTACTACGAAAAGTTTTACTTCACGCCCGGCGATCTCGGATTTCTCAACTTTGACACGCCCTTCGGCCGTATTGGAACGCTGATTTGCTGGGATCAATGGTATCCGGAAGGTGCGCGCCTGTCATCGCTCGGCGGCGCGAACATTCTGTTCTATCCCACCGCCATCGGCTGGCATCCCAGCGAAAAGGCACAATACGGCGCGGCGCAACTGGACGCCTGGCAGACCATTCAGCGCTCCCACGCCATCGCCAACGGCATTTACGTGGCGGCGGCGAATCGCGTGGGTTACGAGGGGCCTTCCGGCGCGGGCATTGAGTTTTGGGGATCGTCTTTCGTGGCTGACCCGTTCGGCCAGATCATCGCCCAAGCTTCCACCGATCAGGAGGAAATCCTCTTCGCCGAGTGCGATCCCGCGCGTCAGGAAGAAGTGCGCCAGCACTGGCCATTCTTGCGCGACCGGCGCATAGACGCCTATGCGCCTATAGTGAATCGCTGGCTCAAATGATGGCTCGGAAAGTAGAGCGCACGCCGCGGCGGGCGCCACTTCGGGCGACGCCGCGTAAGCTCGGCTACCGCATGCCGGCCGAGTGGGAGCCGCATACAGCCACCTGGCTTGCCTGGCCGCATGAATCTTCCGACTGGCCCGGCAAATTTGGGCCGATTCCCTGGCTCTATGGCGAAATCGTACGGCTGCTGGCGCGTGTCGAACAGGTTCGGATTCTGGTGGAGCATGGGGACGCCGAGCAAAGCGTCCGCCGCGTTCTCAAGAAATGCCACGCCGAACTCAACGCCGTCGAGTTCTTCCACCACCCGACCAACCGAAGTTGGACCCGCGACTTCTGCCCGCTGTTCGTCAAGAACACAGCCGGCGAGATTGCCGTGACCGATTGGAAATTCAACGGCTGGGCCAAGTACCCGAATTACGCGGCCGACGATGCCACGCCCCGTTTCATCGCCAAGAAGCTGAAACTGGAGCGCTTCGAACCCGGCCTGGTACTCGAAGGCGGCAGCATTGACGTCAATGGAAGCGGGAAACTGCTGACCACCGAAGAGTGCCTGCTGTCGGACGTGCAGGCCCGCAATCCGGGCGTATCGCGGCGCGAGATCGAGCGCGCGCTGGCCGACTATCTCGGCGTTCATGAAGTCATCTGGCTGGGGCGTGGCATCGCCGGCGACGATACTCACGGCCACATTGACGACATCGCGCGCTTCACCGCGCCCGATACGGTGGTCGCGGTGGTCGAACCCGACAAGTCCAGCGCCAATCACGAGCCGCTAAAGGAGAATCTGGCGCTTCTGCGAAAACGGCATGACCTGCGCGTGGTCACGCTGCCCTGCCCCGAACCGGTGTACTTTGCCGGACAACTGCTACCGGCCAGCTACGCCAACTTTTACATCGCCAACCGGCTAGTGCTTGCGCCCACCTTCGGCGATCCGCAAGATCGCGTAGCCTTGAATACGCTGGCGCGATTGTTCCCGGAGCGCGAAGTGATCGGCATTCCCTGCCGCGATCTGGTGCTGGGCTTGGGGACGCTGCACTGCATGACGCAGCAGCAGCCGGCCTAAGCTCCGGCGCCCGTCATATCCCAACGATGTTACTCCGACGTTCCAGCAGGACAACGTCACGCCAGCGCCCTGCCATACAGCCGATCCGCTCCCGAGTTCCCACCATGCGAAAACCGAAGCGCCGGCAAAGCTGCAGGCTCGCCGTATTCTCCGGGAATATACCGGACTGGAGCGTCCAGATGCCTTCCCGCTCGGACGCTTCGATCAGCGCCTTCAAGAGCGCCGTTCCGATGCCGCGCCCACGCGCGCGTTCCGCCACGTAGATGCTGAACTCGGCCACGCCTGCATAGACCTGCCTGCGCGAAACCGGGCTCAGCGCGGTCCAGCCCATTACTTCGCCTGCGACGCGCGCCGCCAGCCGGCAAGCGGGCAGATGTCCCTGATGCCAGCTTTGCCAATCCGGCGCCGACTGCTCGAAAGTCGCGTTACCGGTAGCGATGCCCTCGAGGTAGATAGCGCGCACGGCGGCCCAGTCTTCGGGCCGTAGGGGCGAAATCGTGATCTCCTGTGCGGCGGGGCCGGCAATTCCTAGAATATGAAATTCAATCCGCCCCGCACCAGGCGTGGGGAATTTGTGAGGATGGCTCTCGAACCCGAACCGCCCAGAGGCAGATACCCTTGCGCCAGCAGGTTGCGCAAGTCGGCCGTGGCTTCGATGCGCCAGGGCATGCGCATCAGAGGCAGCGGCTGGCTAATATGCACATTCACACCGATATCCTGATTCCCGGTTTGCGTCACGAATAAGTGCACCGGCATGAGCACGCCGAAGTCGGTCCAGCCGTAGTTGGCAGCGACGCGGGTGCCCGCCCGCGGCAGGGTGCCCGCCACTCGAACGGTCACCCAGGCGCGCTGCGCCTGGCCAATGCCGGCCCGCAGAGTCTGAGAGTCGGTGAAGGACCTTTCCGCCCCGGCTGCCGTTAAGGCCGCGGCGCGGCCCGCCGTTACCGAAACCTCGGCGTGGTCGCCCAGCGTCTGCTTCACGCCTGCGTTATATCCGATGCGGTGGAAAGAACCAATGTTGAAGATGCTGCTTCGGGAACCCAGATCGGGCAGCAGATCCGCGGCCGGAATAAAGTCGGCTGGCCCCGAAAGCATGAAGGAAGCGTTGGAGACCGACTCGTCGTACGCCGCCAGCGAATAGGTTCGGCTGCCCGCGACGCGTTCGTAGCCGATTTCCAGATTCTGCGTTCGCTCCACGGTCAAATGCGAGTCGGAAATCGACAGGGTGGGCATCCGTGCCAGCGCCGTCAGGTCCTGCTCCAGTTCGCCGGATTTATGGTCGTCGCGCGCCAGCAATTCCGTGGGACTGCCGCCGGACGTGAATGCCAACCGCACGCGCCCTTGAGCGCCGGCGTCGAAGGTCGCCCGCACGAACGGACTCACATAGTTGATCCGGTCGAAATACGAAATCGATTCCGAATCGAAGCCGTAATCCACGTGCAGATTGTCGGAAACGTCTACACTATCCAAAAGCGCCAGGGACATCGTCCGCAGCACCGGCGCGCTCTCAGACCCCAGTGCCATGGCCGAATCGCGCGGCGCCAAATAGAACTGCCGCATGGTGACCGCTATCTCCGGGTTGGAACCGTCTCCCGTCGACCGCGAATAGCTGCTGCGGATTCCGGCGCCGGGCAGAACCGAACTCCCCGCATAGCCCACATTACCGCTCAATTGAACCCGCGCCGAACCCGCAAGCGATGTGGCGATCGCAAATGCCGTTCCCAAATCTTCCTGCGTTCCGCGCGCAAAAGACTCGCCGTCGCCCGCCGAAAGCTTCACCACGCCAGTGGTGTTGGAGAATCCGGTGAACACCGAATGCGTGGACGAAGTCCCGCGTGACGATGCCAGCTCCGGCAGGAAGCGCAACACTGGCCGGGTCGCCTGCGAGGTTCGCAACACCCACTTCCAGTCGTCGGTCATCAGAGTACCCGGCGACGCCGGTGTGGTGGTCACGCCGATGCTGCTCAATACACTCGTCAAACTGATATCCAGGCGATTTTCCGAGTTCGGCAGAACCGAGATATTGCGCCGCTCGGCAGGCACGAAACTGGCCAGGATCACGCGGATCGAATACAAATCCGGCGCCAA
>DATJEI010000164.1:0-7173 GCA_035496735.1 Bryobacteraceae bacterium | reverse complement strand
AGCGATGCCAGCGACGCCAGCGCCACGGAATTGTTAGGGTCCTGATTCAGAACCTTGCCGAACTCGTCTTTGGCCTTGGTGGCGAATTGCACGTTCTCCGGCGATACAGCGCCGGGAATCCACTGCATCATGTATGCGGTGGCCAGGTACACGCGAGCGTTGGGATTCTTAGGATCCAGGTTAATGGCCTCCTGAAAGTCATCCACTGCCTCCGAGTACTTCGCATTCTTGTACGCCGCTACGCCTTTATTTAAATCGTCGCGCGATTTTAACTGATTGCACCCGGTACCCAGCACAGTCAGAGCGCCCACTGCCAGGGTGGTCCCCAGGAGAGTAATTTTCCGTAACATTGACTTCGTTCTCCCTTTTCGCTTACTGGCCGGCTTCGGCCTTGGGCGTCATCAAACCAACCTTGTCCATATTCGCGCCCTTCGCGATGTCGATGGCATGCGCCACCGTCTGGAAATCCAGATCCGGATCGCCCTTCACAAACACCACTCGCTCGGCACGCGTCTTGAAGACGTCCATCAGACGATCTTGCAATTGACTCTCCTGGATCGGATCCTGGTTGAGCTTCATCGACTTGTCTTTGTCGATCACGATCACCACAGTGCGGTCCTGTCCGGGTGGCGGCGGCGGCGCGTTCGGCGGCGGCGGCTGCGGAGCGAGAGCCTCCAGACCATGCTGCGTCAGCGGCGTAATCACCATGAAAATAATCAAAAGCACTAACAGCACGTCAATCAGAGGAGTCATGTTGATGTCGGACTTCGGACCGCCACCTGCCCCACCCACTGCCATCGCCATAGAAATTCTCCTTATTACTTATGAACTATCTAAGCAAAACTTACTGGCCTGCCGGCTTTTTTCTTTCGGCGCCGGCCAGCTCCGTCAACAAACCCAACTGATCCACGCCGGCTGACCGAAGGTTGTCCACCACATCTTCCACCTTCTCGTACTTGGCGCGCATATCCGCCTTGACATAAACCGTCTTGTCCAGCTTGTTGGTTTGCAGATCACGGACCTTGCCGGGCAATTCCTCCACCGTGATGCGCTTGTTGCCGGGGCTCAGGAATACTTCCCCGTTGCGCGTGACGGCCACCAGGATGGCGTCCTCCTTGTCGGCGTCCTTCATGGCGATCGGGTTCTTGGCCTTCACCATGACCACGGCCGCGCCCTTGGTCAACATTGGCGTGATCACCATGAAGATGATCAGCAGTACCAGCATGACGTCCACCATCGGAGTGACGTTGATATCGGACGTGACTTCGGGTGCCTTTGGCGGTTTCATAAAATTGCTCCTTCTTGCCTGCCACGCTGGCCAATTGCCCAGCGGGATAATTCCCTGGCGTGCGCCGCTCGCTCCCATGAGCCCGGCGGCGCCCGCCGAATTTCAACTCGCAAAAACTGCCGCTAACTTACTTCCCGGCGCTGGCTTTTTGGGTGCGCTTGAGGAAATAGTCCACCAGCTCGGAGCTGGAGTTCCCCATCTCGACGTCGAACGCCTCGATGCGGCCCGAGAAATAGTTGTACATCCAGACCGCAGGGATAGCGACGAACAGACCCACTGCAGTGGTCACCAGGGCTTCGGAAATACCGCCCGCCACCGCACCCAGACCCGTCGACTTCTCCGACGAAATGCCCTTGAACGCGTTGATGATGCCGACCACCGTTCCGAATAGTCCCACGAAGGGGCCGGTCGAACCGATGGTTGCCAGGCTGGAGATGCCGCGCTTCAGCTCGGCATGCACGATGGCTTCGGCGCGTTCCAGAGCGCGTTTGGATGCCTCGATTTCTTCACCTGAGATATCCGAGCTCATCTGATGAGCACGGAATTCCTGCAAACCAGCCACCACTACTTTGGCCAGGTGGCTCTTGGGATAACGGTCCGCAATCTTAATGGCTTCATCCAGCTTGCCTTCGCGCAGCGCGCCGGCCACTGCCGGTGCAAACTGCCGCGACTGACCGCGCGCGCCGCTGTAGGCGATCACACGATCGATCATGACGCCGATCGACCACGCCGACATGATGAAAAGAGTGACGACGACGAGCTTGGCGAGCAAGCCCATCTGATTCCACATGGAGCGAGGATCGAAACTAACTCCGCCGCCTTCTTGAAGCAGCATCAATGCCCAAACTTGTAACTGTAATACCATGATTTTCTCCTGCGAGTTGAAATTGAAAGCCGGCACCCGGAGATGCCGGCTTCGGATTTATTGGCTCAGAGTGAAATTTACGTCAATCTGAGTGATCACTTCTACCGGCTCGCCGTTAAGCAAGGTCGGTTTGTACACCCACTGCTTCACCGCTTCGGTCGCAGCCGCAACCAGCATCGGATGGCCGCTTACCAACTGAAGATTTTGGATGGTGCCATCCTTGCCAATAATGGCCGTAAACCGCACCGTCCCTTGAATACGAGCCGACTTGGCCAGGGTCGGATAGGCCGGCGTAATCTTCTTGACCAGATTGGCCGCCTGCACATTGCCGCCCACCCGCAACGGCCCCGTCTGCACAGCCTTCACCGGAGGAGGAGGCGGCGGAGGAGGAGGCGCTACGCCGATGCCACCCAACCCACCCAGACCACCCGGAATGCCGCCGGGGATGCCACCGCTCACCTGCGACGCGCTGGGTAAAGCGGCGTTCGGATCCTCGACGATGATCGCGACATTTTTGGGCACTTCACGCGGCGCCATCAGCCGGCCCGCATCGAACTGGCGCGGCGCCACTTTGATTTTCACCACTGGCGTCGGAGGAGGCGGTGGAGGTGGCGGCGGCGGCGGCGGCGGAGCCGTCAACATGCTGGTCAACTGCGCCTGCGGCAGCACGTCGGTATAGATCAACGGAATCAGGATCAAGACGCCAGTAAGCAAAAACTGAAATGCGAACGATAGAATTACCGTCCAGCCCTTATTCGTCTTCCCCTCGCCGTCGACGAAGGTTTGGTCAAACATTGCCATAGAATTCGTTCCTTTCCACGCCGTTGCTCATCCCCGTACTGCCTTACGATTTCCAGCCGTCCCCTGCGGAACTTCTCTTACCGGCCTGGCCGGCGGCACCGGGGCCTTCGATCCTCGCGAATCCAGGAAGTTCTGCCAGAATACCAGGATTGGACTCGCAATGAAGATCGAGGAGTACGTTCCCACCAAAATTCCAACTACTAAAGCAAACGAGAAGCTATTCAACACCTGGCCGCCGAACAAGAACAGCGCCATCGCGGTTAAAAACGTGAGGCCGCTGGTCAGGATGGTCCGGCTTAAGGTTTGATTGACGCTCAGGTTGATGATATTGGTCAGCGACTCGCGCCGCGTCAGCCTCAAATTCTCGCGAATGCGATCGAACACCACGATGGTGTCGTTCATCGAATAACCCACCAGGGTCAGCAGCGCCGCCACTACAGTGAGCGAAATCTGTTTATTGAATAGCGAGAACAGTCCAATCGTAATGATGGTGTCGTGGAAGACCGCTACCACCGCCGCGACTCCATAGATCCACTCAAAGCGGAAGGCAATATACACCAGCATCCCGCCCAGCGCGTATAAGGTAGCTAGAATCGCCTGCCGCTGCAGATCCTTACCGATCTTCGGGCCAACCACTTCGGCCGACAAAATCGTGAACGGACCGAGCGCACACTGCTGCTTGACGGCCGCCAGAACCTGCGGCGTAACGCCCGGTACGCCGGCGAGCTGGTCGAGCGAGCTCAAGATACCGCCCTTGGAAGCCCGGAAGGTCTCAATGTTCTTTACCACGTCCTGCAGTTCCTGCTCGGAAAGCGCCACGCCGGCTTGCAGCAGGGGCTCACGCAGTTTCTCGGCCAACTGGTCGGCGGCGGAATTATTTAAATCCAGCTTTCCGTCCGCGGCGCCAAAGGTGGCCCGCAAAGTATCTTCAATGATCTGACGATCGGCGTTCAGCTCTTTTTCGTCGTGGATCTCGGTGCCCACCAGAACTTCCGGCTGCCCGGTGATCTGTTGCACCGAAACTTCGCCCGCGACTTTGCTTTCAAGCGCCGAGCGGATCTTCTGTACCGGCGGCTCCTGATTGAAACGAAGATAGATGAGCGCCCCGCCCTTGAAGTCGATACCGTAGTTCGGCCCGCCATGCACCGCCAGACTGATCAATCCGGCGGCCGTCAAAACCAGGGAGCCAATGATGAACGGCCACTTCTTGCCGAGAAAATCGAAATTTGTATTCTTAAATAATTCCATCGAACCGGTTACGGGCGGAGACTTCTTCCCTCGCCTTCAATAGACACCGTGCGAGCGCAAAAAGTTCCTGCGCCAACCGCAACGGCTTTCCAACTTACCACAAATCCCCCAAACTTCAAAGCGCCTAAATGCTTAACGCCGTCACATTGCGCTGCCGTCCCAATTCCCAGTCGAAAATCGTGCGGGAAACGAAAACCGCTGTGAAAACGTTTGCAATCAAACCGATCACCAGCGTTACGGCAAATCCCTTCACCGGGCCGGTGCCAAACAGAAACAAAAACGCGCACGAAACCACCGTGGTCACATGGGTATCGATAATCGTCAGGAAGGCCTTGCTAAATCCCGCGTCCACCGCCGCGATCACCGATTTGCCGGTGCGCAACTCTTCCCGAATGCGCTCGAAAATCAGCACATTGGAATCGACCGCCATACCAATCGTCAGAATCACGCCGGCGATTCCAGGGAGCGTCAGAACCGCGCCGAAGTAGCTCAGCGCCGCGATCAGAATCACTGCATTCAGGATCAGCGCAAGGGTAGCGTTGACGCCGCTCTTTTTGTAATAAACCAGCATCACCAATACCACGGCGATCACGCCGGCGATGCCCGCATAGAGGCCCGACCGGATCGAATCTGCGCCCAGCGACGGTCCAACCGTGCGCTCTTCCAGATATTCGACGCCCGCCGGCAGCGAGCCCGCGCGCAGATTCAGCGCCAGATCGGCCGCGTCGTCATGGGTGCCGATGCCGGTGATGACGCCGTTATCGCTGATCTTGGCCTGAATGGTCGGCGCGCTAAGGACGTTCTTGTCGAGCACGATGGCCAACTGCTTTCCGATATTCGCGCCCGTAAAACGCTCAAAGCGCTTGGCGGCATCCTGGGTGAGTACAAACCGCGTCTCCCAGCGCCCGTTCTGATCCTGCTGCGGGCTGGCGTCGCGCAAATCGCGCCCGGTGACCACCGGCGTCCGCGACAAAATATAAACTTCCGCTGGAGCGCCGCCGCGAGCCGCACTGCCCAGAATCTGGCTGTTTAACGGCAGTACGCCGCCGTGCTTGGCCTGCGCCTCTTCACGCGTCGAATACGGCCCGTCGATCACCTCATAGAGCTCCAGGATGGCGGCGGTTTTCAGGATCTGCTTCACCCGCGCCGGGTCGTCGACGCCCGGCAACTGCACCAGCAGCTCCGACTCAGTGGTGCTGCCGCCGCGCTGCTGTACGCTCGATTCCGCCAGACCCAGGGCATTGATCTTCTTCTCAATGGTGTTCATGCTCTGGACCAGCGTGTCGGCGCGCAGCTTGAGCGCTTCGGTGGTCTTCATGGTCAGCCGGTAATCAGTCGGGTTGACCGTTATCAGGTTCCAGATGCCGCTGTAATTATCGTTGACGATCGCCCGGAAGTCGCCCGCCGAAGTGGCCGGCACGCCTTTTATGTCGATGGCGATGGTGTCGGCGGCCTGGATGGTGGGCGGATCGTTGCGGCTCATATCTGCATAGGCGATTCCCTTCGCGCCCAACTGATCCTTCAGGCGCTGGATCACGGTGTCGGCTTCCGCCTTGAAGGCGTCCTGGATCTGGACCTGCAGCACCAGTTGGCTGCCGCCCTTAAGATCCAGCCCCAGGTGAATGTTGTTGTGCCAGTTGTCGACTAGCTGTTGGGTCGAAGTCGGCAGGCCGATGATCCCGTATATACACGCCAGAATGACGACGACGATCACCAGGATCTTGATTTTGAGATTGCTTGTCATATGAGTTAAGCCCGTGTGAGTTCAGCCCGTGATTTACTTCTTTTCTTCCATCGCGGACTCCTGCCGGACCAGGCTGGCCACGGAGGCTCGCGAAAGCTGCAACTTGATATTATCAGGCTTCACGCGCAAGATCAGCAGGTCCCCCGTAATGCTCACGATGGTGCCGACGATGCCGCCGGTGGTGAGCACTTCAGCGCCAGTCTGCAAATTCGCCAGCATCTGCGCCTGCTGCTTCTTCTGCTTCTGCATAGGCATGAAGACCAGGAAGTAGAAAATCGCCACGATGGCGATCAGTGGCAGAAAACTGGCCACCGGGTTGGCGGCCGTTTGCACAAGGATAATGAAGCCGAGAAAACTCATTTGGAATTTACAACGATCTTGGACCTAGCCGGATGCGTCTACCTGGTTCTGGCGGGTGGCCTTCAGGTACTCAGGGACCTTCCCGAATAGTATAGCCTGCCTGATCTCCCGCATGATGTCAAGGTAGCGCTGCAAATTGTGCAGAGTGGCCAGGATGGAGAACGTGATCTCGCCGGCCAGGAGCAGGTGGCGCAGATAGGCGCGCGAAAAGTTGCGGCAAGTATAACAAGGACAAGCCTCATCGACCGGAGCAGGGTCATCCTTATATTGCGCCTGTTTGATGACCACGCGACCGAAACTAGTGAATAAGTACCCGTTACGAGCGTTGCGCGACGGTAGTACGCAATCCATCATATCGACGCCGCGCGCCACGTATTCGGGGAGATCGTCGGGCATCCCGACGCCCATCACGTAGCGCGGGCGGTCCGCCGGGAGCAGCGGCGTGGTGAGTTCGGTCATCTCTAAACTAAGGGCCTGCGGTTCGCCGACCGAGAGGCCCCCGATCGCATAGCCATCGGCGTTGAGTTCGAGAAGCTGCTCGGCGCACGCGCGGCGGAGGTCTGGATACATCGATCCTTGGACGATGGGAAAACAGGCGCGCTTCCCGTCGTCAGCATGGGCGCGATAGTGCGCATACGCGGCGCGGGCCCAGCGGATGGTCCGTTCCATCGAGACGCGCGCGGCTTCGTGAGTCGCCGGAAATTCCAGGCACTCGTCGAGCACCATCATGATGTCGCTGCCGAGGGCGAGTTGGACGTCGATAGTCGACTCCGGCGTGAACATGTGGCGGTCGCCGTTGAGATGCGACTGGAACATCACGCCCTCCTCGGTGATCTTGCGCAGCCCGCTCAAGCTGAAAACCTGGAA
>DATJEI010000163.1:0-4988 GCA_035496735.1 Bryobacteraceae bacterium | reverse complement strand
TTGCTCCCGGCCTATCTGTCTCTTGTCTGGATGCTCAATCCGAGTTTCCCGAGCAATCTAGCGACAGCGACTGTCTTGATCTGGCCCTGGCTGGTGGTCCTTCTCGCTCTCGCCTGGGCTCTCTACCGGCAGGACGGGTTTCCCTCTGCGCGTGCGCTGCTGCTGACGGCCGTGCTGGGCCTGAGTCCCTATATGGTTCTGTTCGGCAGCCTTATGCTGAGCGAAGTCTTCTTCACATGCTTCCTGCTCGCGGCATTGCTGCTGGCTCGCCGCCCCGGAAACGGCGCGATCCTGCTGGCGGGGTTGGCGGCAGCGTGTGCCTACCTTGCGCGAACGGCGGGGATCGCGCTGATAGTCTCGCTTCCGGCGCTTCTGCTATGGAAGCGCGACTGGCGCAGAGCCGTGCTGTTTCTCGCCAGTTCCCTGCCCGCGGTCGTCGCTTGGTCCTGGTGGTCGCGGGCGCATCTGCCGCAGTCACGCGACATGTCGCTGCTTTACTACGTCGACTATATGGCGTTTGAGAAGGCAACCATCGGCTGGGATAACTTCGGTATCGTTCTTTGGAAGAATCTCGACCAGATTTTGTACGGCATGGGTTCGCTGGTGTTGCCGAAGGTAGTGGCATTCTTGCCGTTGAAGATCTTGACCCAGGTGATTGCGGTGGCAATGCTGGCCGGCGTGGTCCGTTTGGTCAGGCGCGGAATCGCGGTCGACTATGCCGCATTCGGCTTGCTGTCGGTCGGTATTCTTGCGATCTGGCACTATCCACCGAACGAACGTTTCGTGCTGCCTCTCTTTCCGTTGCTGCTGGCCGGCCTGATGACCGAACTCAATCACTTAGTGGACATGCTGCACAAGGCTTTTCGCCACGAAGACATCAGTCAGCGTGTGGTCGCTGGAATGTTTGCCGCGGGGTTGGCAGGAATCGTTGCTGCGGCCCTTGGGCTTCAGCTATACATGACCTTCGGACTGCTCAACCAAGTGGCTGCCCAGGAGCGCTCCAAAGTCGCGGAGCGTCGCGCCGACTATCGCTGGATGGCGGCGAATCTGCCGGCGGGCGCCAATGTGCTGTCGAACGACGATCCTCTGCTCTACCTTACGTCAGGTCATCGCGGTAATTCGATCCTGCTAATGCCTCGCTGGTGGTACGCGGACGACCGGCAAAGCGTGATCAACGCCTACAAGAACGCAGCGCCGTATTGCCGGATGCGCGGGCTGCAGTATCTCTATTCCACCCCCGATGACCTCTCGCGTTTCACGGAAGGCAGCGATATCGACCAAGTTCTGGCGGCGGTACGCAGCGACCCGCACTTGAAGCCGGTCTTGACTAATTCTGCCGGCACGCTGTATCAAGTGTCACCGTAGGCCGAAGTAGGGTGTTCCGCTGAGCGCTTTTCCGCTCCGTGCCTCGTATTCTCAAAACATGGGATTGGTGCTTCTATTGCTGCTCACAATAGGCGCGCACTTGCTAAGCGCCCAGTCGCCGAATAGCGCCGCGCCGGAAGCGCCCGCCGTGCGTGTTGCGGAAGATCATACGGGGCTCCGTTCCGGCTGCGCGGATGACGCCCCCGTAGTGGAGCGGCTAGCGGCGGGAGCCCCTCTGAAACTGCGCTTTGCACTCTCCGGCCAAAGCGTTCCTTGCTACAAGGTGGCGGTTGAAGTGGGAGGGCGGCAGATGGAGGGCTATCTGCCGGCAACCGCCATCGCGGGCCTTGACTCCTTCGACAAAGGCCGCAGGGATGCCGCTTGGGTCACCGTTAACGAGGCCTTGAATGCTGCACGCAATGCCGCCGCACTCGAAGCGCTTAAGGCTCCGGAAAGCGTTCGCTCGCCGTTGCCCGCGTCTGCCAAAGTGGTGCTGGCCCAAGCCGATCAGCTTATCGAAGCCAATCAGCCGGCAAAAGCCCTAGCGATGCTCGAGCCTGAAATTCAGAAGCGCCGCGATCCGGCCTTGCTTTCGATGGCGGGCGTCGCGGCGTGGCGCGCCGATGAAGCCAAACAGGCGCTGCAATACTGGCGCGAGTCGCTGGAACTGGCGCCCAATCCCGATATCGAAAAGTTGTACCAGCGCGTCGAGAAAGAACAGACCCACGATCGGAGCGGCGAAAAACTGTATGGTGTCCGTGTGGTCCTGCGCTATGACTCGGATACGGTTCCGGTGGAGACGGCGCGCGGCATGGTGGGTGCCGTGGATAGCGCTTTCGCGCGAGTATCGGAGCAGTTGGGCTGCTTCGCGGAAGAGAAGATCGTGACCATCGTGCAGAGTCGCGACGCGTATAGGAAGGCCACCGACGCGGCCGAGTGGAGCGGCGGGCAATACGACGGGCGCATTCGCGTGCCGGTAATGAGCGGACAACAGATGGACGCGCGCCAGGAGCAAGTGCTGGCTCACGAGACGACCCACGCGTGTTTGGCCATGCTCGGCGAATGGCCCTCCTGGCTGCAGGAAGGCATGGCGCAAAAACTATCCGGTGAGACGCTGCCTCCGCAGGCTCGCGCGCAGCTCGCGGAGCTGGCGAAGGCCGGGCAATTGCCGAAACTGGAAGCCCTGCGGCGCGGGTGGTCCGGATTAAACATCCAAAGCGCCCGCCTGGCGTATTCGCTTGCGCTCGAAGCCGTGGACGCGCTCTATGAGAACTTCGGCACTGACGGCGTCCGCAACCTGATGCGCAATCCCGAGCGTCTGCCCGCGGTTTCCGCCGAGCTCGACAAGCGGCTAGGACTCTGAAGGCGCCAGCTGAGTGAGCTTACGACGACTTGTTATCCTAGAGAGGTCATGCCGTTTGCCACTATTCCCGAGGCTATCGAGGAGATGCGCGCCGGGCGCATGCTGGTGGTGGTCGACGATGAAGACCGCGAAAATGAGGGCGACCTCACCATGGCCGCCGAGTGCATCACGCCCGAGGCCATCAACTTCATGGCCACGCACGGCCGCGGCCTGATCTGCCTCGCGCTGACTCCCGAACGCTGCGACACGTTGCATCTGCCGCTGGTGTCGCCTCACAATACCTCGCGCTTCGGCACGCCCTTCTGCGAATCGATCGACGCTACCCTGGGCGTCACCACTGGAATTTCCGCGGCGGATCGGGCTCACACCATTCGCGTCGCCATGCGGCCCAACGCGAAACCCTCGGACCTGGCGCGTCCGGGCCACGTGTTTCCCCTGCGTTCGCGCGCGGGCGGAGTGCTGGTGCGCGCGGGACAGACCGAGGCATCGGTGGACTTGGCGCGCATGGCGGGCTTCGAACCCGGCGGAGTGATCTGCGAAATTATGAACCCCGACGGCTCGATGGCACGGGTCCCGCAATTGACCGAGTTCTGCGCGCAACATGGGCTGAAGATGATCTCGGTTGCCAGCCTGATCCGCTACCGTCTGGAGACGGAACAACTGGTCGAGCGTCGCAGTGAAAGCTGTATCGAGACCGAGTTCGGGTCCTTCAAGACCATTTCCTACGTCAGCCCCATCAACGGCGAGGCGCATCTGGCATTGGTGCGCGGCGAGGTTGCGCGTCAACCAAACGTGCTGGTGCGCATGCACGCACGCTGTCTAATGGGCGATGTTTTCGGATCCACGCAATGCGACTGCCGGCGCACGCTGCAAGCTTCGCTCGCCAAGATCGCCGAGCAAGGCGCGGGCGTGCTGGTATACCTGCATCAGACCGGACTAGGCGCACGGAAGCACTATCAGCCTATGGACAGCCACGCTCCGCCGCAGGACGAAACGGGAATCGGCGCGCAGATTCTTGCCGACCTGGGACTGACGACCATCCGCCTGCTCACGAATCATCCGCGCAAGGTGATCGGCGTCGACGCATTCGGCATCGAGATCGTGGAGCAGCTGCCGGTCGCGACGTCAACGGAATAAACTGCGCGCGACAAACAGCACATTCGCGGGACGCTCCGATAAGCGCCGCATGAAATACGGATACCACGCCGCGCCGTAAGGCACATAGACCCGCAGCCGAAAACCTTGCTCCACCACTTGGCGTTGCAAATCGCGGCGAATGCCGTAAAGCATCTGGAATTCAAAACGGGCCGGCCCAATCCCCTTCTCATGCGAATAGCGGATGGCTTCCTGAATCATGCGCGGGTCGTGGCCGGCGATGGCTGGATCGGTTCCTTGGTCGAACAGCCGGTGCATAAGTTCGATGTAGCTACGATCGACATCGGCTTTGTCGGGGTGAGCGAGGTTCGGCGGCTCATTGTAGGCGCCTTTGCACAGGCGCACGCGAATGCCAAGCGCATTCAAGCGGTCAATATCGGCCGGAGTGCGAAATAAATACGCCTGGATAGCGATACGGATATCCCCCACTTCACGGGCGACGCCGGTCACCAGCGCGAGCGTTCGTTCGGTATAGGCGGTGGACTCCATGTCAATCTCCACCCGGGTGCCGATTTCGCGGGCGCGAGCTGCAACGCGCAGGACGTTCTCATAACATGCGGCCTCCGAGACATCCATGCCGAAATGCGTGGCCTTGATCGAGATCGTGGCCGGCAAGCCGCGCGCGGCGATTTGATCCAGCGCCTGAAGGTAGGCTGCCGCTGATCTCTTTGCCTCTTCAAGCGAAGTCACGTTCTCGCCCAGGTGGTCCAGAGCGGTCATGATTCCCTGCCCTTGCAGCTGGGCGCTGACCCTCAATTCGTCGTCAAGGGACTCGCCGGCGATAAAACGGCTGGTTAGTTTCCGCGCCACGGGCGAAGTTTCCATCCAGTGCCGCAGACGCCGCTGCTGCGAAAGATACAAGAAGAAATTTCGCGTCATGCTTCCGGTAACTGAACGTCCGGCCGCGGAGTAAGAGATTGAGGATTGCGCGCCGCGCCATCGACCGGCAGAAGCTGCGGCGGCTCCTGGCTACCACCGGCGCCCAGTTCGCTCATGCGGCGTAGCGACGGAAGCACGCGGGCGTCCCAGGTTCCGGCCGAGCGGTTATAGGAGTCGAGAGCCCGCGCCAGATGACGGCCGGAGTCGGCATACACTTCCGCGAAGG
>DATJEI010000162.1:0-6504 GCA_035496735.1 Bryobacteraceae bacterium | reverse complement strand
CGGGATACTTTGTGAGGTTGCCAGACGGGAGGGGTTCTCGTTAATCAACCCAGAACATTCCTGAGCCCTTGCCGTTGTTGCAAAGCGCACTTTCATGCAAGATCAGCGCGATCTTCGAACCAGACTGGAAGAAACACTTTCAGAGGGTGAGCGGTTGCGCGAAGAAGTCCGGCAACTGAAAGCAATCCTCGCGCAGCATTCCATCACACTGCCTGAAGCAAAACCACCACAATCTACAAACGAGCGGTGCCTGCCGGCGTCATCGGATATCTCATAACTCGCAACTCTGTCGGATAACATGGCAAAGGTTGCGCTGTTCCGGTCGCTGTTGCGCGGGCGGGAGGATGTCTACGCGGAGCGATGGCGCATGAAGGACGGAACTTGGGCCTATCGCCCTGCGGGCAAAAAGAACTGGCAGGCCAGTTCGGCTACGGTGAGCCGGGAAACTCGGACCAAGTTTCCGGCAGCGTTGACGATCTGATCGACGGTTGGTGTCCCGGTTTCAGGGTGGTAGAGCTTTACCAGCGCGCTGGAATCGAAGAAGTAGCCGGGCAAGGATCAACGGTCCCCGGGCTCGGCGATAATATCAGCGGCCATCGACCCGCGAATTTTGGCAAGCCGCCTCCGGACTTCCTCAAGACCTGGGGCCGGCTGATCGTCCTGTAGATCCCTTTTAATCGTTTCGATGAACTCGACAGCCAGGCCTGATCGGTCGCGAGCCGCGTCTTTGACGACACTCACTTGTACGTGCTCATGCTCCTTCAAGTCCAGTGGCTACAGCGGCCGCAGCACGCCATTTTCATACACGGCATCCACTTGAAGCGGCATGCCCCCATTGTACAGCCGAAATTCAAGTGCCGAAGTCGATAGTTGTAAGGCGTTGGCTGCCGAGGGAGTTGCCAGCTACAAAATCGACTGCAGGCGAGTTTCGAGGCTGTATGTGATTGCAACCATCTCATTGATTCATAACAAGTTTAAGGCCAATGGGACAGCACGGCACGATCTCTTGGGCGCAGGGGGTCGGGCGTTCAAATCGCCCCGCCCCGACCAATGAAATCAAACGGATCAGGCCGAATCCAGCGGCCAAGTAACTCCGCTGCCTATAAGCCCATTGGGCAAGTTCTTCCTGCGACCACTCTTTGGATCTCGCTTCGGAAATTGTACTATCTAAGCTACGATTCGGCTTCAAGCTTCATTTAACCTAGCCGGGAGGTCCTAGACTCCATTACCGCTTCCCCATGTGAGCAGTCATTCTCGTCACGCTCCGCCCTCAGAAGGACAGCCGTAAGCTCCCCTGAATGTCGCGGGGAGTACCCACGGTGCTGATGATTGTGCCGGCGCTGGGACTGCCCAGGCTCGCCCCTGGCAGATCGAACTGCGGGTGATTGAAGAGATTAAAGAACTCACCCCGGAATTGCAGGCGGAAACGCTCGGTAATGGCAAACTGCTTGAGCACTGAAAAATCTAGATTCGTGCGTCCGGGCCCGCGGAGGATTCCGCGTCCGGCGTTCCCGAAATTGAACTGCGCCGGTGTAGCCCAGGGCGCTCCGGCCTTGTTCAGGTCTGTGTTGAACCAGCGCGTGAGGGTCGGCTCTGCGATGTGCCAGTCGCCGGCCAGATTCGGCCGGCTGGTGGTGCCGGTATTCGCCACAGAGTTGGCGAGTGTCGGAGTGAAAGGCAGGCCGGTCTGTTTGGAGAGAATCATGTTCATCTGCCAACCTCCGACCAATGTGTCGGCCCACTTCTGGCTGATGTTCACTCGTTTACCTTTCCCGATCGGCAACTCATAGAGGAACGTCTGGGAATAACGCTGCCGAACGTCAAAGGCACTGTTGCCCCGGTCGAGAAACCGGTAGCGGGGGTCTTGCGGGACAGGTCCTTCACTACCGCCGCCCTGCTGTAATGGAACGTTATCGATGGAATGAGCGTAGGTGTATGCGCTCAACAAACTGATCCCGTGCGAAAAGCGCTTTTCCGCGCTCAGTTGCAGGGAGTGGTAATTCGAATTGCCATCGGTCGCGGCATACGTATCGCTTACCACGAGGGGCGCGAGCTTGCTCAGAGGAAATCGCGGCGCCACCGCACCTGGCCCAGGAACGGCCTGGTTGAAGTTGTAGTTGAGATCCAACCGCCGTCCGAGATTTGCCAAATAGAAGGCCTTCACTACTAAGTTGCCTGGTAGCTGGCGCTCCACTCCAAGATTGAATTGCTGAGCATACGAGTTGCTGTAATTCGGCGGCACGGTCAGGAAATTTCCGACAGGATTGCTGGAGGCCGTAGCGAAATCTGGCGCCACGCCTCGCGGGAACCCGTCCTGCACTCTGCCGAAATTCGACGCAAACTGGTTGGCCGTAACCGCGTTATTGATGGCGAAGGGCGGATAACGATGCATCCGGTAAAGCCCGCCGCCGGAACCCTGCGCATTGTAGAAGATTCCGAACCCGCCCCGGATGACAGTGTTGGAGGACAGCTGATACGCGAAACCAAACCGCGGCGAAAAGAGCTTGTACTGAGTCTGAATACCCAGATGCTTGTCTGTATTGAATCCGGCAATCAACACTTTGCCTGTGCGGTTGTCGAAATTCATAAAACGATTAGCCACCTCAACCGGTGGCGGGAGTAACTCGTACCGCAGGCCGAGATTAAGCGTCAGGCGCTTGTTCACCTTCCAGTCGTCGGCGACGTAGCTGCCGACCTCGAGCACACGGATACCAGCCCAAACCAACTGGAGGTCCTGACTCAAGGAATTATAAGAACCCAACAGGAAACTGGCGATTCCGTCGCCCGTGCCCGCGGGGCTGTTCGGATTTGCCGTGAAGTTGGCATCGAAGCTGAATAGTCCGTTGCCTTGGTTCATTTGGTAGTCGATGATCTGGCGGCGGACCAGGCTGGAGCCGAACTTGAGCGTGTGGGATCCAAGGGTCTTCGTAAGATTTGCTACTGGGTTGAAGGTGTTCTCCAGCCGAATCGTCGGGATCGATGCTGGACCGCTGATGCCGGTATATCCACTCACATTGAAAATCGGCATGCCGTTGGCTTCGGGCAACTGATTAGAGTTGGGCACGCCGAGCAGTGTGCCGAGTCCAGGTCCGCTTGACGGAGCCTGTGAGTCCAGATTGTGCATGTCGAAGCGCGAAAATCCCATGCGAAAATCGCCCACCAGCGTGGGGCTGAAGCCGTGCGTGAGCGCGAGTACTACGTTATGCGCGACCTGGATATTCGTCGAGGCGAAACTGCCAGAATTGCCGAGATTGAGCGGAACAGACACGCCAGGCACGTTGCGGAAGCCGAATGTGGACGGAGTCTGCGTTCGCGTATCCTGCCGGGAAAAACGAGCGAAAACGGTGTCATGGGACCCCACCGCATAGTCGACCCGGGCATCACCCTGGTCATACTGCTGTCCCAGAACTGGATTTGTGAACTGATTGCCGACCAGCCCAGCCTTAGTGGGCAGCGGATATGCCTGAATGAGTCGCGAAGTGACCGAATCAAACCGTTTCGCCGGAATCTGGTTTCCCCCAAACGGTGTACGTGTAAAGCCGCTGGGCGTTCCCGGTGTGGCGAGCACACTGGCGGGATCGTAGATCGGCCGCACTGCGCTGAAATCTCCCGCCCGCTCGGCCGCGGTAGGGACTGTATTGACACTCGTCGTCGTCCCCTGCTGTTTGCGGAAGCCTTCATAATCGGTGAAAAAGAAAAGTTTGTTTCGCGCGATTGGGCCTCCCAGGCTGGCGCCGAACTGATTTTGGCGGAAGGGCGGTTTGAGGGCGGTGCTTTTCGCGTTGAAAAAATTGCGTGCGTCCAGAACGTCATTGCGAATGAATTCGAAAGCGCTGCCGTGGTACTGGTTGGTTCCGCTCTTCGTAACCACGTTCACCGTGGCCCCGGAGCTGCGGCCCTGTTCCGCTGCGAAAAGATTGGTCTGAATCTTGAATTCCAGAATGTCTTCCACGCTGGGTCGAACCGTGATCAACGCATTCCGGCGGAAATTGTCATCCACTCCGTCGATCATGAAATTGTTCGACATTTCACGATTTCCGTTCACCATCAGTTCGGCGCCGGGCCGCGTGTCGTCGGGACGCGAGCCGCTGCCGATGGTTCCACCCGGGCCATAACCGACACCGATCGCGCCGGGGCTGAGGATCGCGAGCTGCGCAAAGTTGCGGCCATTCAAGGGCAGGTCGCTCACCGCTTTCGTTTCGATCACCTGTCCGACGGAAGAATTGCTCGATTCAAGCATAGGCGCGGATGCCGATACCTCGACGGCCTCAGTGACTGCCCCCAGCTGCATGGTGAAGTCGATCCGAGCCACCTGGTTCACTTCCAGGCGCACGCCCTCGCGGGTTAGTTGGCGAAAGCCGTCTTTTTTCACGGCGATGTTGTAAGTGCCGGGCGGCAGTAAGCGGATATCATACGACCCTGTCGAATCCGTGGCAGCCTCCCGCTGAATACCAGTTTCGGCGTTGGTTACAGTAACGCTTACGCCGGGGACAACGGCACCGCTTCCGTCCGAAACCGTTCCATTGAGTACCGCCGTGGTTTGAGCCGGCGACACGACAACCAAAACAAACAGCAGCATCAGAGACAAACTGCAAAAGCTTGGTCGAGACTTGGACATTCCACCCCCCTAAATCCGCCTTCCGGGATGGGCTTAAACCAGGCTCCGCGTCCTGTTCTGCGCCAATCGAAAGGCGTTTTAACGTACACAAATTACAACATCGTGTCAAGCCGATCCCGTCTCCGCATAAGGACGGGAACAGCTAGTTGGGCCCACATTTGAAGCGGCCATGATGATCCGGCAACATGCCGCTCGTCGAGATACGAAGAAGTCGCCGCTTGGTGCGGACATCCGCTCCCATCTCCTGCTGTTTCGGTACGGTACCCGTCACCCCAACATTAAAAACGCGTAGCCGGATCGCAAGAAAGGATGGAACTGTTGATCATTAATTTCCGCGATCAAAGCGGCTTTCGAGCCTCCTGCTCCCTTGTCCTACGAAATCACGGGATCCGACAAACAAACGCTTGGATCACTGAATGGCAGAGAAATGTTGATCGCCAGGCTTTTTCAGGCTTTCGCAGCCATCTAAGGTCTGCCATTCAATTGCGTTCGCCATCGAAAAATAGCGCAAATCGTTTAACCCTCCGCAAGGGGTCGTTGTCTCCGCAAATAGCTCTCGTTCAGAAGGTCAGCTTCAGTGCCATCTGCAATTCCCGCGGCTTCGGGCTGAAGGCCGTCGCCGTTACCACACCGAAGGTGCGGGACGTCACATCGACAACGGGCGTATCGAAGACCGGGGTATTCGTCAGGTTGAACGCCTCCGCCCGGAATTGCAGCTTCATTCTTTCCTTAATCTGGAAATCCTTGAAGAGCGACAAGTCGACGTTCTTGATTCCGTCGCTCATCACGTTCGGAATCGTGCGCGAAGAATTGCCGTAAGTAAAAGGCAAGGGTACAGAGTAGGCGGCAGTATTGAACCACCGGTCCAGCGTGCGAGTTCCGGAGTTGGGGTCTTGCCCCGCCACCACGTTCGGCCGGTTGGTAACACCACCGGAGTTGAGGGCGATCGAGCGTCCGCTCTCCAGGGTCGCGATGGCGTTAATTTGCCAGCCGCCCAGCGCGAAGCGCTTTACGGGATTGCCCTGTTTGGCGAACGGAAGCGCCCACAGCGCCGTCAACACCGCACGCTGCGGAATATCTTCGATTCCCTTGGAGCGTTCGGCCCGAAGATCGTACCAGTTAATAATGCCGACGTCGTTAGCACCGCCAGGGCGGGCCGCGCCGCCATTTCCGACCGCGGCGTCGATGGTCTTGCTGATGGTATAGGCGCCCAGCAGCGAAAAGCCCTGCGAGAAGCGTTTTTCCACCTTGAGCGCGAAAGCGTGATAGATGCTATCGCCCAACGACGACCAACCGCCGAGCACGCTATTGTACTGCGGATAGGGGCGCAGCAACTGCTGGCGCGGCACCGTGAGCCCGCTCAACGGGCCCGTCAGAATCTTGCCGTAAAACGGGTTCGCAACCGGCTGCAGCAACGCATTACCCAATAACAGATTGGCCGGCGAGATCTGGTCTAAGTTACGGGCCTGGTTGGTGAGCACATGCGTGCCTTTACTCCCCACATACGCGCCTTCCACCAGCCAGTTCGGCCGGGGCTCAAACTGGAGAGTAAAGTTCCACTGTTGCATGTAGCCGGGTTTGGGGTCGCGCACCTGGGTCTGCAAGTCGCCGCCCAAGCCGGTTGCAATGCCCAGCGCGCTACCGGTCGGGAGGTTAAGGCCACTCGGGAACGGGTTGCTCACGGTGTCTTTGGGGGTCAAACCGCCATCCAGAGAGGTGGTCATGACCGTAATGGGGCTGTAGCCGGTGTAGTTCGGGATACCTGTGCCTTTTATGGGGATATAGGTAATGCCATATCCGCTGCGGACGACTACGTTCGGCCTGACCTGGTAGGCCAAGCCCAGCCGTGGAGCCCACATGTTTTCTCGAGGCTCGGTGACGAAACG
>DATJEI010000161.1:0-14655 GCA_035496735.1 Bryobacteraceae bacterium | reverse complement strand
GCTGAAAGGATACGGAATATAGAAGTTCGTGACGTGGAAGCAGACGAGGTTTGGGCGTACGTTGGCAAGAAGGAAAAGCGTGTTCGTCCCGAGGACGATCAGAATTTAGGCGACTGCTACACGTTCGTTGCAATTGAGCGGCATTCCAAGCTAGTGCTGAATATCGCAATGGGCAAGCGCAATCAGGCCACCGCGGATCAGTTCATTGAAGGAGTGCGGCACGCGACGGCGCATAGCCGCTTCCAGATCACCACGGACGGCTTCGGCCCCTACAAGTCGGCCATATGGAACACACTGCATGACCGTTGCGATTTCGCGCAGCTCATCAAGGTCTATAGCAACTCCCAGGACGCGAGAAGCGATATAGCCCCGCCGAAGTCAGCGCGATTGAGGTAGTCCCAGTTATGGGTAACCCCCGATCCTGAGCGCATTTGCACTTCGATAGTCGAACGATCCAATCTCAGCTTGCGCATGGGCATTCGCCGCTTCACACGGCTTACGAATGCTTTCAGCAAGAAGTGGGAGAACCACTGGGCAGCGGTCGTGCTTTGGTACTGCTGGTATAACTTCGGGCGCGTCCACAAATCGCTTCGCGTGACTCCCGCGATGGCCGCTGGCGTTAGCGATCACATTTGGAGCGTCCGCGAAATCCTGGAGGCGGCGTGACCCAATGGCTTCCGCTTCTCGCACGCCCGCCACCAAGAGCCAAACAGATTTAGCGCACTACCAAAAATAGCGTCGAAGCCGGGGCCGGTCTACTGTCCTTCGACGATCTTGGAATCGCTCTGAAACTTTCGATAGCCGCTATAACGAATATCGTATTCGCCGCGCAGCGCCTTGAGCAGAGCCAGGCGGGCCTGGAAGCGCACGAGCATACTCGACGGCAGCCAGATTTCATCGTTCACGCGAGTCTGTTCGAAGTGCATGCTGCTGCCGGGCGCGATGCGCAGAAGTCCGAAACCGACCGAGATCGTGTTCAGCACATCGGCGTCCACTTTGACCCAGTGGTAGGTTTCCTGCTCGATCCAAATAGTGGCCCGAACTTTTGCGAAGTTTTTGGCCTGCGAATGAACGGCGCGATACCCGGGTTTCGGCCGGGCTTCAATCATCCAGGCGGGATGGTTGCTGACGGCGTCGTTCCCCACTAGACGGAAGGTGAAAGCGTCGGGGATTTCCCGAATAAACGCTCGCTCTTCGGCACGTTCCTCTTGATAGCGGGCCTGTTCGGCGGGAGATTCATGCTGGCGCTTGGCGAGTTCGCTATCCAGTTTGGCCTGCTCTCGGCGTTCCTCGCGGGCGGACAGGGGCTTGTCATTGCGCGCGGTGAGGCGCTCATAGGGATGGCCTCCCAGAATCAGAATTTCGTTAGTTTCGCTACGGTCGCTGGCGATTTTGCCATTGCGCGCATATTGACGGAACTCGGAGCGCTCCTGGTAGGTGTAGTTCTTACGGCTTTCATAGTCAGTCCAATCGCGCTCGACGGAACGGCGGACGATATCGAGCGCATCGGGGGCGGGTTCTTGCGCCGGAGCGCCCAGCGCCATCAGCAAAAAAACGCCGATAATGCTAAGCGCTAACAACTCGTGAGACTACCGGCTGGGCCGGAAGGGTAATCGTGAATTCAGCGCCGCGTCCGTCCCGATTGGCGGCGCGCACCTCACCAGCTTCCTGCTTCACGATCGTGTGCACGACGTGCAGGCCGAGGCCGCCCAAAGTCTTGGTGGAAACGCGGGGATCGAAAATCACGCCTAGCAGCTCCGGCGCGATTCCGCAGCCTTCGTCGGCCACCACGATTTGAATCTCATCATGCTGGCGCCGGGCATCGACGAAAATGGTTCCACCCTGCGGCATGGCCTGCACCGCGTTACAGAACAAATTGATGAGTACTCGTTCCCAGGCCCATGCATGCCGCAGTACCAACTCGGGTTCGATGCGGCAGTCGAATTGAATCTTGGGGCCGGGCCGCGACATCATCGAATCTTCCACCAGAGCTCGCGCATTCTTCAGAACGGTTTCAAACGGCGCCGAAGGCTGATCGATGGCCTGCATGCTTTGCGTGATTTCCCTGCCGCGCTCGACGCTGCGAAAGATCGCTGCGGACAGGTGCACCCAGCGCGGGTCGCCCGAAAGGGTGTCGGCGGCGTCCAGCAGGGTTTGGAACACATTATTCAGATCGTGGATCAAGCCGGGCAGAGCGAGATCGAAAAGTGGGTCCATGGACTAATGTGCGATTTCCCGCAGTGTACTAAAAAACTCGGGGAAGGACACACCCGCTGATTCCGCGCCGTGAATGGTGCAGGGGCCATCTGCGGCCAGCGCAGCCACGGAGAAGGCCATCGCGATGCGGTGATCGCCGGCGGAATCGATCTCCGCGGCGCGAAAGATCTGGCCTCCAGGGATATGAAAACCGTCAGGTGTGGTTTCGATGGCCACCCCCATGCGCAACAGATTGGATTCGATGGCGGCGATACGGTCGGTCTCCTTGACGCGCAACTCGGCGGCATCGCGAACTACCAGCCCACCTTGGCTCGCGGCGCCCAGAATCGCCAGCGCGGGGATTTCGTCGATTAGCGCGGCGGTCAGTGCGCCTTCAATCAGGCCGCCTTTGATTTTCGAAGCCCGGACGCGCAGGCTGCCAATCAATTCGCCGCCACTTTGTTTGACATCGATTACTTTAATCGACGCGCCCACGGCAGTCAAAAAATCCAGCAGAGAAGAGCGCGTCGGGTTCAGCCCCACGTTGTGGATCACCAGGCTGGACTCGGGCATCAGCAGCGCGGCTACCAGGAAGAAGGTCGCGGAAGACAGATCGCCGGGAACCACCAACTCGCGGCCCGTGAGCCGTGCGCCGGCCGTCAGCTTAATCACGCGCTGGTGAACTTCGATCTCGGCGCCGAATTCCGCCAGTGCGATTTCGGTATGATCGCGGGTGCGCACCGGCTCGCGGACAATGGTGTCGCCCTCGGCGAACAGTCCCGCTAACAGCACGCAGCTTTTCACCTGCGCACTGGCCACGGGCAGGGTGTAGTCGATGCCATGGAGATGCCGACCGTGGATCGTGAGCGGCGGGAAACTCCCGCTTCGCCCGGAAATCTGGCGGCCTTCGATATGCGCGCCCATTTCAGCGAGCGGGCGGATGATGCGATCCATGGGCCGCCCGGAGAGCGATTCGTCGCCGCCAATGCGGGTGTTGAAAGACTGCGCCGCGAGGATTCCGGAGAGCATGCGGATGGTGGACCCGGAATTGCCGGCGTCCAGTTCCCCGGCTGGTTCGCGCAACGCGCCGCCATGGAGGATGACTTTGCCATTGCTGCGCTCCACTCGCGCGCCTAGTGCCGACATGCAGGCAAGCGTCGACTGGCAATCCGCGCCCGTCGAATAATTATGGATCGTGGTAACTCCTTGGGCGATACCTCCCAACATTCCGTAGCGGTGGGAAATGGATTTGTCGCCGGGCAGTGTAATGACGCCCTCAATGGATTTTGCGGGCGAAACGGTTTCGTTCATGAATCTTTAAGTGTAGCGGTTCAGTCTGGAATTCTGGAGCAGCCGGTGGATCTAACGGAACATGTCCTTGAGGAAAGCCGCGCGGTCGACCCCCTGCCTGAGTTCTTCGCGAGCGAGGGGCCGGGTTTCGTTTTCCTGCGCTCGTCCTCCGCGCCCGCGATAGGCGGAAATCATCCAGCGCACGCCTTCATAACTGCGCCAGTAGATATTCTCGCGAACGACGTCGCTTCGCAGGCTCAGAATTTCGCGGCGCGCGAAACGCTGTAGCTTGCTCCCGTGTAGCGGAAGCGCGGCGTTGTTGAATTGCAGGGAGGCCGGTGGGGCCGAGCACGAATTCACCTGCAGGATGGCGAGGCGTGTATCCGTCCGCATGGCATCGCCGGTGGCATTCCGCGTAAACGTGGGAACATCGGTGCGCTCCGGGGAGTCCAGGACGCTGGCGCAGGAGGTGAATAACAAATCGTTCACTACCTTGTCGCGTTCATCGTCCACATTCTCAGCAATCTTGTGAGCCATCGCCTTACCCGGACGCCAAAACGCAAAGTCGATGTCATGGGTGGCGGCGCCGATCCACACTTGCCGCCCGTTCCAGGTTGCGGGTTGCTTCCAGATCCGGATGTGGTGACGTTTGGACACGTCGTTAAAACTCTTTTGCCATGACATTTCCGCTTTTTGGTCTTCTACCAGCAGGTCTGACATGGGAGCGGTGCTATCCCCGTGCCCGTCGGCAACCGCGCGGATGCTGCGGATATTCGAGCGAAGCGAGGCTGGCTGCGGCTCGACCCATCCTGCGGCTTCAAAGGCGGTGACGATATCGTCGCGAGAACCGATGAACATCACGTTAAGGAGATCCGACGGGCGGTTGGTATAGGCTGCATACGTGCGCGTGGGCGCTACCGCCAGCAAGGCATCTATTCGCGCGCGATCGTTGCCGGCCAATGGCCGCGCAGTCGCCGGCTGCGGGGCCGGCGCCAGCATGGGAACCGTCAGAGCCAAAGTGAGCTCGACGCCCGCGGGATAATAGATCTCAGGCTCGGGCACTTGCAGAAGCAGAGTCTTGATCGCCCACACTGCCAGCGCGGCATGCATATCCCAGGTAATCGCGGTCCTAATGTAGCCGCCTGTGCGATAGGCCAAGCTGCCGGTGGGACGGTCGCCGCGAATGCCGCCCTCGCGAGTCAGGCGCTCGCGGGCATTTTCAACCTCTTGCACTCGCGCCTCCAGAGGAACGCGCTGCGCATCCGGCGTGGCGATGCTTGTGAACTCCAGATCGAAACCGGCGAGTTCGTGAACCAGCCCGAAGCCTACACGCTGCACGGATTTCAGCCTTCCCGAGACCAGGCTTCCGGCAGGAAGAATTATCTCTCCGTTCGTAACCAAGGGGGCAATCAAGACCGCATCCACCCGGTCTCCGGTACGACTCGCGTAGGAGGAAACAGGAGTGGTCAGGCGGATGTGCAACTGAGCGCCGGACGGCACCTGGCGGGTTGCTAGTAAATTGAGGGCTAACAGCGCATAGGCGAAACTCATGAAGAGCGGCTCATGACAATCGATCTATCATATGCATTTATTGGGCCGTCGTGGGGACGCCTATAGCTCCGTGACGTTCAAGCCAACCAAGGGAGCCCCGCTTCCGCACAGAAAGGATAATAAGATAACTGGGGAATCTCCGATGTCCACCAATCTTCCGCCGCCCGCTAAACTGATCAATGTTCGCGGCACGGAACTGCTGGCTAGCGATACTCGCGAACAGTATCGGCAAAAGCTTGCGCGAATCACGCTGGACTCCATGGTCCAGTTCGTGGGTCTATTGGATGCAAACGGCACCGTACTCGAGATCAATCAAGTTGCCTTGGATGGCGTAGGCATCACACTCTCCGACGTCGAAGGCAAGCCTTTTTGGACCACGTTCTGGTGGCAAGTCTCGGAGGAAATAAACCAGGGCCTCAAAGAGTCCATCCTGCGCGCCTCGCGGGGAGAATTCGTCCGCTGGGATACGGAAATCTACGGACGCGCCGGGGGCCGGGAGACGATCATCATCGATGCCTCGCTCATGCCTGTGAAGGATGAGCAAGGCAACGTCGTGTTCATCACCGCCGAAGGACGCGACATCACGGAGAAAAAGGCCCACGAACGCGAAATCGCGCGCCAGCGCGAGGAATTGGCGAAGCTGGATGTGCTCAAGACCCAGTTCTTTACCAATATAAGCCATGAATTCCGCACCCCGCTGACTCTGATGCTCGGGCCCCTGGAAGACGCGCTCGCCAACACACACGGTATTCTCCCTCCGGGCGCGGCGGCGGATCTTTCTGCCTCGCATCGCAACGCTCTGCGGCTGCTCAAGCTGGTTAACACCATGCTGGACTTTTCACGCATCGAGGCCGGGCGGGTGCAAGCTTCCTATCAACCTGCCGACCTCGGAGCGCTGACGGCGGATCTCGCCAGTAATTTCCGCTCGGTCTGCGAGAAAGCAGGCTTGCAGTTAATCGTGGATTGCCCCGCCCTCAACCCCGCAGACAGCACCCACGAGCCAGCCTATGTAGACCGCGATATGTGGGAGAAGATCGTGCTCAACCTGGTGAGCAACGCTTTCAAATTTACCCTTCAAGGCGAGATCGCGGTGCGCCTCGAAACTCTGGACGGCCGCGCGCGCCTGACGGTCCGCGATACCGGCGTGGGCATTCCCGCCGAGGAACTCCCCCATATTTTCGAGCGCTTCCATCGCATCGAACGCAGTCTTGGCCGCACCCACGAAGGCACCGGTATTGGTCTGGCGCTAGTGCAGGAGCTGGTTAAACTTCACGGCGGCACCATCTCCGCGGAAAGCACGGAGGGTCAGGGAAGCACTTTTACGGTCACCATCCCTCTGGGCAACGCTCATCTCAACCCGGAGCGTATCGGAGCCGTCTCTTCGCTCGCTTCAACTGCGGTCAGCTATGAGGCTTTCGTCGAAGAAGCCTTACGCTGGCTGCCTGTCGATTCGATACCTGAGCTTGACAGGCAGCCCTTGGCCGGCGAAGGGAAGCCCCGCGTTCTCTGGGCTGACGACAACGCCGACATGCGCGCCTATGTCAGCCGGCTACTCAGCGGCCGTTTCGATGTGCAGGCGGTGGCCGACGGCGAGGCGGCCCTGGATGCGGCGCGCGCTCATCCACCCGATCTGGTCCTTTCCGATGTGATGATGCCGAAGCTCGATGGATTCGGTCTGCTGCGCGCGCTGCGAGCCGATCCCGCCCTGCGTGAGATCCCTGTCATTTTGCTTTCCGCCCGGGCGGGGGAGGAGAGCCGCATAGAGGGCATCGAGGCCGGGGCAGACGACTATCTGGTGAAGCCCTTCAGTGCGCGGGAAATCGTCGCCCGGGTAGAGACACACCTGCGAGTATCGCAGATGAGGCGCAATGCGAAGATGGCGCTCCGCGAAAGCGAGAAGCTCTTCAGAACCTTCGCGAACACTGCTCCGGCGATATTGTGGATCACGGAATCCGACGCCACGTGCTCCTTTATATCGCAGAGCTGGTTCGATTACACCGGACAAACTGAACAAGGTGCGTTGGGTTTCGGCTGGCTTGAGGCAGTGCATCCGGAAGACCGCGGCAAGGCCCAGCGCATTCTGCGTGAGGCGTCCGACAAAGGTGAAGGGTTTTCGCTGGATTTTCGGGTGCGCCGGGCTGACGGCGAATTCCGCTGGGCCTTGACATCGGGCCGCCCGAGAGTCAACGCCGACGGCACCTTCGCCGGGTATGTCGGGTCCGTCATAGACATCCATGAACGGAAGCATGCAGCGCTGGCGTCCTCCCTGCTGAGCGCGATCGTCGAATCGTCCGACGACGCGATCATCAGTAAAGATCTGAACGGCGTGATCACAAGCTGGAACAAGGGTGCGGAACGACTGTTTGGCTACACCGCGGGCGAGGCGATTGGCAAGTCGGTCACCATGCTGATCCCCGCGGAAAGGCAGGACGAAGAGCCGGAGATCCTTGCGCGACTACGGCGCGGCGAGCGAATGGAACATTTCCAGACGGTTCGTGTGCGGAAGGATGGCTCGCGGATGAACGTTTCGCTGACCGTCTCGCCGGTGAGGGACGCCGAAGGTCGCATTATCGGGGCTTCCAAGGTGGCGCGCGATATCACGGAAAACGTGCGCCAGGAGGCAGCCTTGCAAGCCGCGAACGCGGCGCTTCAACGCGCCAATGCCGATCTGCAGCAGTTCGCCGACTCAGCTTCGCACGATCTCCAGGAACCGCTTCGCATGGTAGCGGCTTACAGCCAGCTGCTGCAAAAACAATTTGGCGGTCAGATGGGACCCATTGGTGACAAATATATTAGCTACACTGTCGAAGGTGCGATGCGCCTGGAGCGCCTTTTGGAGGCCCTGCGAACGTACACGCAGCTATCCGCGTCGGAGGAAGAGCCTAGCGAAGATGTTGATGCGGGAGCGGTCCTGAAGACAGCGCTTTCCAATCTGAAGGTCGCCATCAAAGAGAGCGGCGCCTCTATTACATTTGCCGCGCTGCCGCATATCCGCATGTACGAGTTCCAGTTGGAACAGCTTTTTCAGAATCTGATCGCCAATGCGATTCGCTACCGCGGCGATGAGCCGCCACAAATCTCCATAGACGCTCAAAGGCAGGGCGACAAGTGGCAGTTTTCCGTTCAAGACAACGGAATCGGTATCGAACCCCAGTTCCAGAAGCAAGTCTTTGGAATGTTTAAGCGCCTCCACAGCAAAGCCGAATATCCCGGCACTGGCATGGGCTTGGCGATCTGCGAGCGGATCGTCGAACGCGCCGGAGGGCGGATTTGGGTTGACTCAGAACGCGGGAAAGGCTCTACATTTTACTTTACGGTTCCCTGCGGAAACGCCATCCGGAAAGATCCCGGGACGAAACTCTGAAGCACTGACCGAACAGCAATCCCCGAGTCTCAACACGACCACGTTACTCCCCTGCTGCGAAGCATAGGGCCGGGGGCAGTCTTTACGCCGTGTGAGAAAGATCTCTTTTCCACACGCTGCGCAACGCGCCGAGCGTGATAGGTAAAGCGCCGGCGAGGAGGAAGACCATATCGCCTACCATGCGGAGCCATTCCAGCTTGTGGAAGGTGCCGCCCATCAGAAATGTCAGGCGGCGCGCGTGCCAATAACCGTTGGCGATGGAATCCCAGAGCTGGATCACTCCTCCGGGGAAGAGATCCAGGATGACCATCAACGCGAGCCCTGCATTAGCACCCCAGAAGCCCCACCGGATGAACTTCTCCGTACCCTTCCAGGCAGTGTCGGATTGCATGGCCCTCAAGCAGAAGACCAGGACTGCCAGGGCCAACATTCCGAAGACACCGAACATCGCGGCGTGTGCGTGATTGGCGGTGAGCGTCGTACCCACTTCGAAGTAGGAAACGATCGGCAGGTTGATCAGGAAACCGAAGACCCCTGCGCCCACGAAATTCCAGACACCCACGGCCATAAGGAAATAGATGGACCACTTCTGACCGGAGGCCATGTCCGGAGCGCCCTCTGCCTTCCTCAGATTGATGAAATCCCAGGCATCCAGAGTCAAGAGCGTGAGGGGCACAACTTCCAAAGCCGAGAAGCACGACGCCAGCCCCATGTTTAGTGTGCCCTGGCCCGTGAAGTACCAATGGTGGCCTGTGCCGATGATCCCGCCAGTGAGATACAGGATGGCATCCAAGTAAATCAGGTGCGTGGCGGTCCTGGTGCTGACCACGCCCATCTGGTGAAACATGATGGCCACCAATACCGTCGCGAAAATCTCGAAGAATCCCTCTACCCACAGATGGATGATCCAGAAGCGCCAGTTGTCGATGACCGCAAAGTTGGTATCCGGGCCGTAAAAAAGAGCAGGCAGGTAGAACACAGGGATGGCCACGGCCGCATACAAAAAGAGGGAGGACAATTCGCGCGTGTCAGGTCTTTTGATGGCGGGCTGGAGCGCCCGAAACATCAGAAACAGCCAGAAGACGAGGCCCACTGCCAGCAAGAGTTGCCAGAAGCGCCCCAGATCGAGATACTCGGAACCTTGATGTCCGAACCAGAACCAGACCTTCCCCAGTTTGTCGTTGATGCCGAGGGACTCACCTGCCAGACTGCCGACAACCACCACCACCAGAGCCGCAAGAAGTGCGTAGACGCCAATTCTTTGGTGTCTGGGTTCCCTGCCGCCGACCCACGTTGCCAGGAACAGACCGCCGCCCACCCAGGCCGTGGCGATCCAAAAGATAGCGAGTTGCAGATGCCAGGTGCGCGCCAGGTTGTAGGGCAGCCAGCGGGCGATGTCGAACCCGTAGAAAGCCCCCGACTCCACGCGATAGTGGGCGAGCAGGCCTCCCAGAAATGCTTGCGCCAGGAACAGCAGAGCTACGATGCCGAAGAACCATCCCGTCGCCCACTGGCTGGGCGTGAGCTTCAAAGCAGAAGAAGACATCTTGGAACTGGACAACGCAGAGTGCATCATATAAGCGCTACCGCTCTCGCCCTTCCAGCCCAAGTAGTCGAATTTGCCGACGACGAAGAGAATCAAACCAATTCCTGACAGGAGGGTGATGAGACTCAAGGCGCTCCAGACATAAGCCTCGGTGGACGGACGGTTGCCCGCCATCGGCTCGTAGGGCCAGTTGTTGGTGTACGAATAATCTTTCCCAGGGCGATTCGCCGTCGCAGCCCATGCCGACCACGCGAAGTAGGCGGTCAGAGCGTCACGCTCCGCCGGATTCTGAATATAGTTGACTGGTAGCCCTGGCGCGGCGTCTTTCCTGGTGAAATATTCGCTCCATTCAGGAAGCTGCGTGCGGTAGGAAGCTACTTCGCTTGGCGAGAACCGGAGAGTCCGCGAAGCTGCTTCGTAGCGGTTTTCCTTAAGCACCGTGATGGTCTGGGCAGATGTGGCACTCCGCTCGTCGGGCGAAAGCTGCGCGAAGAGTCTGCCGTACTTCGTGGACGCGATCGTATCGCGAGTTATCTCGCTGAGCCTGTGCAGGTACTCAGCGCTGTAGTCAGGACCCAGATAAGCTCCATGACCCCACAGGCTCCCGTGTTCCATGAGACCGTACTTGAGGAAAACCTCTTGGCCCTTTTGGATGTCAGCTCCGCTAAACACTGCGCTCCCGTTGCCATCCGTGACCTGATCGGGGATGGGAGGAGCATTCGTGTAGGTCAGGACCGTGACAAAAGATAGAACCGAAAAGCCACCGATCATCACAAGAATGGCCGAGTGTCTCCACCACGGAGAGATACTCGTAGCTTCGGTGGTTGTGGCGATCATGATAGGCCTCTTTCAATTCCTGGACCCCAGGCTTGCAATCCTTCTGAACAGAGGATCGCATGGCGCGATCGCGCAAGAATCCAGTGACGCTATTGTACTGCGGCGGACTCGCCAGGTAAACGACAGCCATATGCGGAAAGCAAGGTTCGTATTCCGGCAAGCCTTCGAAAATCAATTTGATGGCGTACAAAGTCGCCCAAAATGGCGAGCCGGAAGGCACGTTTCCATAGTAAGGGTGCTGAAAAGTCGAACGTCGCGCCTGGCGTTGCGCTAGGCCCCAGCAAACGGAAAATCCTTCCCAAACGATAATCCGGCTCCCGGAGATTTTGCTACGCGGTCGAAGACGGGAACCCAAACGCGCCTCTTTCTGTGAATCGTAGCCTGCTTAAGCTTTTTCCAGAAGGTCACATCGCGCATTCAGGTTGCTTCCGTAAATCTGTCTCTCCGCACGGCCCGCTGCCGATCCGGAAGAAGGTTCTGTGGATAACGCTCTCACATAGATTTACGTTACGCCGACTCATCCGCGATCAGATCGCAGTTTCCAAGCTTTGTTGTTCGCTAGCTTTCGTGCTGTACGTCGTTTCTTTTGAGCGTCGCTTCACTCAAATATCGGCGATATTCTCGCCAGCACCTCGTCCATGAGCGCCGGTGGAATGTTTTCGAGCTTCCTACCGCCGCGCGCGGCGAGATCGAGAGTACGGGGCTGGTCGCAGCGGACAATGCCCGTCGTTTTGGTTCCGGCTCCTGTCAGCGGCACGGCGAAACCTGCGGTCCGCGCGAAATTTCCATCGCTCGTGATCGGGAGAACTACGGGGAGCTTTGTGATCCGGTTGAACGCTTCCGGCGACACGATCAGCACAGGACGCCGGCCTTTTTGCTCGTGTCCTAACGTCGGATCGAGACTAACGAGCCAGATCTCACCGCGCTTCATCAAATAATCTCGCCGCCCACGGGCCTGCTATCGAGCCATTCCTGCTGTTCCTTCTTCGATCTTCCTCGGGCACGCGGCGCTTTGGGATCGCATTTGGCGAGCAACTCCTTCAGGGTGTAGCGCTGGCGCTGCCGCGGCTCCACGATAATCCGGCCCCTTTCAACCGCGATGCCGACCGTGGCGCCCGGCTGCAAATGCAGGATATCGAGCAGCGCAGGCGGGACGGCCAGCATCACCGAGCCGCCGACCTTGCGAAGATTAGTAGTGTGCACGGCGTTTCTCCTTTGTTATATTTTAGTATAACATCACCAGTCGCAATCGCTCCGCAAGAACGCGGCGGCGCCGTATAGCAGTGACCCACGTAGCGAGCGCACTGCCGGGTATGGTACAAATCCCCAGGGAGACCTTTAATGAAAATTGATTTCGCGAAAACACTAGGTTGTGCGTTGTTGGCCGCGCTTACCGTCAGCGTGTCGGCGCCGGCTCAGGCCCAAGCCACCGCTCCGAAGCTCTACAACAACGCCAAACAAAAACTTCTGGAGGGCAAGACCCTCTCCAGCTATACGGTCAGCAAGCCCGATGCTGCGCTCTACTGCGAAGTCGCCAAGCACTACGACTTCGTGTGGTTTGAGATGCAGCATAGCACTATGACCTGGGCCGACATTGAGAAAATGATCGCGGCATGTCCGCACTCCGTCGCCACGCCGATGGTGCGAATCGCTGACGAACTGGAAAGCTCGATTCAGCACGCCACCGATATTGGCCTCCTGGGAATTATCATGCCGACGGTCGATACGGTCGAAAAGGCGCAAGCCGCCGTTCGCTACGCGAAGTATCCGCCGGAGGGCCGGCGCAGCATGGGCGGAGGGCAGGCGCCGAGAATCTGGTTCGGCGAGGGCCGGGATGCCACGATGCAATACCGCACCACCGTCAATGACAACATGCTGGTCATCGCCATGATCGAAACGCCCATAGGTGTCGCCAACGCGTATGAGATCGCGAGCGTCCCCGGCATCGATGGCATATTGATCGCAAATACGGACCTGGCTAATTTTTCCGGCTGGTTCGATCGCGAATCGGGACCGTATCAGGGGATGCTAAAACTCATCCACGATGCGACCAGGCGCGCCGGGAAATACTTGGGCGCCACGGGCCCCGTACCTCCGACGCCATTCCCCAGATCAGACTTCAATTTCTACCAGGGCGGTCCGTCAATCGACGGATGGACACCTCCGGGCGCTCGGCCGGCTGCCGCTCCGGCGAAGCCTTAAACAGGAACGGCTGCGAACCAACGTTATAAACTAGTTCCAGCCGTTTCACTCTAGCCGGCCGGCGCGGGTGTGAGCAAGATCGTACTGCGCTTGCCGCATCAGCCAACTTTCGGGGCTGCTTCCGAATACTATCGAGATTCGCACGGCCATTGCGATCGGACCAACATAATGGGGTCCTTGACCGTTTAACAGTGTATGGACGGACAGTTTATGGCTCGTGCCCTTCCGGTCGTTTTAGCCGATCGCCCAGCCGAGCGGCTGGCATCATTGTTCGATGTTCATCACGACCGTCTCTACCGCTTGGCGAGGCGACTTGCACCCAGTACCGATGATGCTCTCGACCTGGTGCAAGAAACATTTCTAAAAGCGGCCCGATTCCCGAAGTCTATACCCGCCGGCGCTGCGAATGAAGAGGCATGGCTGGTGCGAGTCCTCATTAACCTCCGCCGGGACCAGTGGCGGAAGAGATCTATTCGTAACCACCACGATAAAGCGGCGTTCGGAAGCAGCTATTTAGCGATCAGCGACCGGGGCCCTGAAACCGCGCTCATTGCCAAGACCACTGTATGGCAGGCGCTCAACGTTCTGCCTCCCCGCCGACGGGCCATTGTCGTTATGCATGAACTAGAGGGTTTAGCCATCCCCGTGATAGCGGCCCTTCTCGGCATCAGTGTAATCACGGTTCGGTGGCACCTGTCGAGGGGCAGGCGCGATTTGACTGCAGCACTTAAGCCCTATATGGGAGACACCAAATGAAAACCATTAGAGAACTTTTACAAGACGCGGACCCGCTTCAGCATGAACTAACATGGCCGTCAAGCCAGCGCCATTTCCGCCGTCAAGCGGTGATTGCGGCAGCTTCCGCTCCGCGTGCGCCCGACGGGATGGAGTCGAGATCGCGGATTGCTGCTTTCGCTACCGTCGCTTCAATTGCAATCGCCGCCCCGTTCCTTGGCTCGCGCGGCTGGTCGCTATTCGTTAGCGATCTGCGGGCAGCGGTTCGCTTTGAAGTGAGGCTCGCCGAAGACAAGCCGGCTCCAGGCTTGCGTGAGGTGAAGGTATCAGGTTCTAACCGATCGATTTATCTTCACGATGAAGTCGTCGTCAGCAATAGCGATATTGCAGCCGCCCGACTCGTTCAGGGCAGTCCGGCGCACTATAGCGTAGGTATCGAGTTCAATGCATCCGGAGCGGAAAAAATGCGCGCATCTACCGGGGGGCACATCGGAAAGCCCGTAGCAATCCTGCTTGATGGGCAGGTCGTTATGGCTCCCGTAGTCCGGGTATCGCTGGGTGCATCCGCAGTGATCACTGGCAACTTCACGAAGGCCCAGGCCGAAAGGATCGTGGAAGGGATTGGAATTCACTAGAACACTCAGGAGAAACTCACACTTACTCTTGCTCGCGCTGCGTGCCGAGGTAGCCGCTGGCCATGACCGATTCGGCGACGGCGGCGGCGAGCACGAATAACATTACGTACCACCAAAATGATTCGGGGGTCTTCTGCGGCGCTGCCGGGGGCGTTGGTTTGACAGGCGACGGACCCGGCGCCGCAGCCTGTGAAGATTTGCCGCCATTGCCTTGCCATAAGGCCAAGACATCGTCGGGGATCACGTCGAGGTTCGACTCCTTGGGATCGGGGTTGACGCCGACTTCGTCCTGACGTCCG
>DATJEI010000160.1:0-7445 GCA_035496735.1 Bryobacteraceae bacterium | reverse complement strand
AGTTCCGGCTCGGAAACCAATGCGAGAGTTACTTTTTGATGCCCAGGCTGTCGACGTAGGCCTCGTACTGGAACCAGTCCACGTTTAACTCTGCGGCAAGAAGCCTCTCGACGTTCGTTGCAAAACAATGCTCACGACGATAAGGAGAATCAGGATGATCGCCCGGCTCACCGGACCGCTCCCCGGATTCGCGCAAGCGTTCGAACTCTATGTCGAACTCTGAAATCCGGCGCTCAGAAATTCCGCGGTGGCGCGTAATCGCTAGTTCGATGATCTCGTGTACCGCTACCAAGATCTCGTATCGCCAGTCCGTCAGACTCGACACACGAACTTGCTGGATCCCGTCCTCTAGCCAATAATCACCCACTGTCGGATACCGCTGCTGTTCATGAGGAATGACTTCAATATTTATTCTCACCGGGCACCTCAAATGTAACCCATTCCTTTTAAGGCTTCGTATCTCCGAATGGGGGAAGAAGGAAAGTTAGTCTGATCGCCGTCCGGTCGGTAATATCGGTATGGGAACTTAATTTCAGAAGCTTTCTTCATAACCGCCTCCCATGCGGTGGGCATTGTGAAACCGTATCCAGTCACCAGCAGGACGTCGCCATTCCGGTCCGATCCCGCCGTCAAATATAGATCGTCTCGCCGGTACACATCATAGAAATAGAGATCTCGCTCAAGCTTTGAAGGGAACTGAATAGGCTTGTCCGGCGGAGAGTTTTCTTTCGTAGACATCGTCACGGAAGCGCCAAATCCCTCGGCGAAGTTCGGCTCAAAACCACCGTCCACGAGAGCGGCAAAGGTTTCGCCGACCCCACTCTTGGCTAGGTTCCAGAAGAGATTTGGATGGGCGTTGTAGCCAAGTCGTTCGCACTTCTCCAGAAACCACACTCCGTCCTTGGCCGCGATGTAGTTAGCATCAGCAAATCCCGTATAGTTCATCGCACGATACGCCGGCGCCATCTTTCCAATAGATGCAGCGACAGCGCGGGACTCGATTGGGATTGTGAACACGTAGTCTAACGCGCAACCCGTGAGTTCGCCGAGGTCCTGGACGTGACGTCTTTTGCATTCCAAATCCATAAAGGCGAAGACCGGTTCACCCTTTTGAAACCATACTTCCACATTGGTCTCGACCCCGTCCTTGCGCTCCTGAAGCAGAAATGCGGACCTCACGCCATTATTTTCCTCCAACGAGCGAAGGTGGATCTGAAGCTCTCGATTGGCGTCCGCTGGATCTTCACTTTCCGGCAAGAATGTTTCGAAATTATCGCCCAGGTCCGGCTTGTAGACGTAAGCGATGTCTGGCTGTTCCTTGCAGAAGGAAATCGCTTCGGCAGGTCTATTAAAACGAACAGAAGGCGGGGCTAACAATCCATACTCGGCAACGAACTCTAAGCAAGCTTGACGATCATGTTCCATCCTGTAAGCGTGCACTCCTCCACCCAGAACGCGAAAGTGCTCGCCCCGCAGCGTCTCGTTTTCTTCGACCGAGTGATTCAAATCCCAGATCCAATATGCGTCTCGATAGCGTTCCCTCACAGCCATTAGATCGGACAAAGAATCTTTGCGCACTAATCCTTCGCCGGTTCGTTGATATCGAATGCAGTCTTCCGGAGAAGCAATAACCGTGGGATCCGGATGGGTCGCCAGTATCACATCATGACCTTCCGCTTGCAGCCGGACGGCAAAGCCTAGACCCGCGTAGTCGGTAGTCACAACGATAAATTGCATGGCGCGCGAACGAGCATTGGCGTCGTTCGTTTTCTTTAAGACGGCGCTTAGACGGCGATTGCTACACAAAGCCTACAAAATCTTCCGAGATGCGCCGCTTTTGAGAACTTGGGTACTCTGAGGCGCGACATACCGACATACCGACTTAGCAGGAGCTATGTAGGAGTCGTGTCCCGAGCAACGCTCCCATCCCGATGATCGTGCTCTAATAATGGCCCATGATGTGCAACTGCGTGCTAGAGGCACACTATGGTCATCTGCATTCAAGAAGTTATGCAAAAAGTTCACCGGCCGGCTCTCAGGATTGCCAAAGTTGCAGCAAGACCAAATCAGGTCAGCAACGAGCCGGACGATAAGGGCCCAAACGACGATCCGCCGAGCGCCATGCGAATGGCGGCTTAAGGAAGGACAAGAATCATGACTCCGAAGTCGCCGCATTCGCACGCGGGCTCCAAGGGCAAGCGCAAAATCCACAAGGTCATGAAAGATCATAAGGCCCGGCACGCTCAAGTCTGGCAGTGGTAAAAAAGTCGAAAGCAGAAAACAGGCAGTTGCGATCGCCCTGAGCGAGGCTCGCAAATCGGGAGCCAAGATTCCCAGTTGGAGGCCTTTTTCATTTCCTACAACAAACAGCGTGGGAAGAAATTCAAAGTGACCGGGACTGCGGGCCCGAAAAAGGCCATCAAGTTCTTAAAGGCGGGCATCAAGGCTCGAAAAAAGCCGAGAAAAGGTAACCCTTTCTGTAGCGTTCCAAATCATCTCGGTTTCGATTTCAGCTTAATATTGCAAATCTCATAGTTGGGTAGTCCTCATAACACTTCTGAGCTGATCCGGGACTGCCCCCGTTTATGATGAAGAGCCAATTCTTACCTGCCGCTCTCAGCCCTACTCTTTCGTCCCGGCGAGCGCCAGCTTCTGCAAATCGTTCTTGGGCCCGCTTACGCGGTTATCGTCTGTTGCCCTGGCTTGCGCCGCTTCTGATTTACTCTGACGCTTCAGTTGATACATTCGCTTGTCGGCATTTGCGAGCAGGGCTTCCGCATCCCGGCCATCCGCCGGGAAAATTGCCACCCCCACGCTCATCGATAGGCAAGGCTCTTCGCTCACAATTTCGCCCGCCCTAACGGCTGCCGCCCGCAATCTTTCGAGTTGCGGGGAATAGTCCGCGGGGAAATCGGGAACCACAATCACGAACTCATCGCCCCCCATTCGCGCCACGTAATCATATTCGCGGCACGTTTCGCGCAACCCCTTGGCCACACATTGCAGAACTTCGTTCCCCTTCAGGTGTCCGAAACGATCGTTCACCTGCTTGAAGCCATCCAAATCGCAAACCAGCACGCCGACTCTGGACTGGTCCCGGCTGGCGCGCTGCAATTCCTGGGTCAAGTGCAGCGCCAGCGCTCGCGCGTTCGGAACGCCCGTCAAATGATCGGTGGCGGCGGATTCCTTCGCGTCCTGGAACCGCAGCGCGCCTTCGATGGCCGGTCCGATCTGCAGGCTGGAGGACTCCAGAATACGGAGATCTTCCTGACTGAAAGCATCTCGATCGAGGTGATAGAGCGTAATCACTCCGGCCATTCCGCCTTTGCCTTCAAAAGGCACGGCCAGCGCGGATTGCAGGTTGTTCAGGACCAGAGAGTCGTTTGCATAGCAGCATTCGATGGATACGTTCCCGTTTAGTACCGGGCGTACGTGTTGAGCAACCCAGCCGGAGAGTCCTTCGGTAATCGGAAAGACTTTCTTATTAAATAGCGAGAGATGCGCGCCCAGGAAAAAGATCGGTTCCAGATACTCGCCGCGGCGCACATACAGCCCCAAGGTGTCGAAGTTGATCTTCTGACCCACGTGCTTGTAAATCACGGAGGCGACTTCATCCAGGTGCGTGGATTGCGCCAGGTCGGCTGCCAGAGCTTGTAATAACTGAGTTTCCTGTCTGGCGGAAACAATCGGTTCGAGGATATCGCTGTTGGACTTGGCTTTCGATTCGGCCCGCAAGCGGGTGGCGAGGTTGGCGATGCCTTCCGCGGGAGAAGTCGGCGCGGCCGCTTTCGAAGGCAGCGGCGTCTCCCCGACGGTCGCCCGAGCCAGTCGGTCTAGTTCGAGGTATTTCTGTTCCAGGATGGCGACAATCGCCGGATCATAGCTCTTGCCCGATTGGCGGCGAACCATATCCATGGCTTCATCCAGCGGAAGCGCGGCCCGGTAAGGCCGGTCGGATGCGAGTGCGTCCAGGCAGTCGACCGCCGAAAGAATACGCGCGCCGATCGGGATATCTGTTTCCCTGATACCCAGCGGATAGCCGCTGCCGTCCCACTTCTCATGATGCGCTTTGACGATATCCGACACCAGTTCAGGAAAGTGCATACGTGCCAGCATGTCGGCGCCGATCAGCGCGTGAGTTTTCATCTTTTCCCACTCCTGCGCCGTCAGCGAGCCGGGCTTGAGCAGAATGTGGTCCGGGATTCCTAGCTTGCCGATGTCATGCAACATGGCGGAGATATTCAACGCCTCCAGTTCCGGCTCGCTCAACTTCAGTTCACGGCCCACGGCTAAGGCAGAAATCTGTACCCGGCGCAGGTGCATATGCGTCGTCTGGTCTCGGGCGTCGATGGCCAGGGCCAGCGTCTCGAGTGTGTTGCGATGCAATTGCGCGAATTCCTCTTTGCGCTCCGCGAGCGAGGCGGTCCAGGTCCGGTAACCGCGGTCGAGCGTAAACAGCAGCGGGAGCGCGATGAACGCCGGGTGGTAGCCGGTGCGGATGCCTGCGCACTGGACCAGATAGGCAAAATACGCCGTGGCGATAAACCAGGGCAGCAGCGGCCGGCATTCGGTTCGGTAGGTATCGATGATCGGCTCCTTGGGCTTGGTTAACAGCATCACGGAGAGGCCGCAGTTGATCATCAGGACAAACGCGCTGGCGATAATGGGCGCGGGGAATATCGCGTTATCCGTTAACTGCAGGATGGTTTTGTAGGTCGGCTGGGCTGCCGCCAGTCCGATGGTGACGCTTGCCACCGCATATAGGGCCCGGTGGATATCCTGCGTGTTGCGCAAGGCCCGCGCTTCGCGCTGGAGGGTGATGCTGAGCGCGATGAACAGCAGTTCGGGCAAACTCAGATCGCCGATGCCCAGCAATAGGAACAGAAATCCAGCCGGTAATACACTCTGGCTGGACGTCAGCCGCAGCCCGAACGCGGCCACGTTGGCGCAGGCCAAATAGATTAAGAAACGGCCCGGCCGGTCTATATCCGTCTGCGCCAGAATGACGATACAGGCGAGCACGCCGATCACACCGTACACCAGAGCCCACAGCCGTATATTCCGGTCGTCGACCGGCGGTTCCTCGACCCGGTATTTCAAGTCATCATCTATCGAAACCCTGCGGACCTCCCAGTCGGTGGGGTACCTTGTGGCTAGTGGTTTCTTGGGCGGCTTGAGTAACTTTGAAAGGTTCATACCAATTCCTTCGAGAATTCATTGCCGCACTCGCGCCTCGGCGTGGCGCGTCGCTTAGGCGCAAATTCAATTGGTTTGATCGAAGTCGTGATTTTCTCCATGCCCGCCTGAAGGCACACCCTGGCATGGTTTCGGGTATTTATCGGTCTGGAGAAAAGCCGCATCGGGTACAGACTAGCCCGCGCTCTACTAGTCCGTAATGAGACCAGCGGTTCAATATGGGTGGGTACCGATGTTCTAGCCGGTTCGTACCGGTCTTGGCGCAGATCTAAGTGAATACTGAACGCGAGTTCTCAGTTAAATCGCGGAGAAGTGGTCCAATCCCAGGCCCGCGATGGGCGAGACCGGGCGTTTGCTGCCCCAAAACTGCCCTTAAAAACTGCTTCCAAAAACAGTAAGATAAATCTCAAGCCAGGGCGGCGGTTGCAGGAACTGCGCCGCCACAGTAAAGCAAGGGAGTGATGTATGAAGGCTCGTAACGTTTGGATCATCATCATGCTTATGGGTGCATCCGCGTGCGCCCCAGCTCAGTGGCTGAATTACCGCACGCCTGGAACTCCTCGAACGAAGGAGGGCAAGCCAATTCTGTCTGCGCCGGCGCCGCGGCGGGGCGGTAAGCCGGATCTCACAGGTGTGTGGCAAGTAGAGAGTTCGTCACGCAAAGAGCTGGAACCTTACCTGCTTCCAGGTGGCGAGAATGGTTTGGGAGAAGATGACGCGTCTAAGTATTTCATCAATTTCTTCTCCGATTTCCCGTTTTTGCATGAGCCCTTTCAGCCGGCCGCTGGCAGGTCATTCGGGGAGAGCATGAAGAGCGGGCGGAAGCCGGCGACGCTGTGCGGGCCTCCCAACCTCCCCATCGTGGATTTAGCTCCTGGTCCGTTTAAGCTCGTCTCCACGCCGGGCTTGGTTATGTTGCTTTACGAGGGTAACAGCAACTTCTTTCGCCAGATCTATACCGACGGGCGAAAGCTCCCCGCCGATCCCGAGCCAAGCTGGCTCGGTTATTCTGTTGGAAAATGGTCGGGCGACTGGTTCGTGATCGACACGATCGGCTTCAACGAGAAAGGCACGATGGACGCGATGGGACATCCCCACAGCGCCGACATGCGCTTGACGGAACGTTTTCGCCGCCGCGACTTCGGACACATGGAACTGGAGATCACGGTTGACGACCAGAAGAACTACACCCAGTCCGTGACCGTGAAGGTGGGCCTGCGCCTGCTTCCCGATAGCGATGTCTTAGAGGCCTTCTGCGCGGAGAACGAGACGGACTTGGCCCACATCCCCGGTAAGTAAGGGCGATCTACCGCTTCGCTTTTATATCCGGCCTGGCGTCGGGCACAAATCCATCGCGGTTCGGCATCTTGACTTTGGGCAGCGTGTCTTTGTCGATCACATCGCTCTCGCTGACGATGCCGTTGAGGTTCAGTACGAAGCCGGCCAGCGAATAGATTTCGTCGGCTTGCAGCGTGCCTGGCTGATCGTAAGGCATCGCTCGGCGGATGTAGTCGAATAGCGTAGTCGCGTAGGGCCAGTAGCTGCCCACTGTCTTCACCGGCTTGGGAGTATTGATCGTCCCCTTGCCGCCCACCAGAGCAGGGTATTGACCCTCCCGCCCCTGGGCCTGGTCGTTATGGCACACCGCGCATTTCTCTTTGAAGATGTCTTTCCCCTTGGCGGCGGTGCCGCTGCCCGCCGGAAGGCCGCGGCCGTCGGGGAACACCGTGATGTCCATGGCCTTGATCTTGTCTTCGCCGGCGGGCTTGCCAATCCGCGCCTGCTGGCCGAAGGCGGCGACGCTGAACAGCACCGCGATACTAAACGCCTTGCGCAACATGCGACACGCTCCCATCGGCACGCACATACCAGACCTTGATCTGATTGTTGTGATAGCTGTAATTGCGCCCGCGCGCCGCCAGCATCTGGTCGCCGGTGGGCTGCATATAACCCGTCTCATCGGTGGCGCGCGATTGCAGCGACGCTGCCCCGCCATCCCAGGTCCACGGCATGCGGAAGCGCGTGAACGCTTTGGTGAAACCGGCTTGCTGCAATTCCGCGTCCTTCCAAGTCTTGCCGTCGTCGACGGAAATCTCGACGCGCTGGATCTTGCCGCGGCCCGACCACGCCAGTCCCGTGATCTCATACGCGCCCGCTCCGCCCGGCATCTTCTGACCGCCCGCCGGACGCGTGATCACCGATTTCGCTTCCAGCTCAAAGCTGAACTGGCGAGCCTTGCCATCCGGCAG
>DATJEI010000159.1:0-8786 GCA_035496735.1 Bryobacteraceae bacterium | reverse complement strand
GACGAAGCCGCGGAGCTGCAAATTCTCAATACTCTAGTAAAACAGCGGCGCGAGTCGGCGGACATCTTTCGCAAAGGGAACCGTCCCGAGCTGGCTGATAAAGAAGAGGCCGAGCTGAAGCTAATTGAATCCTACATGCCTCCGGCGCCGACGGACGAAGAGATCGACGCCGCGCTCGCAGCCGCGATGGCTGAAACCGGCGTCACCTCTCTCAAGCAGATGGGTGTGGTGATGAAGGCCGCGCAGGCGAAGCTGGCCGGCAAGCGGGTAGATGGCAAAGCGCTTAGCGACCGCGTCCGCTCAAGACTAAGTTAAATGCTCGGCTCCGCTGCAGTTCGAGTGAACCTTAGTGCTCGCCGAAATGATAACCCACCGCAACGGTGGCTGCCGGAGCCCAGTTGCTTCCGTACTGATCAGTGAAGTTGGGAACATAGTGCAGATCGAATTGCGGGCGTATGAAAAAGCGTTCTGTAATTGGTATCTGGACGCCGGCTCCGAAGTGAAGCTGGAAATGATTCGCGCTGCCGAGCGATGAAATTTGTTTGGTGCATACGGCGGTCCCCACACAAGCATTTTGAGAGATGGTGAAACCCGTTCTCGCGCTGCCAAGTCCGCCCTGCAGTTGCACAATAGCCCGCTTGGTGATGATGGGCTCATAGATACCATTCACATCAATAAACGTCTGACGGGATCTGAGAGGCCCATAATCATGATGCACCGGCTGGAAGTTGATTTCCGCGCCGATGCCGAGACGCTCGCGGAACATGATATCCCCCCCGAATCCCAGGAAGAAGCCGCTGAGCTTGGGAGTTGCCTCGCAAAACGCGTCGGCGGAACTCGGTAAGCACACCCCTAGAGCATTGGCGGAATTCAAGTTGTCGATCCCGAGGCCGGTCGCGGAATTCCAGGCGCCGCCAAAGTTCATGTTCACATCCAGCGCACTTTGCGCATGGGCTAACAAAGGGCACAACAGCAACGGAAGGTAATGCCACGTTCTTGTCATTTCACAATTTTCCTCTAAGTTTCAGAATAGGCTCACGTATTCTCAGAAGCGCTATGATTCTACGACGCCGCCGAAGGATCAGACGTTTCAGCCGGAATTTCCAATTGCCGCGTTTAGAGAGCGATCGAGGAACCTTTAACCGGTGAATTTGTCGCGGCATTCGGTGGAGCAAAAGTAATAGGTTTGCCCCTGCGAGAATTTCTGGAAGGCAGTGGCGGTGGAAATAAAGGTTCCGCAGACCGGATCCTTCTTAAGTTCGCCGCCGGAGGAAGGACCTGGAGCCGGGCGGGAACCGGAAGTTCCGGCCTGCTGCGTAGACGGACTCGATAAGCCGTTAAAGGCCTTGCTGATGATTCCCAGCACTGACCGGATCACGCTCATAATGAGCATGAATCCGATCAGATAGAGAATCGCTCGAAACATTCACTCCAGACTTATTTTTTCTTGGTAGGCGCGGCTTTGAAGTTCGTTTGTACTGTTGCTCCCATGCTGGCCATCATCGCCTTCGCCGTCTCCACGTTGGGACCGTTAGGCGCGAGATCCAGATACTTCTGGAAAGCTTCCGCCGTCCCCGGAGGCGCGTTGGTCTTGCCGTTATCAACCGTGGCTTTGGCGATGAGCGAGAGACCGTACTGGAAATAGGCTTCGGCATAATTCGGATCCAGTTCGATGGCTTTCTTGAACGCCGCCGTCGCGGGCTCCATGTTGCCGGTATTCACATACACCGCGCCGAGGTTGAAGTAGTATTTGCCGGCATTGGTAGGATCGACTTGAGCGGCCTTAGTCAACTGCGCCTGGGCTTCGTCGAACTTTTTCTGTTGAGCCAGTACCAGAGCATAGTTGTTGAGGTAGGCCGCGTCGTCGGCTTTAATGGCGATGGCTTTTTGATAGGCTTCGGCGGCTTTTGCCAGATCCGCATCCTTGGTGGCGGGCGTGGCCTTAGAGCGGCCTACGTAGGCATCCGCCAGATTGCCCCACACAACATGCTGGTTAGGATCGACTTCGCCCGCCTTGGTGAAGCCTGCAATGGCGGCATCCCACTGGTTGGCTGCGGCGGCTGTCTTGCCCTCATTAAAGGCATCGTTCAGAGCCTTGTTCTTGGCTAACGCGGCGGCCTGTTCCTTGTTCTTCTTCTCTAGCTCCGCTTTGTCGGCGGCAGATAGAGCGCGGCCGCTCTCGTCCACTGCAGCGGGAGGGCCGCCCGTGTCAGCTTTGGACAGGTCGAAGTTCAAGCTTTGCGTCTCGCCGATCTTTATGGGGACGCCATTCTGGAAATCCCGGTCCTTGCCGTCCACGACAACTGTTACTTTGTAAGAGCCTCCCGGCAGTCCGCCATAAAAATAATGGCCGCGCTTATCGGTCTTGACCGTGTAGTTGCCCTTTACGTCGAGGCGTTCGATCTTCATTTGTGCGCCCTGCAGCAGTTTGCCATCGGGCCCCTTAACGACGCCTTCAATAGCGGCGGTCTGCGCCCAGCCGCTGACGGCGAAAAAGGCCAGGCTAACCGGCAGAATCAACGCGAGCTTTCGAATAAGTGACATAAACTTTAAATACCTCCCCGGTCCTTCGTGGACGCTTTCCACCGTCCAGGATACTACAGAGCCGCTAAGTTCGACCACATCCTTCCGGCGTTAGCACCTATCAAAAAGACGCATCCACTAAGCCATTTGGCACATCTAAATCATGAAGCCGGGTTCATGTAAAATGAAGGAACGGGTGAAATCGCCTAACCGTCGCCGGGGAAGCGCCATGCGCCGAATCCTGGTAACCACCGCCGGTGTTCTCTTGCTGACGAACGTCGCCAGTCCGGCAGAATCGCTCGCCTGGACGCGCGCGCATGAGCTTTATCAGCGCACGGACTATGCCGGTTCCCTAAAAGAATTGCTGGGTACGACCGAGAGGGATGCTGCGGTCCTGCTGTTAATGGGCCAGGATTATTACGGGCTGGCGGAATACAAGCAAGCTGTGGATTCGCTGGAGAAAGCGGTGGCGCTGGCTCCCGCCAACGCCGAGTGCTTCCTGTGGCTGGGCCGGGCCTATGGAAGGCGGGCGGAAATGGCCAACCCGTTTTCGGCACCGGGATTCGCGTCAAAAGCCCGGCAGATGTTCGAGCGGGCGGTGGCCCTGGACCCCGCCAACCGGGAGGCCGTGGGCGATCTGTTCGATTATTACCTGGGCGCACCGGGGTTCCTGGGGGGCGGGGTGAATAAAGCCGAAGCGCTGGCTGCGAAGGTAGCGCGAATGGATCCAGCGGAAGGGCACTACTACCAAGCCGAGTTGGATGAGCGCCGCAAGGAGTACGATTCCGCGGAGCGGCACTTGCGGGCCGCGCTGGAACTGGCTCCCCGGCAAGTGGGGCGTATTATCGCTCTCGCGAGATATCTCTCGGCGCATGGCCGCGTCAAGGAGAGTGACGCTCTGTTTGACCAGGCCGAGCGGATTGCACCGGAGGATCCTCGCGTGCTTTACGAGCGCGCCGCCGCCTACGTGAAGGCCGGCTACAATCTGGATGAAGCCCGCAAGCTTCTGCAGCGCTACCTGCGGGCGACCATCACGCCCAGCGATCCGCCCAAGTCCGAGGCCCAGAATCTGCTGCGGAAGATCGGGTCCTGATGTTCCACAGTGAGGCGCTGCGCTTTAGTTTTCAGGCGCTTCAAGCCAACAAGTTCCGCGCGTTTCTCACAGCCCTGGGCCTGGTTATCGGCAATGCCTCCGTCATTCTGGTGGTGACCATTTCACTCACCAGCCGCGATTACATCCTGGACCAGATCCAGCGCATCGGGTCCAACCTGATCTACGCGCAATATGAGAGCGGAAATAATACCGCCAATGCGGCTGCCGCGGCGGACTATGTCAAGATCGCCGACGTGGATGCGGTACGCGAGCGGCTAGGCTCGCGCATCGTAGCCGCGACCGGCGTCATGAACAGCTTCGACCGCATCCGTATTCAGGGCGGCGAAGAAGATGTGGCGATCATCGGCTCGGACCAATATTATCCGCAAGTGCGCAATCTGGACTTGCTGGCGGGTCGTTTCTTCGATGTTTCCGACGTGAACCAGCGGCATCGCGTGGCCTTGCTGATGGAGCGGCTGGCGCGGCGCTTGTTTGGGAGCCAGAGCGCGGCCGTGGGGCAGACCGTGAAACTGCACGGATTGCAATTTACGGTGATCGGGACTTTCAAAGAAAAGACCGAGAGCTTCGGGCTTTCCGAGCTATCGGGCGAGAACGTGCTGATCCCCATCACGGTGCTGCGCTATTTCGCCCCCATCGAGCGCATCGATCCGCTCTATATTCAGGCACGCAGCGCTGCTGACGTGGAGCCCGTCACGGGCATCGTAAAATCGATTCTGGAATCCCGTCACCGCAGCGGCGCTAAGTACCGGGTGGACAATCTGGCGGCGATTCTGGCTGCCGCGCGGCGCATCGCGACGGTGCTTACAGTTGTGCTGATGCTGGTTTCCGCCCTGGCGCTCATCATTTCCGGCATCGGCATCATGAACATCATGCTGGTCACGGTAACCGAGCGGACGCGCGAAATCGGATTGCGCATGGCGGTAGGCGCAGCGCGGCGCGACGTGCTGGAGCAGTTCCTGGCAGAAGCCGTGATCATCAGCATGACCGGCGGCCTGGCGGGGATTCTGATCGGAGTAGCGATTCCGCTCAGCGTGCGCTTTTTCACCGACGACTTCGCGGTTCCCATTTCGCCGCTCTCGATTGTCGTGGCGTTCACGGTTTCGCTGATCGTGGGGCTGGCGTTCGGCCTGTTGCCGGCGAACCGCGCGTCGCGGCTGAATCCGACCGAAGCCTTGCGCTACGAGTAGCGGCGTTCCGCGACCTGCTGCAGGCCTAGCGCTCGCACGGCAAGTGCCGAGGGCCCGCTGGTTGCGCGACCGCCGCTACACTGGTGGGGTATGAAGCTCTCACTATCCGCACTGGTTTTTTGTATGTTCGGTCTCTTCGCATCTCCTTTTTCGCTGTTTGGCGAAGTCCGGGTGCTGACGCTGCGGCAGGCTCTTGATCTCGCGTTGGCGCAGAATCCGGATGTGCTACTGGCGCGTCTGGATGCGCAAAAAGCGCGCGAACAAGTGACGGTTACGCGCGATCCATTCAGACCCAAGATGTTCGCCGGCAGCGGCGCGGCCTGGAGCACCGGCTTTCCCAGCAGCATTGACGGTAACGCCCCTTCTATCGTGCAGGTCAGATCACAAATGGCCATTTTCAATCGTCCGCAAAGCTACTTGAGCGCGCAGGCGAATGAGGGGGTTCGCGGCGCGGGCGTCGACGTGGCGCGGCGCCAGGAAGAAGCGGTTTACCAAATCGCGTCGCTCTATTTGGACGCCGAGCAGGCCGGCCGCAGCCTGGAGGCCGCTCACCGGCAGCTTGACAGTTTGAAGCGGGTACGGGAACTGATGGAACAACGCGTCGCTGAAGGGCGTGAGCTGGCAATCGAATCGAAGAAGGCCAACTTGGCGGTGCTGCGGGCCACCCAGCACGCAGACGGTTTGGCGGCGGACTTGCTGACAGCCGAAAGCAGCCTGGCTACTGCCCTCGGCTTCGGGCCGGACGATCTGGCGCGTCCGGCCCTCGAGGAGCGGCCTGCTCTGGTGGTTCCGGTTTCAGAGGAGGCGTCCATCGAGAAGGCACTCGAGGGAAGTAATGAACTGAAGCGCCTGCAATCCAACATTCAGGCCAAGATGCTCGAAATCAAAAGCTACCGCGCTGAACGGCTTCCCAAAGTGAATCTGGTGGCGCAATATTCGCTATTCGCCAAGTACAATTACCAGGATTATTTCACCAAGTTCCAGCGCAATAATGCGCAGGTAGGAGCTTCTATCGAGATTCCGCTTATTGTGGGCCGGACGGCATCGGCGGAGTCCGCGCAGAGCGAGGCGGACATAGCCAAGCTGCGCATTGAGGTCAGCCGGACGCGCACGCGCATTACTTCGGATCTCAGAATCGCCTACCAAAATCTGCGGCGTTCCGAAGCGGCTCGCGACGTCGCCCGGGCGGACCTGGACCTTACTCGAGAGGAACTCACGATCGATCTCGCGCAAATGGATGAAGGCAGACTGCCATTGGCAACCGTGGAAGCTCTGCGGGCTACTGAAAACGAAAAATGGCTGGCGTACTACGAGGCGCAGCATGCGGCTGAACTGGCCCGGCTCAACGTGCTACGGCAGACCGGGACGCTTGAGAGTGCGCTGCGCTAGGCACGCCGCTCTACTTGCGCACCAGCTGTGCAATCGTCTCCAGATGAAAAGTCTGCGGGAATAAATCGATGAGCGTCAGGCGCTCGATCCGGTAACTGGTCAGCGCCGCCAGATCGCGCGCCAGGGTGGCCGGATCGCAGGAGACGATGGTGATCCGGGGCGGAGCCAGACGCTCCAGTTCCCTGACCACGGGCTTGCCCAGGCCCGCTCGTGGCGGATCGGCCAGCACAAAATCGGGCGTGTCCGCAAAGCTGCCCAGGAAATCCTCCACCCGGGCGCGTTCCGCTTGCAGGCGCACTTCCGCGCGGGCTGCATTTACTTCCAGATCCCGTGCAGCAGTCACGCCGGATTCGACGGCGATCACGTGCCGGAAGCGCCGGGCCAGTGGGAGGGCGAATAGTCCGACACCGGAATACAGATCCAGCGCGGTCTTGCCCTCGGCGCCGTGCAGCGCCGCGTCGACCAGCGGTTCGATTAGAAAGCGGTTCACCTGGAAAAACGATCGCGGGCTGACGCGAAATGTGCCAGACGAAGTGGCATAGTCAATCGCAACCGTCGAACCGCACCAGTCATAGAAGGAGCGCGCAACGGGACGATCGGTTTTGAGTGCATTCACCTGCACCTCGGCTTCGTTGGTGAAGATTTCGAGTGCATGCACGAAGCGCGGGAATCGCGGGTCACTCAGCCGCTCGCGCATTTCGGCCAGCGCCCGATTCAGGCGGGGCGACGAGATGGGGCATTCACCCGTGACCGGTATTAGCGTGTGCGAGCGCGGCGCAAGATAACCGATGCTTCCGTCCGCAATATGAAACTGCCCGCGATTGCGGTAGCCCAGCGGCGGGCCGCCGATGGTATCGATGTCGCCGGTGTATTCGATCTTGCCCACGCGCCGCAATTGTTCGCGCAGAATCTCGACTTTGTGCGCGAGTTGAAACGCATACGGAGCATGCTGGTAATGACAACCGCCGCAACGCGTGAATAAGGGACAAGGCGGCGAAACCCGCTCGGGCGAGGGGGTCAGCACCGCCGCTAAGCCGGCGTGAATGCCGTCGCCGACCTCCAGGCGCACGGTTTCGCCGGGCAGCACGAAGGGCGCCAGTACCACGCGGCCGTCGAGACGAGCCAGCGCCTCGCCTCCGTAGACCCATTTCTCGATCATGACCGAGTTCGGCGTCACGGAGTTCGACGTTGCTGAATTCGGCAAAGGCGCGGACACATCGTTTACGATAGAAGTTCTCCCATCCGACATGAAAGCAAGAGTCCTTTCCGGCATCCAGCCCACCGGCAGCCCGCACATCGGAAATTATCTTGGCGCGTTGAAGAACTGGGCCAAGATCCAGTATGACTACGACAGTATCTACTGTATCGTGGATCTCCACGCTATAACGTTTTACCAGAAGCCGGAGGAACTGCGCGCCAAGATCGAGGAGCTGGCGGGCATGCTGCTGGCGATCGGCATTGATCCGATGCACTCGTCAGTCGTGGTGCAATCGGCCATTCCGGAGCACGCCGAACTCGCGTGGATGCTGACCTGCGTGACCCCGGTCGGCTGGCTGGAGCGGATGACCCAGTTCAAGGCCAAGTCGCAGGCGCAGGAGACCGTCGGCGACGGGATATTGCAATACCCCGTGCTGATGGCGGCCGACATTCTGCTGTATCAAGCCGCAATTGTGCCGGTGGGAGAAGATCAATCGCAACACCTGGAGCTCGCGCGCGACATAGCGCAGCGCTTCAATTCGCTCTACGGCGAAACGTTTACCATGCCGGCCACGCATCTGCCGACCGTGGGCGCGCGTATCATGGGGCTCGACGATCCCGAGAAGAAGATGAGCAAGTCGGAAACGGGCGGGGGGCACGCGGTGAGCCTGCTCGATCCGCCGGCGGTGATTCGTAAAAAGATTCTACGCGCAACGACGGATTCGAACCCCGGCGTGGACTACGAAAACATGGGTGCGGGCGTGCGTAACCTGCTCACTATTTTCCAGGCATTCACTTCCTGGTCCGATGAGAATACGCGCGCGCACTTCGCCGGCATGCGCTACGGCGACCTGAAGAAGCAAGTGGCGGAGGCCGTGATCAGTGCGCTCGAACCGATCCAGAAGCGTTATCAGGAGATCATGTCCGAGCCCGGCTTCGTCGCGAAAGTGCTCGCCAATGGAGCGGAGCGCGTAAGGCCCATCGGGCAGGATACCGTTAACAAGGTGAAGAAGGCGATGGGACTGTATACGGCGTAGTCATGGCATTACCCACGGCGATTTGAATGGACGCTTGACTCGCCGGAGTGCGCGCGGTACAACCTAATAACATCCCCCGAAGGAAAAAATGAGTTCCGCAGCCGGAGTGCAGACCGTAGCGGCGGCTCCTGATACGCAGACTTCGTCAGCTGCGATGGATTTGCAAACCATCGCGCACGAGCTGCGCCAGCCGCTAAGCGCCATTGAGTCCATCGCCTATTACCTCAGCCTCGCGCTGCCGCGGGAGAGCCGTCCGGCGCGCAAACAGGCCAGGCGGCTGCAGCAACTAGTGGAACAATCCAACTGGATTCTTACTTCCGCGTTGCAGCTTGCCGATGA
>DATJEI010000158.1:0-10617 GCA_035496735.1 Bryobacteraceae bacterium | reverse complement strand
GCGGGGACGGCCGCGATCGAGAGGTTCATATTGTTTGGGAAAAGGTCCGTGGCCATGAAATTTCCGGGTCGCGACACGCTTTCACGCGTGTTGGGCTCGAGGCCAAACATTTTTGCATACCAAGCTTGAACGGCCGGAACATCATCCGGTGGCAGGTAGTAGTGAATGTGGTCCATCTGCACGGGCGTGGGGAGCGCAGGGTCCCCGAACACCTCAATGTGAGTACCTTCCGGTCCCGTCACGTAGGCTTGATTGTGAAGACGCGCGGCAGCGGCTTGCGTCACCTTGAGGCCGGCAGCCTTCCATTTTTCGACAAGCGGGGGCAAATCTTTGATGATGAAACCGAAATGATCCACTACTGCCGTTTCATTGGGCCCGCTTGAGTCGCCCTGGCGCAGCAGGATGTAGACGCCGGGGAACTGAATCTCGGTGAGCTTATCGTTCTTCACCACGGTGCCGCCGAGCATGTCTACCAAGAAGCGGGTCTGGGCCTCGACGTCTTTCACGATCATGTGAATGTGTCCCAGAGTGACTCCGGCCGTGTTGGGCGGAGTCAGCTGCGCAGGCAGCGATGCAGCCGTGAGCAGCGCAATTACGCAGAGCGTTCCAATTCTCATCGTCAATCAACATAACAGATCGTGAAGGCGAATGCCGCCTTGGATCTTGAACATGACCGGCAGGCCTCCTTTGGCTCCGTTGGCGGGCGCGGAACGATCCAGAATGTTTGAAGCGCTCGGCCTCCCAACTTAGAATGGCATGCTACGATGTACCCACAGAATGTTGCTCGCCTTTCCGCTCCTGTGGGCGGCGGGCGCCGTCGCGGCGCTGTTCTACGCGCAAGACCGGGGCATCCCGTGGGCGACCGCGCTGGCCGTGCTTCCCGCCTTCCTGCTGGAAGTATCGTTGTATTTCACGATGGGTGTGGAGCGCCTGCGCCTGCGTCTGGAAAAATTGTCGCCCTCGGGTGTAGCGACCGTGCTGGTGATCGCAGCACTGGTGCCTTACGCCTTGGCTTCGCTGGCGCTACGGAATTTTTCGTGGCATTCAATGGGCGTGATCGCGGCCCTGGCAGTAGTGGCGGCATTCTGGTACGTCGTGTTCCCGCACCAGACGGCGGTAGATATTCTCTTCCTGATCTTCATAGCCGCGGTGTGGCTGGCGCGCGCGATCCCTCCGCTTTACGAAAGTCCTCTCGCGGCGCTCCCGTTAGGATTCCTAGGCCAGTTGATGTGGTTTCGCACCGGAATATTCGCGATGTTAAGCGTGCGACGCATGAAGAATGTTGGTTTCGGGTTCTGGCCTGCGGCCCGCGAATGGAAGATCGGTGCGCTGTATTTCGTGGGCCTAGCGCCCGTGGCGGCGGCGGCCGGTTGGGTGCTCCATTTCGCTAGTCCGCATCTGCGTTATGCAGGATGGGAGAGGACCACTTTGATCGGGCTGGCAACTTTTTTCGGCATCCTATGGGTGGTCGCGCTCGGCGAGGAGTTTTTCTTCCGCGGGCTGCTACAGCAGTGGATCGCGGGCTGGTTGCGCAGCGACTGGGCCGGATTGCTGCTGGCAGCGCTGCTTTTCGGTTCGGTCCACCTGTGGTATCGAGCGTTCCCGAACTGGCGGTTCGCCGCGCTAGCCGGTGTGGCGGGAGTGTTCTATGGAATGGCCTACCGGCAGGCGCGCAGCATCCGCGCTTCCATGGTGACGCACGCCCTCACGGTTACCGCGTGGCGGTTGTTCTTCTCCTAGACCTTGGGCCGCATCAAAAGGTGAAGCGCGCCAGGAGCTGAATATAACGCGAGTTACTGGCAAAGAACTGCTGATACTGGCCGAATGAGGAATTGCCGGGGATCAGGAAGGCGCGGTTCATGCTTGGGGAAGGGGCTACATCGTTAAGGTATCCGGGCACGAATTGCGGATGATTTAGCAGGTTGTAAAACTGAGCCCCTATTTCGAAGCGTCGCTGCTCGGTGATGCTGAAGACTTTGCGTACCGAAGCATCGATGTTATTGATGGGATCGAAGGGCATGGTATTGCGTCCGCCATTGGCATACGCACCCGCGCCGGCCACGAGGTACCTTGCGTTGGGGTTGTTCGCGACGTAGGCCACAATCGCGGTTGAAGTTGGCGCCACGGCGTTCCCGTTCCGGTCGTAACCGGTCACGCTGCTGCCGGTACCGGAGATGCCATTGGGATTAACGATGGCGCGATCGGTAGCCGAGTCCCCATTCAAATTAGAATCCACGCCGCTCTGCACCGTGCCATACTCCGGCGACTCATACGTGTAAGTAAACGCTAGATTCCAGTTGCCCACCAGATTTTTCAAAGCCCAGCCGCGCCGCGAGAATGGCCTGACGTCGAAGATCGGCGAGATGGTCAGCCGATGGCGCCGGTCGAGAATTGAGCTGGCCCATTCGCTGCTCAAATTTCCGAAGTTCTGGGGTCGGCGCGGCGTCAGCGCGGTGAAGTTGATATTGGCCGTGGAGTCGTCCGTCAGGTGGCTCCAGGTATAAGCAGCCAAATATGAAAAATTCCGCGAATAGCGCTTGGTGACTTGCAGGACCAGTCCGTTGTACTTCGAGTTCCCCTCCGGCTCCAGCGCCGTGATTCTATTTGTGAAGCCATATTGCTTCAGTGGGTTGTTCTGTATGGCCTTCAACGCGCCGGTTGTCAAGGGAAGTGCCGATAACGTAGCGGCCGACGGCATGCTTAGAAAGGTGGGGATGCTGTTCGATGCCGTCACCGCACTGGTGCTATTCAATTGTTCCTGTACCAGCAAGTGAACTCCGCGGGTACCGGTGTAGCGTGCTTCGAGCGTATAATCGTGTCCCAACAGGCGCTGTACTCCGAGCGTATAAGTGAGCGCATAAGGGCGCGTCTGATCCGGCGTATAGCCAGTGGTGGCGGCTCGGGCAGAAGCGGGCGTGGACAGTAGACCTACCTCCCTGTTCAGACCGCCGTTTGCCAGAAAACCAGGAGCGTCGCCATTGACATTCAACCCGCTTCCATAGAATGCGGGCGCAGTGTTGGCAGCCAGGTTTCCGTACGGCATATCGAAGGCCCGGCTGAATCCGCCCCGGATGGCCCAGACGCCGTTCTTGCCCGGAGAATAAGCGAAGCCGACGCTAGGCGACCAATCGGTTCCGCTCGGTCTCGGCTCGCGGAACGTGATGACGCCAGGCACATCGGCGATAGAACCCAATCCCTGCGCGCGGGAAATAACGGGAACGGCTACATATTCGTAGCGGACTCCCAGATTCAGCGTCAAGTTCGGAAGAATGCGGTAGTCGTCTTGCAAGTACGCGGCATTCTGCAGGAAACCCAACGGCATCGCGCCCGTTAAGGGCCCATTGGCGCCAAGAAAACGCTGGCCAAACAGATCCGGCGTCAAGTCCGATAGATACCGTTCCAGAGACGAATACCAATAATAGCCGTTCGGGTATGAGACGAACGAGCTCGACAGGATCACGTCGCGGAAGTCATAACCCACTTTTATCGTATGGCGGCTAAAGGTCTTCGTAATGCTGTCGGAGAGTTGCAGCTCGTCCTGGACCTGACCGTAAGGGTAGCCCGGATTGGGTCCAAAGAATTGACCTCCTCCTATGTCATCGAAATAGAGGGTCGGAAAGCCGGTCAGCCCGGGAAATGTGACGTCCGCGGCGGAACGCTGGTCGAAGTTCCGGCTATACGCGGCGCGGAATTCGTTTTGAGCCGTCGCAGAAAATGTATGGTACTCGGAGAGAGAAACCAAATGAGTGTTGTCTGGAACTTTCGCAAAGAATGCCGGCAAGTAAACTTGGCTGGTGTCGATTCCCGAGTATCGGGTGTAGAGGTAGCGGCCCCGAACCCGGTCACGATCGCTGACATCCCAATCAATACTTCCGACGGCACTGTACTGATTCACGTAGCTGGGCCCAATGATGGAGAGCGGACCAACCGGGATCGTGGCATTCAGCACTTGAATAGAATCCGTAGGGACCGGTGCCGCGGGCAGATACTTCGAGAGCACTCCCAAATTTGTTTTGCTCAAGCTCGGAATGGCGTTCAATGCCTGAAACCCCGAGGCAGTGGGCGCTTCCACCACCGAGAGGGGCGTGAATGCATTGCCCGTGGGATTGTATTCGAAGCTACCGAAGTAAAATAGTTTGTTTTTGAGGATGGGTCCACCGAAAGTTGCGCCCAGGCGATTGCTGTCATACCGCGGAGGCGACGTCGCCCCCTGACGAGCATACTTTGCATCCAGCGCATTCAGATTGCGGTTTTCCAGATACTCATAGAGCGATCCATGAATCTGATTGCCGCCGCTCTTCACAATTGCGTCAAAAATACCTCCTGGGGCGCCGCCGAACTGGCTGCCGTAGTGGTTCTGCAAAACCGTGAACTCTGAGAGGGCCTCGTTTGAAGGCGTGCTTAGGGGGCCGGTGACGAAGTAACTGTTGTTGTCCGCGCCCTCGACATAATAACGATTGGCAGAAGGGCGTTGTCCTGCGATACTCGGCCCGGTGCCTTGACCCAAACCGCCGGATGACGCCACGCCTCCGCCCAGCAGACTAAGGTTCAAGAATCCGCTTCCCGATGAAGCAGCCGGAAGAGTGATCAGACCGCGAGCGTCGTAAGTGTTTTCCAGATGCGAGGAGGCGATATCAAGGGGCGCGGGCGCTTCGGTTACTTCCACGGTGGTCGTAGCCGTAGCGACTTCCAGCGGCAAATCCACTCGCACAACATGATTCAGTTGCAGCGTCACGTTGGCGCTCGTGCGCGGCGCAAAACTGGGCGCGCTCGCGGCTACATCGTAAGATCCCACCGGCAGGTGTTCCATGCGGTACTCGCCCGCACGGTTAGTGAATCTGGAAGTCACGACGCCAGTATCCCGATTGGTGGCGGTAACCTGCGATCCTGGCACCACCGCGCCGGAGGAATCTGTCACGGTTCCGACGAGGGTACTGTCGATACCCTGGCCCGGCATCAGCCCGACCAGCAGCACTAGGCCCGCGATAAGAAAGGTTATACGACCGCGATTAAGTGGAGTAATCATTGTGTCCTAAGAACTATTCGTACCAACTAGCCTTTAGCTATAGTGCAAAATAAAGGACTTTTTTCTCACGCACCGGGGGAGAAAGTTCGCACCAGGCGTAATGTTCCTGTGATTTCTAGCATTTGCAGGTTAATGGCCACCGGGAACACGTCTCCGCTGCGAATACGCTGTCCGTCGATTTGTCCTTCGCCTTCAATACAAACCAGGAGTTCATTTTGGGACGGCGGCGCAAGAGACACGCTTCCCGACACGTCCACCGGCTGGCTAACAAACTGGGGACAGACGACATTTGCGGAACCACGCGCAGCATGAGCGCCTAGCCGGCTCACCGCCAAGGCGTGATCCAGATGCAATTCGCGCCCGCGTCCGTAATCGTAAAGACGATAGGTAATATCGGAACGCTGCTGGATTTCGCAGATCGTGAGCCCGGCCCCGATCGCGTGCACCGTGCCCGCTGGGATGAAAAAGGTGTCGCCGGTTCGGGCTTCGAACCACTCCAGCAGATCTACGAGGGTGCCATCGAGTGCGGCGGTGCGGACCTGCTCATGCGTCACCGGTTTGCGGAAGCCGGCGGCGATCTTAGCGCCTTTTTGCGCCGCTAAGACATGCCACATTTCCGTTTTACCCGGCGAGTTGTGATGTACCCCCGCGTAAGCGTCATCGGGATGCACCTGTACCGAGAGGTCCTGCTCGGTGAACAGAAACTTCACCAGCAAGGGGACTTCCGGCGTTTCAAACCAAACCTCGCCGATAGGAAGCCCGGAGACCCGGGCGGGAGCGTCAGGGAACCACGGGTCCAGACTTCGGGTTCCCCACACTCGACCGTGAAAAGCGGGCTCCAGCTTGCGGAGCGGCATGTATTGAGGCCCTTAGACGCGGGCTGCGATGAAGCGCTGCAGGCGGTCGAGGCCGCGCTCCAGCTCTTTCATTGAAGTCGCGTACGAAATGCGAACGTGGTCATTGGTGCCGAAGGCTTCGCCGGGAACAACCGCAACGAATTCCTCCGCCAGCAGTTTTTCGGAAAATTGCAGCGAGTTCGTGATGCCGTTCTTGAAAGCCGCGCTCACGTTCGGATACGCGTAGAACGCGCCCTGCGGCATTTGCGCGGTCACGCCCGGCATGGCGCGCAGACGGCTGATCACGTAATCCCGGCGAGTCTTGTACTCCGCCAGCATCTCGCCCACCGACGCTTGCGGCCCGCGAAGCGCTTCCGCCGCGGCCTTCTGCGCGATAGACGTTGGGTTCGAAGTCGAATGACTTTGCAGCTTGGCGATGCCGCCCACCACCGGCGCCGGCCCCAGTACGAAGCCGATGCGCCAGCCGGTCATGGAATAGGTCTTCGAAAGCGATCCGGCTACCAGCACGGTATCTTTCACGCCCGGCATCGCCGCCAGCGAGTGCGGCTCCCCCTCATAGAGGAAACGGTGATAGCACTCGTCGGTCATTACCCAAACTCCGCGGTCTTTGGCGATGGCGACGATCCGCTCCATCTCACCGCGATCGAAAATCGCGCCGCTGGGGTTGGAGGGCGAGTTCAGGATAATCATCTTGGTTTTGGGCGTGATGGCGCGCTCGACCATCGAGGCGGTGAGCGTGAAACCCGCTTGCTCATCGGTATCCACAAACACGCACTTGCCGCCGGCGTAGTTCACCACATCCTTATAAGTGACCCAATAAGGCACCGGAATGATGACTTCGTCGCCCGGATCGACCAGCGCCTGGGTCAGATTGAATATGGCGTGCTTGCCGCCCACGGTGACGATGCACTCCTTGGTGTTGTAGGACGTGCCGTAGTCGCGCTTATGACTATCGCAAACCGCTTGCTTCAACTCTTCTGTGCCACCAGTATTGGTGTACTTGGTGAAGTTCTGATTGATGGCGTCGATGGCCGCCTGCTTGATGTTTTGCGGCGTCGGGAAGTCCGGCTCACCGGCTCCGAAGTCGACCACGTCGTTCCCCTCGCGGCGCAGGCGCTCGGCGTCGGCGGCAACTTTCATGGTGGATGACGCGCTGATCAGCGAGATTCTATCGGCTAGTGCTTGGGTTGTTGGCATTGCTTGGCTGCTCTCCTTCTCATTCTACTTCGCGACGCGGCTGCGCAGCCGCGCTTCAATCAGCGGCGGCACCAGCGCGGAAACGTTACCCCCGAGCGATGCCACTTCCTTTACCAGTTGCGAGCTGACGAAGGAATACGCATCGGCCGCCATCAGGAACACGGTTTCAACACCGGGACTGAGAAGCCGGTTCATGTGCGCGATCTGCAATTCGTATTCGTAATCCGAAATCGCGCGGATACCGCGCAAGATAAAATTCGCCCCGCGGCTGGCCACGTAATCCACCAGCAGTCCGTGAAAAGAACCAACCTCGACGTTGGGGTACGGCTTCACCACTTCGGTGAGCATTTCGACCCGCTCTTCCACCGTAAACAGGCTCTGCTTGCGCTGGTTCTGCAGGACCGCCACGATGAGGCGATCCGCCAGTTTGCTGCCGCGGGAAATCATATCCAGGTGTCCGTTTGTGATCGGATCGAATGAGCCCGGATAGATGGCGACAATTCTTGACGATGGCAGCGCTGCCACGCGCTCTCCTTAATTGGGGGGATTAACTTAAATTCTAGCAGATGAGCTTGGTGAATCCGGCGCAGCTTACCAGATCTTACATTGCTGAGCGCGAACCATAGGCTGCCCGGCGCGGCAGGCGAAAGCCTTGCCGAACTCCGGCATATTAGAGACCACGCCATTGATACGGTATTCCTCGGGTGAATGCGGATTGGTGATAGCGTTGGCACGCTTGCTTTCAGTGCGCTCATCGCCGCAGGCCCACTGCGCCATGCCGACAAAGAAGCGCTGATCCGGCGTCAGCCCGTCGATGGGCCGCAAAGTCTGGCCCTTGGTTGCTTCCTTCCATGCCAGGTAGGCGAGGAAAGTGCCGCCCAGATCGGCCGCGTCTTCGCCCAGGGTCAGCTTACCGTTGACCTTGATGTCGTCGATCACCGTGAAACCTGAATACTCATCGGAAACACAAGATGCGCGCTTGCCGAATTCGAGCGCGTCCTGCATGGTCCACCAGTCTTTCAAATTGCCCTTGGCGTCGAACTGACGGCCTTCGTCGTCGAATCCGTGAGTCAGCTCATGGCCAATAGTCGCGCCCGTGTTGCCGTAGTTGGGCGCATCATCCATTTTCGGATCGTACAGCGGCGGCTGCAGCACGCCCGCCGGGAAGTTGATATCGTTCATCTGCGGATCGTAGTAGGCGTTGACTGTCGGCGGAGTCATCTGCCACTCGCTGCGGTCGAGCGGCTTGCCGATTTTCGCCAGTTGCCGCCGGTTTTCAAACTCGGTTGCGCGCGCGACATTACCGAAATAATCGTCGCGCACGATCTTGATCGAACTGTAATCGCGCCAGTGATCGGGATAGCCAATTTTGTTGGCGACGGCATGCAGTTTCTCGAGCGCGCTCTTCTTGGTGGCAGGCCCCATCCAGGGCAGCTGCTCGATTTCCGATTGCATCGCCGCTTCGATTTCCCTGGTCATCTTTACTGCCCGGGCCTTGGTGTCGGCGCCGAAAGTTTTCTCGACGAATACCTGTCCCAGCGCTTCACCCAGGTCCTGATCCACGCGCCGCACGCAGCGTTTCCAGAGCGGCTGCATTTGTTGAACCCCGCGCAGATACTTGCTATAGAAATCGAAATTCGCCACGACAAATACTTCGGCGAGGAGCGGCGCGCGCAGGTGCGCCATATGCCAGCGCAAATAAGCCTTCCAATCGTCCAGGCTGCGCGCCTTGAGCAGCGCCTGCATTTCGACGAAGAAGTCCGGCTCAGTAATATTCAACTGCGGAACGCCGATCCGCATGGCTGCGAAATATGCTTTCCAGGGGAACGCAGGAGTGACTTTCTGCAATTTAGCGAGAGTATAGGGATGGAACAGCTTGTGCGGGTCCCGCTGATCCACTCGCGTCAGCGATGCTTTCGCCAGCGCGGTTTCGATGTCCATCACGGTCCGCGCATCGGTTTTCGCTAGCGCTGCCGGCTCCCCGGCGAGTTCCAGCATTTGCTGCACGTGGGCGATGTAACGCTGCCTGATCTCCTGCGACTTAGTGTCGGTCTTCACATAGTAATCGCGGTCCGGCAGGCCCAAACCTCCGGCTGTCAGGAAGCCGATCACGCGGGATGAATCCGCGTAGTCCTGGCTGGATCCGAAGCCGAACAGCAGTTCGTTCCCCACGGTGGTGAGATCGGCTTCGCCCAGGAACGTGGCCAAATCGCGCAGGGACTTCAGCGCCGCGATCTTATCCAAATCGCCGCGCAACGGAGACGCGCCGGCTCTCTCGCGCAATCCTTCGTCCATGCATGCCGCAAAATAATCGCCGATCTGCGTTTCCACCTTGCTGCGCGACGGAGACGGTTGCGCGGCTTGCTGCAAGATACCCCACAAGAATCGCTGATTTTCCAGAGTGAGTTTTGAATACACGTTCCAGCGTGCCTGATCGGGCGGGATGGGGTTGTTCTTGATCCACGATCCGCAGGAATAACGGTAAAAGTCGCTGCACGGATCGACCCCCTGGTCCATGGAGGAAAGGTCCAGGCTGGGGCTGTAAGGCAACGAATAGAGCGGCGTGTCGGTGGTGGCAGCGGCGCTGGTTGCAGCCGTTGAGTCGGCCGTTTGTCCCCACAAAATCTGTACTGCGAATGGCAGAGCGAGTATCGCAAACGCAGCTTTTATCATTTGAAGCAGCCTTTATGGACGGAACTCAACTGAGCGGACCACATGGATCGCCTTATTCTCGAGCAATTGCGCGATCACGGAATCGGGCACTTGCTCATCGGTTTCAATCAAGGTAACGGCGGAAAGCGGCTCGCCGGGGCGGTCCGGTTTTTCCTGGCGGCCGAGCGACAGCGTGGCGATATTGACCCGGTTCCTGCCGGTAATGGTTCCGATGTAACCCAAGACACCGGGCACGTCGGTGTTGGTCAAATACAGCAGATGTCCGGCCAGCTTGGCTTCGCAACGGATGCCATCCACAGCCAGCAGCCGTGGCCGGTCCATCACGATGGCGCCTTCGACCGTGGTGACGCCCTTATCGGTTTCGAGTTCAATGCGCAGCGAATCCATGTGGCGCGTGCGGCGCTCGAAGCGCTCAGCGTAACTCAGACCGCGATCGGCCGCGAGCTTAAGCGCATTCACAACATTCGCCTTGCGCTCGAGAGAACGGCTGAGCACGCCGGCGAGTCCCGCGTTGCGGATCAGGCGGGCGTTTTCCTGGCTGAAATTGCCGTGATACACCAGCCGAACCAGCTTCGGATTCGCGGTCGCTACGTAGGCGGCGAAAGTTCCCAGGCGCTCCGCGAGAGCCGCATAAGGGGCTACCGCGCGGTAAGCTTCTTCGCTCATGGCGGGAACGTTGACCGCATTTACCGCGACGCCCTCGTTGAAATATTCGATCAAGTGTTCGGCCAGACGCACGGCAATCAGTTCGGCGGCTTCTTCGGTGGAACCGCCGATATGCGGCGTGGCGAAAACTTGATCCATGGCCAGCAGGGGCTCGCCCGCATCCGGCGGCTCCGTTTGCAAAACATCCAGGGCGGCGCC
>DATJEI010000157.1:0-11268 GCA_035496735.1 Bryobacteraceae bacterium | reverse complement strand
AGTCCGTCCGTCCTGTATAATTAACCTCTGGTGGAGGCGTTTGAAACATGCGATTGGCTGTGATCGGTTTACTGGCGTTCGGTGGTTTGGTCTGGTCGGCCGACCTCAATGATTCTTACAAGGCGCTTAAGGATGCCTTTGAAAAGAAAGACTACGCTCAAGTGAAAACCTTGGCGGCGGAAACTGCGAAAGAGGCTGAAGCTCTTGCCAAGGAGAAACAGCCCGCCGAGGCGGGTGACGTGGAAGGCTGGAAGAGCCGCCAGCAGTTCGCCAAGGAAGTCCAGGATTACGTCGAATATTCGCTCGCGGTTTCGGCCACCCAGGCGGGGGATCCGGCGATCACGATTGATTTGACAGAGGCGCTGATCGCGCTGGATCCCAAAAGCGAGCAGATCGATATCGCTACGCCGCAGTATTTGGCGGCGCTGAACAAGCAGAGTCCAGCCAAGGCCATCGCGGCAGCCAACAAGATCCTGGTAGGGCGTCCGGAAAACGAATATGCGCTGGACGCAGTGGCACGGAATTGGAGCGCTCCCGGCCCCGCCCTGACGGCGGCCAATCGCCTGATCGCAGTTATGGGGCGCAAGAAGAAGCCGGAAGGAATGAGCGATGCCGACTGGCAGAAAACACGGAACGATATGCTGGGCAGCGCTTATATGTCGGCGGGCATCATTCAGGCCGGGCAGAGCCGCTATGCCGACGCCGATCGTAACTTGAAAGCTGCTCTGCCTTTGGTAGGCGGCAGTTCGACCAGCTATATTTACTACTACCTGGGCGTTTCCAACTTTCAGATGGGCAAACTGACCACTGACAAAGCTAAAATGACCACCGGTCTACAGTACACCGAGAAGGCAGCGGGCATTGCCGGACCCATGCAAACCCAGGCGTCCAACAACGCCGCAATCATGAAACGCGAGCTGGGCCGCTAGCCCTCGGGTCGCGTCCGTACTAGCGCCTACCCGGTTGAGCCAAAGTGTCGTCGCGCAGGGACACTTCGTCCCAGCGACCAGCGGCGTTGCGGAGCGAAGCTCTTGATTCTGCGCTGCTCCACTGCTTGGCAGGCCGTTTGCAATTTAAAAGGCGTGACAGTACCACAGACCGTTTCCCCAGTAGATTGGGCGGTGAGGGCGGAGGCGCCATCCGCGGCAATCTATTCCTTCGTGCCAGCAGGCGGCGCGGAAGGCGCCCGTAGCGAATCGCGCCGCGCCGTCAGGCAGCTCGCTGAGGCAATTGGAGCTTATCTGGCGGATGCGGGCGACGACCGCACCGTCCTGCTGGCCGATTTTTCGGGATCTCAAAGCCATCCGAGGTCATCCATCGTATGTAAAGATCTGTGGGATGCCGACCCTGCGGAAGCCGCCGAAGCCATCCGGTTTTCCGAAGCCGTCTTCTTAGTATCCACAACCGATCCGGCCTCCGTTGAAGATGCGTGCGCGCATGCGGCGTGGCTGCGATACGTGATGCGCTCGCTGCAAAGGGACCATGCTTGCGGGTTGCTGTTAGTGCCCTCGCCTCACGGCATCCCGGAGGTGGAAGCAGAACACCGGATCGGACTGCCGATGTGCGGCGTTTTCAGAAGTGCGGAGCATACCGCTCAGTTGGCGCGCCGGATCGCACAAGATTAAAGCGGCGAAGGCGTACTCCGCGGCCTAAGCGGGCGCGCTGCTTTCCTTGCGGCTCAATTCTTCGGAGAGAATGATAGCGTCCGCCAGGTCCTTCATGGGACGGCGCAAGCGGCGGCTCTCATTGCGCATGCGCAGATACGCTTCTTCTTCGGAGAGTGCATGCCGCTTCTGAAGAATGCCCTTGGCGCGTTCCACCGACTTGCGGGTCTCCAGCTGCCGCTTCATTTCCGCAGTCTCCTCGGAGAGGCGCGCATTCTCTTCTTCCAGCATGCTCTTGGCGATGGCGCTGCCCATTTGCTCGCCGATGAAGGAAATGGTCGCAATCTCTTCGGGCTCGTGCTCGTGCTTGTCGCGATGATGAATATTGATGACCCCGATGGCCTTACCCTTGGTCACTAAGGGCACCGAAAGAAACGCCTGGTAGGTGTCTTCGACCAGCGTCGGGAAGATCTTCGAACGCGGGTCGGAAGCCGCCTTCGAACTTAAGGCCACCGGCGACTGGTGTTCCGCCACCCATCCCGTCACGCCTTCGCCCATCTTCACGCGCAGATTCCCCAAGTCCGAAACGTGCGGCAGGAGCGAGGCCCGCAACACAAACTCGCCGGTATCCGCTTCCGCCAGATAAACCAAGCAGGCGTCGCAACTGGTCACACGGGCGGCCAGTCCGACAATCTCACCCAACATCTCATCTAAAGAAAGCGGGGAACTTACAATCCCGCTTACACGGTGCAACACCGACGCGTTGGAACTCTCCGATCCCATTTCAGTTACCACCATACTCTGAGCGTACGGCGTCCTGCGGTCTGGAATCCAATCAAAACTTTTGATCGGGTGGATTGGGTCTATGTGACACAGCCTCCCATAGATAGAGGAGAGATTTCAGACCCATTCATTTAGCGCGGGCATTCCGCGATGCGGTCGCATATAATCAAGGCAGTATGAGACAAGCATGGGTGGCGTCCCGCGCCGGCGACCCGATTCGCACGCAGATCCACTACGCCCGCCAGGGGCGGATCACGGAAGAAATGCACTATGTGGCGCGGCGTGAACGCCTGGAGCCTGAAGCTGTCCGGTCGGAAGTGGCTCGCGGACGGATGATCATCCCCGCCAATATCAACCACACGAACCTGGAGCCGATGTGCATCGGAGTGGAGTCGCTTTGCAAGATTAATGCCAACATAGGCAACTCCTCCACCACATCCGATATTGAAGCGGAACTCGCTAAGCTGCGCTACTCGGTGCGCTATGGCGCCGACACGGTGATGGATTTATCCACCGGCGGCGACATCCCGCGCATCCGCAAAGCCATCATTGAGGAATCGCCCGTGCCTATCGGCACGGTGCCGATTTACGAGGCGCTGGCGCGCGTACGCCGGGTGGAGGACCTGAATATCCAGGTCATGCTCGAGGTGATCGAGGAGCAGGCGCAGCAGGGTGTGGATTATATGACCATCCACGCGGGCGTCCTGGTGCAATACATTCCGCTGACCACCCGGCGCGTCACCGGCATCGTCAGCCGGGGCGGCGCGATTCTGGCGGAGTGGATGGTCAAGAACCATCGCCAGAATCTGCTCTACGAATATTTCGAAGACATCTGCAAGATCTTCCAGAAATACGACGTGAGCTTCTCGCTGGGCGACGGGCTGCGTCCCGGATCGCTGGCCGATGCCAGTGACGCGGCCCAATTCGCGGAGCTCAAGACGCTGGGTGAGCTGACTAAGATCGCTTGGAAACATGACGTTCAAGTGATGATCGAGGGTCCTGGCCATATCCCATTGGATCAAATACAGATGCAGGTCGAAAAAGAGAAAGAAATGTGCTACGAGGCGCCTTTCTATACCCTCGGCCCGCTGGTGACCGATTTCGCGCCTGGCTACGACCACATCACATCCGCGATCGGCGCGGCCATGATAGGCTGGCACGGTGCGTCCATGCTGTGTTACGTGACGCCTAAGGAGCACTTGGGGCTCCCCAATCTGGAAGATGTGAAGCAGGGCCTGATCGCCTACAAGATCGCGGCTCACGCGGCCGACATCGCACGCCACCGCCCCGGCGCCCGCGACCGCGACGATGAGCTATCGCGGGCTCGCTTTGCTTTCGATTGGAAAAAGCAGTTCGAGCTTTCGCTCGACCCTGAGACCGCGCGCGCCTACCACGACGAGACCTTGCCGGAAGAAGGATTCAAGGACGCGGCCTTCTGCTCGATGTGCGGGCCCAAGTTCTGTTCCATGAATCATTCCGTGAAGACGCAGGAGTTCACCGCAGCCGACGCCGAGGCGGTGCTGGCGCAGATCGCCAGCGCGCCGAACTGATCTGATACTGACAGGTTGATGCGGGCTCGGCCGGCAGGCACTCCAATTATGTTTACAGGAAAGAGATTATGATTTTGACACGGCGGGATTTTGGCAAACTGGCTTTGGCCGGCGTTCCGAGCTTAGCTGGGCTGAGTTTGATCGCCCTGGCGCAAACGGCGGGCAAGCCCAATCGGTCCTATATCAACGGTGTGCAGTTTGGTCTGCAGCCGTTCTGCTACCACGATCTGGCGATGAATCGGGAGAACCGTCCGATTTTGATCCAGCGGCTGGTACAGAATGGTTTGGGCATGGTCGAGCTGCACGCAGTCTGGTATGAGCCCAATTTTGTTGGTCCCGGCGTGAGCGCGGAGGAAGCGCGTGAGAAGTTGCGCAACTGGCGGTTGAACCCCCCTGCAGGCTACTTCGGCGGCATCAAGAAGGAATTTGACGATAACGGTATTACGATTTGCACGGTCTATGTGAACATAAGCGACAGCTACACCGACGCGGAGATCGACGCCACCTTTGAGGGCGCCAAGGCTTTGGGTGCGAAGGGCATCGTGGGTTCCTACGGATTGGCGGTGGCACATCGGCTGAGCGCTTTCCCGGGCAAGCACGGGATGTATGCGAGCCTGCATAACCACGACAATTTGTCAGACCCGGATGCGTTCAGCAACGAGGCGAGTATTGTGAAGGGCCTAGCGTATTCGCCCGATTTCACGGCGACTCTGGACGTTCGCCACTTCACGGCCGGAAACGGCGATTGTCTGGGGTTTCTCGAAAGACACCACGAGCGCGTGTCCGCCGTTCATCTTGGAGACCGCAGGAAGAACAACGGGCGCAGCACGCCGTTTGGCGAAGGCGACGCGCCGATTATTGAGATTCTAAGGCTGATCCGCGATAACCAGTGGCCCATCACCGCTCTCTTGGAGTTCGAGCATGGGACCCTGCGCCCGGCAGTTGACGAAGTGCAGTTGATGTTTGACTATTGCAAGCGGGCCTTGGCCTAGAGGAAAAGAATATGTCACATCGCCAAGACCTGTATTTGCTTTTCTGCGGACTGATCTTAGGGGCGGGTTCTGCCACCGCCCAGGCCCCGGCGAGACCCGGCTACGACATTAACTATATCGGGCCTCCGATGGCTGATCCGGTCATGCAGCACAGCAAAGAGACTTACGTATTGTTTGGCTGCAGCTATTGCCATGGCCTATATCTAGTGGCGCGAGGCGAAGCCACTGACCTGATGCATTCGCGCCTGGTCGGTAGCGATGAGAACGGCAATGTGATCGGCCCGCTGCTGCGCCGTGGAATTCCGCAAACCGCGAAGCTGTCCCCGATGCCGCAATTTTCCGATTTGAGCGACCAGCAGATCGCCGATCTGGTCAGATGGATTCACTATGGGCGGCAGCAGGGCCGCTACAAGGAAGTGATGGAAGCCAAGGATGCCGGTCCGGGACAAGCGGCAGCCGGGAAAGCATATTTCGAGCAGAAATGCAGTTCGTGTCATGCTACGGCTGGATTGTCGAGCATCGCCAAGAAGTACGATGCCGCTGCCTTGAAGGCACAGATTCTGAAGCCCCAAGCTCTGGAGGCTGCGCCGTCGTGGAAGGTTGAACGGCTGCATGACACGAAGACGGCTGCCGCCCGCCAACGGCACGGGGCGCTGCTGGAGAATTACTCAGCGGGAGACGTGGCGAACCTGATGGCGTATCTGGAGAGTTTGAAGTAGACGCTTCTCCGGCCTTCGCTTGGGCCGAAGGGAACTAGAATTGAAGCAGGGAGTGAGTATCCATGGAAATCGATAAAACCACTTTTATCGCGAGCCTGGGTGGCCCCGCCGCTGTGGATTCCATGAACCCGGAAGCCAAGGCGGACGCGATCGAAGATTTCATGATGAAGAGGCTGAACGAGCAGAAGTTTAGCCTCGCCCTGAAGGGCTTAAACGAGCCGGGTGTCGCGCTGGATGCGTCGGGCAAGTATCCGACCATGGCGCAGGTGGAAGCGCAGATTGAAACCCGCTCTTACCGCCGTGGCGTGGGCAACCTGTTTCTATCGCACACCGGCAATGTGGAGAGGCTTCCTGCGATGCCGGCCCAACCGACGCTGGCCGATTACTTCAAGCGCCGCTTCATTTTCACTGCCAATCATGTGTTGCAAAGCGCGCACCTGGCTATGAAGAATGGACTGTCGGAAGAGATTGTCCTGGCGTGCCTGCTGCACGACACGGTTCAGGAATTGATCAAAGTCGACCACGGCTGGTGGAGCGCGCAGCTCTACGAGCCGTATGTTTCCGAAAAGGTCGCCTTCGCCATCCGCTATCATCAGGCGCTGCGCTTTTACGAAGACAAAGAGTACGGCTACGAATACCCCGAGATCTACCGGATGTTTTTTGGCGAGGATTATAAGCCGGAGCCTTACATCGAGGCTGCCTACCAGATGGTTCGTAATCACAAGTGGTATTTCGAAACCCGCATGGTGACGGTGAACGATCTATATTCGTTCGAGCCTGGTGTGAATCCGCAGCTCGAGGAATTCACCGACATCATCGGACGGCATTTCAAGCAGCCCAAAGAAGGCTTGGGCTACGACAATAGTCCCGTGGCGCATATGTGGCGATCGCTTGCGACTCCGGATCGGCCGCTCTAGCAGCTACCGTAACTACTCGGTGCGCTGCTTTACTCGGATGCCGGTCTCGATTCCCTCGGGTAGCGTGAGCACCATAGTGCCTCCACTGTCGGTTTCTCCTTCACGCAGCTCCTGATCGTCGATCTCGACGTCGTAACGGGCGTGCGGTGCGAGATTCAGCACAAACACCGCCTCGGAGTCCGCGCGAAAACGGGCGGCGTCTTTGGCGCGCGCGCTCAAAATGACGGCCTCGCCCACATGTACCGGCTCGGTGGCGGCGCCAGCCTTCAGGGTCTCGATCTTGCCGTCATGGAAGACCTGCAGGTGCCCGTCGAAGTAGCCCAGCCAGGTTGCGTCCTCATCCCAACTGGTGCGCGCGAAGAAATGGCCGGTAAGCGCATCGTGATACACCAGCGGCATTCGAAAATAACTCAAGCCCGGCTGGTACGGATTGGCCCACAGGAATTCGTAGGGAACACCGAAGCCGCCGCGCATCAGAAAGCGGTCCTGCATCAGCCACCCCTGCAGATATTGGTTCTCCAAGGCATTGCTGTCGTAAGCCACCATCGCGAACTCGGCGGCGCGCGAGAGCGCGGCTTCATTCAGGTCAGGCTCGCCGTCGCGGATATAGACGGGAATGCGGAAGTCGTTTTCGGGGGTGGGATAGGGGGCAGGGTAGTGGCCTTCCAGGTGTTCGGTCGGCAGCGCCTTGAAGAAATCCGGTGCGTCTTCGCGCAGGTCGATGTTAAGGCTATCGCGCACGGCATGCAGCAATTCCATGAATGCATAAGTTTGATCGCGCGGAATGGCGGGTACTCCGGCCTTGAGCTTCTTGGCGATGTCGCCGCGCCACCATTGCTCGATCAGGAGCTTTAAGACAGACTCGCCGCGGTCGGGAAGGCGATCGGCCAGCGCGATGGCCGCGAATACCCGCGAACGTTGTTGTCGTATGTCGGTCTGACTCGCTGGAGCCGAAAGCCCGCGCTGCAACTTCGCCGTCAAACTGGTACTCTGCTCGGGGGTCATCGCCGGGCCGCACCAATCGTAGACCAGCGCCAGCTGCCTCAGGTCCGTGGCGTTCGCGCTCAACGCCCAGTCGACCGCCTTCCTGCCCCACGACAGATCTCCGGTGGTCCGGTAGTAAAGGGCCCAGGCGAAACCCGGCTCCGGCAAGACCGCTCCGCCCGAAATCAAAGCATCCACGATGTTCCAGCGCAGCGAATCGCGCTGGCGCTCGCGCTGTAGCAGGCGCAAGCGCTGGGGAGTCAGCAACAGCCGCGGAGCATCGGTATATACCCGAAACTCATCGCTTTGGGCGAAAAGGGGGGCCGAGAACAGCAGAATGGCAAATGGAATCCGCACCAAGGCCTAATTGTGTCATAGCGACACACCCCTGGGGCAGCCCCACCCCATCCGTAGCCTCGGAAAGCTCCTATCTGCTTGAAAGCATGCGGTGGCGGCGCTGGCGATGCGCGTGCTACCCTACAAAACGAATTGATGCAGTAACTCTTGAACACCTGCCCTCTGCTTGCAACGGGTGCAGACGAGAGATAAGCGGTCTTTTGCTGTGTGCTTGCGGGAAGTAGTTGTCCGAAAGTTTCCGCCGCTTGTTTGATCGTCTGGGCAAGTTGCAACAGAGGGGTTTTTTGTTTGGGATCCCAACCCCCCGTACTAAAACTTTTTCCATCCGTACTGCGCTAGAAAGGCGTCCCTAGCCTATTGGTACTAGGGCCCGTTGGCGGGTCACAGTAGACGTGGCTTATGAGCGACGTCGCCCTGGTTATCCGCTACACTCGCCGTTGGATCCACTACGGCCTCTTTGCGCATATCATGATCTGCACGCTCATCGGTGCCGTCGAAGGCGTATTTGGCCGCTGATCTGCGATCCTCAAGTGAGGATGTCGTCTCTCACTGAGATCCTGGGGTTCCTCAGCGGCGCCGTCAACGTATGGCTGCTGGCCCGCCAGAACATCTGGAACTGGCCGGTTGGGCTTGCCAATAACGCCTTCTATGTCGTGGTGTTCGTGAGTGCGGGACTCTATGGCGACGCCGGCTTGCAGTTGGTGTACATCGCGCTGGGGATCTATGGCTGGTGGACCTGGGCGCATCCTGGAGTACGCGCCGAGCTGAGCGTCACGCGGACTCCGCGCAAGACCTGGGTTTGGTTGACACCCGCGACCATCGCCGCGGCCGTTGCGCTCGCGCTCTTCCTGCGCCGCTTTACGGATTCCACCGTGCCCGGCTGGGATGGATTCACCACGGCACTCTCGCTGGCGGCGATCTACGGACAGACGAAGAAGTATGTGGAGTCGTGGTGGATTTGGATTGTGGCCGATATGATCTATGTGCCGCTTTACATGTACAAGCACCTTTGGCTGACGTCCGCTCTATACTTCGTATTTTTCCTGTTGTGCGTAATGGGATTGCGCGAATGGAGCAAGGCGCTGCACGCGCGGGAAAGTCACTTTAAGAAATACGCCGGCGCGCTGGGGACGTTTCCGGGAGGCAAGCAAGGCATCGACGAGTGGATGAGGGAGATGAGGGACGAATAACTCTGACAGGTAGGCTCTGCTACGATTGAGACCGTGGAAGTCGCTATTCAGGTTCATGTAGAGTGGTTGCCCGAAGGCGTGTACTTGGCAACTTCCGAGCAATTGCCGGGTTTGGTAGCGCAGGGCCGCACAGTGGCCGAAACTCTGGAAATTGCCCGCGACGTAGCTGGCCATTTGATCGAGTTACGGCGAGAACGCGATGCTTGATCTGGGTAGGGGAATTCAATTTACAACGCGCACATTTAAAGAAGGGCGCAACTTTGTGGCTCATGCGATCGAACTTGATGTTTCCTCCTGCGGCGGATCCCGGGAGCGGGCAATCCAAAATCTGAAACAGGTGGTGCGGTTGTTCTTCGAAGAAGCTCGAAGGATGGGCACTCTGGAGCAGATCCTGGAAGCGGGGTACACCGCTGGTGGACGAGAAGAGATTAATGGGCGAGTACAGGAAACTTGAGACCAACAGCTCTCGTCCCGTCAATCCGCAACAGGATATAGACGGTCAATAGCTCGTTCGTCCCACCAGTCTTCTACGAAGTTCTCGTTTATTACGATAGAGTAGACTCCCGACCAGCACTGGTCCCATCTCCAACCTTTCGCTGTGCCTGGCGCATTGCTTTCGATGTAAGAGGTTGCCTTGGTAGCCGACAGGGAGTTCGCACAACTGGGACATTTGGGATCACTGGAGGCGCGGAACTCGCCGCCGCAAGGACAGGGCTTAAGCAGGCCTTCGACGTCTGGTGTCATGCGTTGCTGGATTCGGAACGATACGCGTTTGGCGACTTGGCTCCAGCTGCTCAGGATGACTGTGTATGAGCACTTCGTGCAGTATGCGTAAGCTGAATCACCGAAACCGTTGTGTACCAGGCGGTATTGGAAAGTCCTGCTGCAGTGTTCGCAGAAGCCCGTTGGAGGTATCCATTTCTTCGTTAATTGCTCGCTATGTATTTCATGACGAGTTTCGCTGTATTTTGGTACTCGATGCGGCTAGTGAATCGTGCGTGTCTTGCGATTCATGTAGTCCATCAATAGATACTGCCCCAGCGTGTAGGGCGTCGTGAAGTACGCTTTGCCGCGGCAGAGTTCGGTCACTTTTTGGATGAAGTTCACCAGACCGTAATCGCTGGCTAGCATGAAGGTGTTGATCAGAATCCCCTGGCGTTTGCAGCGGCTCACCTCTTCGAGCGTGCGGCTGATCACCAGCGGGTCGAGGCCGAACGCGTTCTTATAGACGCGGCCGTCTTCGAGCGTCAGTGCGCTGGGCTTGCCGTCGGTGATCATGATGATCTGCTTCATGTCCTTCTTCTCTTGCGCCAGCAAGCGTTGCGCGAGAATCAGGCCTTCGCGGGTGTTGGTGTAGTAGGGGCCCACCTGTACTCGCGCCAGGTCCTCAATGCGGAGTTCCTCGGCTGAATCGTGGAACAGCACGCAGCGCAGCGAATCGCCGGGATACTGGGTGCGGATCAGGTGCGCCAGCGCCATCGCCACTTTCTTGGCTGGCGTGAAGCGATCTTCGCCGTAGAGAATCATGCTGTGGCTGCAGTCGAGCATCAGGACAGTCGCGCAGGAACTCTGGTATTCCGATTGATGCACGTGCAGGTCGCGGTACTCCAGGTTGATCGGCAGCTTCAGCCCTTCACGGCTCAGAGCGGAGAAGAGCGTGGTGTTCACGTCGAGGTTCATCGAATCGCCAAACTCGTAGATCTTTGACGCGCCGCTGGCCTCGACGCCGGTCGCCATATCGCGCGTGTCGTGCGCGCCAAAGCTCGAACGGCCCAGCGATCCCAGCAGGTCCTTCAGCGTTTTATAGCCCAGGAAGTCGATGCTCTTGTCGGTAATCTGAACCTCGACTTGTCCGTCGCCCTCGCCGCCGGGCCCGCCTTGCTGCGGCTCGGTATTGATGTAGCCTTCGTCTACCAGCTTCTGCACCAATTGATTTAAAAGCTGATCGATTTCCTCGCCCGACATGTTTTCGAGCTGTTTGCGGATCTGCTCGGCGCGTTCCGGGTCGAACATCTCGCCGTTCAAAATCGCGTCTTCGAGAGCGCGTTTCAGGTCTTCGAGCGTGTGCTGATTGAACTCGCTAAATCGCATGTACGGGTTATCGAACCCGCTGTTGAGAAAGAAATCCGCCAGGGCTTTGAGCAAGTCTTCGGTGCTGAGGCCGAAGTCCTC
>DATJEI010000156.1:0-6202 GCA_035496735.1 Bryobacteraceae bacterium | reverse complement strand
GCCAAAATTTGCTCGCACGGCTCCCGGAGGCAGATCCCTTGCGCGTGGACCAGGGAACTTGGCAGGGAGTCCAAAGCGCCGAATGGATGCGTTCTCCGAAATCCTGAGTGGAGTCAAACTCAAAGGCGCTTTCTACTTCACAGCCGAATTCTCGGCTCCCTGGGGGGGGTCGACACCCGCGTCGAACACGATGGCGGCTAGGCTCGCTCCGGGAGCGGAGCACCTTGTGCTCTACCATTTAGTCATCGAAGGCGGGGCTGTCGTTGAAATGCTGGATGGAGAGTCTATCGAGCTGAGGCCCGGCGATGTTGTCATCTTTCCGCATGGGGATGCTCATCATATAAGCAGCGGCAAAGGAGCGATACGGCCGTTCCCGAACTATGGGATCACCGCTAAGATCGAGGCGCATGACTTGAGTCCCTTACGCGCCGGCGGCACTGGTGAAAGTTCGCGGTTCGTTTGTGGGTACATGACTTGCGACCCCTATCACAGCCGCCCGATACTGAGCGGACTTCCACCCGTTTTTAAGGTCAACATCCGCACCGATCGCTCCGGGCACTGGCTGGAGAATTCCATTCTTCACCTGGTGGAAGAAGCCGCTTCGGGACGAATTGGCAACGACGCTATGCTCGCCAAACTCTCAGAGGCTTTGTTCGTTGATACCTTGCGGCGCTACGTGGCCGGCTCGCCCGAACAACAAACCGGATGGCTCGCGGGAGCGCGCGATCCCATCGTGGGGAAAAGCCTCGGATTGCTGCATCGCCGCATTTCCCATCCCTGGACCATCGCGGACCTCGCCGACCAGGTGGGCATTTCGCGGTCCGCTTTGGTGGAGCGTTTTACACGATATCTGTCCGACCCACCCATGACGTACTTGACCCGCTGGAGGTTTCAAGTGGCTGCCCGGTCGCTCGAAAGGACCTCGCGCGGCATCGCGGACATCGCAGCCGAAGTCGGATACGAATCGGAAGCAGCTTTCAATCGCGCCTTCAAGCGTGAGTTTGGGCAACCTCCCGGCCGCTACCGTAGCGATTACAAGAGTGCCTCCCTTCAAGAACTCCAGCGAACACCTTGAGCCGGGGCAACGCGAGATCTTTACGTGAGGTAAGGCCGGGCCAATAAGAGATTTGCGCGGGACGACTAAACGCCGTATGCGGAGCATCTGCGGCCGCGCCAATTCCACCGTCGTCCTCAACTGGCGGGATCGCGAGTCATGGCCGGAAGCGCGGCGCGGTTGGCGGCTGCTCGGGTGGTCTTTCAGGCTCTGGTAAAGGAGTCGGCGAAGGACCTGGATATGGATCGTGGGGTGTACTCATAGTTTTCATTGTCTTTCTTTGCCTATACCTTCGCACCCTGAGACGTTGCGGAAGCCGCTTTCGTCTTCGCCCAGCGGGCACTGCGTTGCAGGCGCTTTCAGAGCGTTGCCTGCAGTTCGTCTCCAACAGCTTTTGGGTTGGACTTTGCGAACTCTCCTGTGATTTTGTACTGATATTAAGTGGCCAACGGTTTCCCGGAGTCTTGGTCCGTTGGCATCTGGCCACCGATTCGCCAACCCGCGCGTGGGGTGGAGCACTGTTTGCAGGTTGCGGAAGCAAGCTCTTTCGGTAACGTGAAACAACACCTCGAAGCAGTAAGCTGGAAGCACATAATGACAATGCATTCGGGCAGCACACTCGCAGAGCCGTCGATAAACAAACTGGATTTAAAGCTGCTAAAGCAATCCATTGCGCTCGCTATGCCCTATTGGTTTTCAGAGGAAAGTCGGAAAGCCCGTTGGCTGCTCGTGCTGCTGGTCTTGCTCATGATCGGAGAAACTGAGTTTAACGTCTTGTTCAATGAACAATCCGGTGAGTTTACTTCGGCTTTGGCGGCTCGCGATGCAGGCCGGTTCTGGCATTCGGTCCGCACCTTCTTCGGCTTGCTTTTGGCGGCCGTGCCGATCTATGCCTACTACTATTACGTGCGCGATACGCTTGGGCTCAACTGGCGTCGCTGGTTGACCAACCGGATTCTGAGACGCTATTTCATGAATCACGCGTTCTATAAGCTTCTCGCCAAGCCGGAGATAGACAATCCCGATCAGCGAATTTCCCAGGACATAGCCTCCTACACGCAACAGGCGCTGAGCTTTCTACTCATCTTCGGCGGTGGAGTCATTCAGTTGGTGGCGTTCGGCCGCGTATTGTGGTCCATCTCGGGTTACCTGGTGCTATTCGTGCTTGTCTACGCGACATTAGTCACGCTGATCACGTTCGGAGTCTTTAGCGGGAAGCTGGTCGCACTAAATTTCAACCAGCGCAGGCGCGAAGCCGACTTCCGTTTTGGTCTGGTGCGCATCCGTGAAAACGCAGAGTCCATCGCGCTCTACCACGGAGAGCAGCAGGAGCAAGCCCAGGCCCAGCGTCTGTTCGGCCAGCTGTTCGCGAATTTTACCAACCTGATTCGCTGGCAATTGCGTTTGAACTTCTTCCAATATCCGCAGAGTCTGCTTCTTCTGATGCTGCCGAGCATGGTCATCGCGCGGCGGGTGCTTTCAGGTGAACTCGAAGTGGGGCGTATCGTCCAGGCCGAGGGAGCCTTTGCAGCCATAATGAGCGCCCTCACAATATTGGTAGACAACGTGGAAAACTTGAGTCTTTTCGCCGCCGGCGTGAGTCGCGTGGCCGTTCTCGCGCACAGCCTCGTCCCCGCGAAACCTTCCACGGATCCTGCGCAGCGAAAGATTGTTACGCGGGAGAGCGAGCATCTCCGTATCGACGGCATCACTCTGCAGACTCCGAACTACGAAAGAACCTTGGTTAAGGACCTCACCGTTTCAGTGCCGCCCGGGGAAGGATTGATGATTGTCGGTGCCAGCGGCCTCGGGAAGAGTTCTCTGCTTCGTATGATCGCCGGCCTCTGGGACTCGGGGAGCGGGACGATCGAGCGGCCGAAACTCGATGATATTCTGTTCCTTCCACAGGACGCCTACATGATCATCGGCAGCCTCCGCTGTCAGCTCCTTTATCCGAACCTCGCGCGCTGTGTATCCGACGCAGAGCTTGGCGAGGTGCTCGATCGCGTCAGTCTGCCGGACCTGGTAGACCGCTGTGGCGGCTTCGACGTGGAGTTCGACTTTGAAAAAATCCTGTCCGTGGGCGAGCGCCAGCGTTTAGCGTTTGCAAGAGTTCTGTTGAAACACCCGCGCTATGTGCTCCTGGATGAAGCCACCAGTGCGCTGGATCGCGAAAACGAGGCTTCGCTTTACCGGCAATTGATCGCAACATCCACCACGTTCGTAAGCGTGAGCCACCATCCGGCACTGCTTAAGTACCACTCACAGGTTCTCGAACTGACGGCTGATGGCGGTTGGCGACTGCAGTCGGCGGCGGAGTTTCGATTCACTCAAGACCTCACATGAACCGGGAATAGCCAAGGAGAGCTGGCGCCAGGGATGGCGGGCAAGCGTCCTGGGCGCAGACTTTCTGGCGCAGTCGCTTCCCTTATAATACAGCCGTAAGTGACCAACACTACTGAAGCACAGTCTGTCGCCAACGACGAGGAGTCGCCGTTTAGTCGCCGGGTCTTTCAGGTGTTGTTTCAGTTGGGTAAGCAGTATCGCCGACAATTTGTGATCGTCGGCGTGTTCGCTTTTCTTTACACCGGGTTGGATTTGCTGCAGCCGCTGGTTTACAAACGGGCGATTAACGATGTCGCAGGATTGTTTGTGGAGCAGACCAGTGCCACGGCGCATGGGGCAGGGTTCGTGGCGTCCCGCTCACCGGAGCAAACGCTGCGGACGTTGATTGAATCCGTGGTGATATTGTTCTTTATAGGGCTGGGCTCGTATTATTTCAACCTGCGCGCGAGTTACTACGGGGCGCGCGTCGCGAGTTATATGGAGTCGAAGCTGATCGTCGATACCTTCGGCCATGTGCTGCGTCTACCGCTCACGTTTTTCAACCGGCAGTCCAGCGCGGGGTTGGCCAAGAGGATCGACCAATGCGATCAAGTTGCGCCGGTGGTGCACGCTTTCTCGCAGGAGATCGCGCCTGAGGCGATGCGCCTGGTAGGCATATGCGCGATCATGCTCACGCAGAATTGGGAGATGGCGCTGGTATCGGTGTGCCTGCTGCCTCCTTATATGTGGATTGCGCGGCGCAGCGCGCTGCGGTTGCGCTCGAATCTCGACCCTTACTACGAGTTGTGGGAGGATATCTCCGGCCGAATCGCCGACGCCATAGGCGCCGTGAAGACGGTGAAACTGTCCGGGGCGGAGGCGCGGGAAGAAGAACGCCTGCAGGCGGAATCGATTCGCGCCTACGATGTTTACCTGGATCGCATCCGGACGGCCCAGCGTTACTACATCTCGCAAAGCGCGCTCAGCAATTTGAGCAAGTCCCTGGTGCTGGGGTATGGCGGATGGCTGGTGCTGCGGCATCGCCTGACGCCGGGGGACGTCGTGATGTTTGCGGCGTATTTAGATCGTTTGTATTCGCCGATTGATTCGCTGAACGGATTGGCGGTGAGCTTACAGCAGAATTTAACCTCGCTGAGGAGAGCTGTGAAGCTGAGAGACGCGGGGCCGGTGGAGGCGCCGGGGCGTCCTTTAGTGGAGGGGCGAGGGCGGGTGGAGTTTCGCGATGTGCACTTCGGATATGTGCAGGGCAGAGAAGTGCTGCGGGGGTTGAATCTGACACTGGAGCCGGGGAGGATCACGGCTCTGGCGGGACCTTCCGGTGCGGGGAAGACCACGACGGCTGATCTGTTGCTCAAATTGTTCGAGCCGTGGTCGGGTGAGATTCTAGTGGATGGGCAGCCATTGAGTAAAGCAGGATGTTCCGCTGTGCGCGCGGTGATCGGCGTGGTAGCCGCGGATGGGACGGTGTTCCGCGGGACGCTGGCGGACAACATCCGCTACAAGAGACCGCAGGCATCGGATCAGGAGGTGCTCAGAGCGGCGCTGGCGTCAGATCTGGGCCGAGCTCTCGAACGGTTGCCGGAGGGCTTAGCGACGGAGATCGGCGAGAGGGGCGTCGGCTTATCGATGGGCGAGCGGCAACGGCTACAGATTGCCCGGATGCTGGTAGACAAACCTCGATTGCTGGTATTGGATGAAGCGACGGCGAACCTGGACTTTGCGACGGAGATGGAGGTGCGCGGCGCTTTGGAAAAAATCTCACCCAGACCGACGATGCTGATCATCGCACATCGCTACACCATGATGAAGAATGCCGACTACGTGTATGTGATTAATGAGGGCGCGGTGGTGGAGCAAGGGTCGCCCGAGCAGTTGATGGTGGGGAATGGGTGGTTCGCGGAGTTGGCGCGGCAGTCAGGAGAGAGTCCGGAGGTCATAAGCTGAAGAAGTGGCTTAATTCCGCTAGGAGTTGTGCGTAATTTGCTGATCATGGTTGGCCGCTTTACGAGATCCCGACTTCCCAGCCATGCGACGATTTCGGTTAGATGCGATTTGCGCCAAAGGCGCCAAGCCCGAATTCATGCCAGGCTCCTGAGACATGTTCTCACTCAGGCAGCACGTGAAATAGGTGCAGCACGGGACCATCGGTCGCGTTTGAGGCTAGAAGCCGGGGGTTTTTTAGTGCTCTCGGTCCGAGCACGGCTGCTCTTTCGTCCGGATCGGTGACGTGAGACAAAACACAATCATATAAGTTGTCCCCCAGCTTCAAGCGGACATGCGGATCGCGCATCACATTCTTAACCCAACTCTTGCCCTGCGGAAAAGGCACTCCCGCCGCGAACATCGACGTCAAATAAAGTTGACCATTATGGACGATGAAACCTGTTGTTACCGAATGAGGAACCATGTACCAGGTTCGCGTCTGCACTTTGTCCGTCTTATATTGGGACGCGAACGACCAATCGGTGACTGGGGTAGTGACAACCTTTCCACTAAGCCATAACCCAGGATAATTTCCGGGACCGGGTGTGTCCCCGATCGGGTTAAAGCCGGTGATGCGCAGCACCACCAATACCAAAACCAAACCGACCAGGATTGCCCCCACAGTTTTCGCTAGCGTCTTCATTTTTGGGCTCCTAAATGGAAGAACCGGGTTGTCCCTTCGCTATACGTCTGGTCGCCTTCGAAGTCGTGAATCGCGGTGCGAACATACTGCCCGGCCTTTTTCTCGGGGCACACGGCGTGAACAATGTGACCCACCATTTGCAATGCCTGGAAAGGCACCATCACTTCGTAGTCCTC
>DATJEI010000155.1:0-12374 GCA_035496735.1 Bryobacteraceae bacterium | reverse complement strand
GCGTTCTTCGGCGTAAATCTTCCGCAAGCGGTAATCGGCAACGGGGTGCTCGGGATCCTGATCGACGCTCCTGAAGGCGTGCAGGGAGGCGTCGCGAGCGCAAGCGTCTGGCTGCTTTGGTACGCAGTGATCCGCGTGTGGCAATGGCGCCGTCAGTCAAGCCGCCCGGAACTGCCGCGCATTGTCCTCTGAAGATGCCGCCGCGGCGGGCACGCTAAAGTAGAGGCATGAGATCCGCCCTGCCTCTGGCCTTGGCTCTAACCGCGTTCGCGCTCCCGGTTCCGGCGCAAAAACTGGCTGGGATTCCTGGCGTCGTCGCGCCCGGCGTGAAGCCGGAGCTGGTTCAGGAAGGTTTTACGTTTACGGAAGGGCCTGTGGGCACCTACGATGGCGGACTCTTTTTCAGCGATATTCGCGCCAACCGGATCTACCATATGGATCCCGAGGGCAAGATCACGATTGCTCGCGGAAATACGCTGGGTGCAAATGGACTGGCACTGAATGCCAGCGAGTTGTATGCCGCCGAGGGCTCGGGGAAACTGATTAGTCGCGGAAATCAAAATGGCCGGGTCGCAACAGTCCTCGAAAGCACGGACGCCGCGCCGTTAGGCGCACCTAACGACATCATTTTCGATTCACGTGGCGGCTTCTATTTCACTGATCCGGGAGCGGCTCCATTGGACCCCAAAGATCCGAACCGTCATGGGAAGGTTTACTATGTCGCGAGTAACGGTGGACGGGAGCCGCTTCTGGTTGACGATAAGATTGCGTTTCCCAATGGCCTGACGATAATGCCGGATGGCAAGGAACTGCTGGTCGACGATACGCTGGGCGATACTATATGGGCCTTTGATCTGGCGCCTAAGAAAAGCAAAAAACCTCAGACCGGCGTGGCGAAGACTGCGTTTGCCAAGATCCCCGCGTTGACGAACGGCGTGAGCATGGCTGACGGCATGGCAGTCGACCGCGAGGGCCGGGTCTATGTGACTACCGGCGCCGGCATTCAAGTTTTTGACAAAAGGGGCAAGCACCTCGGGATCATCAAGGTTCCGCGCCCGCCGTCCAACTGCGCCTTCTCCGGACCCGATAAGCACACGCTTTACATCACCGCGCGCGAGGGCTTGTATAAATTGCAGATGCTTTCGCAAGGGCCGGACAGGGCGGGAAAGTAGTCTTCCCGCAAACGCGCCACGCCGCCCGTGGGCGTAATCAACTCCGTCTTCGGTTCTGAGCAAGCCGGACATTTCCCAAAGATCGCCGGGGGGTGCGACAGCAGGGGCGGTTTGCCTCCAGCTTGCTTGGCGGATCCTAACTACATCGGAGCGCGTTCCAGGTCGCGGGCGACCTCATCCCCCAATCCGGAGAAGCTGGCCTGAATACGATGGGCTCGTCTCAGCGCGGACTGGATGTGGGGAAGGATATTCTCCTTGCCGACGTGTTCAACGAACTCGGCCTGCTTCAAAAACCGCGCAGGCTGATGATGGGCTCCGCATAGAAGGAGGGTTCGACCCGACTTCTTCAAGCGATCGGATAGGGTTTCAAGAGCATGCAATCCGGTCGCATCAATGGCCGTCATATTTCTCAATCGCAGAATGACAATGGGCGCGAACCTCGATAGGTCCGCCGCCTCTTCCGTAAGCTTGTCGGTTGTGCCGAACAGGAACGGCCCATGAATTCGCAGGATGGTTACAAAAGGGGGTACGTCCTTATCCTGAAGGATGTGCGGCCGGCCATCCCGGATGTATTGTGGCGTCACGGTGGAGACGGTTGTGGTTTGAGAAATCCGGTAGATATAGAGCAGAGCGGCCAACGCCATTCCAACTTCGACGGCCACCGTCAAATCGGCAACGACGGTCAAGGCGAAAGTGACCAGCCAGACTGTTTTGTCGGCTAGCTCGAGGCGGAGAATGCCTCCGATTTCGCGCCACTCGCCCATGTTATAGGCAACCACGACCAGCACGGCGGCCAGTGTCGCCAGAGGGACGAACTTCGCGAGCGGGGCCAGGAACATGATGACGCCCAATAAAGTGAGGGCGTGAATGATGCCGGCAACCGGCGACTTAGCGCCGCTGCGAAAGTTAGTTGCCGTACGGGCGATCGCACCGGTTACGGGGATACCTCCAAACAAAGGCGCCACTAAGTTCGCCGCACCTTGTGCTACCAGTTCCGCATTCGAATTGTGGCGATCTCCAATCATGGAGTCTGCGACCACTGCGGACAAAAGGCTCTCCACCGCCGCAAGGATTGCGACGGTGAGAGCCGAAGGCAGGAGGGGGAGGAGAAGGTCCGGCCGAAACTTGGGAATATCAAATAAGGGGAGTCCCGAAGGGATCCCGCCGAACTTGGATCCGATTGTTGCAACCGGGAGTCCGAAGGCCATCACCGCTCCCGTTGCCAGTACCAGGGCCACGATGGATCCGGGGATTCTGGACGAGAACTTCGGAATCAGCAGGATCGCGGCGAGTGACATAGTCGCAAGCGCTACCGTGGTTACGTCCAACGTATGGAAATGCGCCCCGAGCGTTTTCAGGCGTCCCAGGAACTCGCTGGGCACCTCACCGACCTTCAGTCCGAAGAAGTCCTTGATTTGGGTCGAAGCAATCAGTAGCGCGATGCCGTTTGTGAAGCCGATCACAATAGGGCGGGGTATGAACTTCACGGCGTTTCCCAGTCCTGTGAGTCCGAGGAAGAGTAGAATCACGCCTGCCATCATCGTGACGATCAGCAGTCCGGAAAGCCCATGCTTCGCGATGATACCGGCTACGATGACGACGAAGGCGCCGGTAGGCCCGCCGATCTGGATTTTCGAGCCTCCCAACAGGGACACCAGGAAGCCACCGATGATCGCGGTGTAGATGCCTGCTTGGGGAGTGACGCCGGACGCGATGCCAAAAGCCATCGCCAAGGGGAGCGCCACTAGACCAACAGTCAGCCCGGCGATCAGGTCCGAAAGAAACAGTCTCTTAGAATATCCGGCTAAACTATCGAGGAGTCTGGGCTTCCAGTTTTGCCAGGGAATACGCGCGTCAGGGTTCTTCATCTTTTTGCCTGCTCACCCTGCCCGACCTCTTCGAGCATGCTCACCGTGTCGGTCAGTTGAGAGTAGAAATAGCGCCGAAGGATGTCGAGAACTTCGATCAGGACGGGATCTCGCAGAGAATAGAAGACGTGGTTTCCCGCTTTGCGATTCACCAGAATCATCTTGGCCCGCAGAATCGCAAAATGCTGAGAAGCATTTGCCTGCTCCAGGCCAAGCTGATCGATCAGTTTGCCTGCCGGCAGCTCGCCGTGGCGGAGGGCCTCCACAATCGCGATTCGTGTTGGGTGAGCTAGGGCTTGGAAAATATCAGCCTTGAAGCGGCGAAGAGGTTCGTGCATGTTAGTATATAATTATCCTCGAATATACTAATGTACCATATTATTGATCTGACTCAAGTGAAAGGAGTTAGCCTACGAACACCGTCCCGACACAGATAAGAAGATTCGAATATACTAGTTCGGTGAGGAATCCCTCCGCCGTTTTAACGCGCAATCCCTCGGGAAACTCGAAGCCGGGGGCCGTTAACGCTTAATGCACGGATCGGCCAACCTCTTCGACGCGCTGGCTCCCTTCTACGAATCGCATTGGGGGCGGGCTTTCTTGGAACCCTCGATTAGCTTGTTTCGACGAAAACTAGCGCCAAGATTGGCCCATGGCGCGCATGTAGTCGAACTCTGTTGCGGAACCGGCCATTTTGTACAGTGGCTTGCCCAGCAAGGCTACTGGGTCAGCGGTATCGACGGCTCACGCGCAATGCTCGCCTATGCCCAAAAGCGTCTACGGTCTGACCGGCTTTTCCAGGCCGATATCCGCGATTTCCATCTGCGTCAGCGAGTTGATGCCGTCGTCTGCTTCTACAACAGTCTTAACCAGTTCCTTGACCCCGATTCATTTCGAGCAGTGCTGGCGTCCTCGTTCCGCAATCTTAACCCGGGAGGCTGGTTTCTTTTCGATTTCGTGCAAGAGTACGGGTACGCTCAGTTTTGGGAGACGGATGAGGCGTTTATGCACGGCGATACGATGTGCGAACTCCGCTATCGTTTTGATGATCTTCAACAGCTCGCCTCATGTACGGTTACCATCGGTCCGCTCGAAGAGCCTCTTGAGCATCGTTCGCAACTGCTCCTGCGCCAGCGTCCGTATTCACTCCTTTTCGTTACTGAGGCGCTTGCCGTCGCCGGATTCGAAGTCGTCTTCGCGAAACCGGTATCCGAGGGGAACCCACCGGAAGGGCGCTTGGTAATCCTCGCCCGACGTCCTGGCGAGCGTCATTCGACCCAGCGCTGGTATCGGAAGATCCGCCCGCCAACAACCATGCGAGGCTAAATCAAGCTCATGAATACTTATCAATTACTGTCAACCATCGCCCGCAATCTCAAGACCAGCGAAAGAGACCTGCTGGAGCTGGAACACCGGAACTGGATCTGTTGCGTAGCCAAGAACGGGAACGTGTTCCTGTCGGGCCGGGATGCGTTTAAAGCACGGTTCATTCTCCATCTCCGCCGTCTGAATCTGACGGATGAAGAGATCGGGCGAGTTCTCGACACCCAAGATCCACCCTATTCGCTAGCGGAGATTCCGCAGATATTGGGGCGCCCGATACCTCTGCGCTAATTCACGCTGCGCGAATGCGTTTTGAAACTGCCAATTCCGGCTGACCGGTAACATAGACAATAGACGAAAGGATTCCTTGTGGCCCTATTTTTCCTCATCATCGTGCTTTTGTTCATGGTCGCGTTGATCGCCCTCTTTGCATTTCCGCCCCAACGTTGGGCGGAGTGGTTCACCAAAGATACCGGCAAGAAGAAATAGTTCCTGCCGCCGAAACCGCGCGGACGGTCCAACGTTTTCGGTGCTCCGGGGCGGCGTTATGTCCGCAATATATCGCCGCCTCTGTCCGCCTATTTTTCGGATTCCTTCGGTATGGCGCCGCATTGTGGCGCCGAATCAGCCGATTCGCAACGATATTCTCAAATAATTATTGCCCTATTGGGGTTGTGATGAACCCCCGTGATAAGCGACGCTATCAGGTGGTGCCTGCTCTCGGTTATACATGCCATAGTCTCGAATTACGCCTACAACGCGCAGGCGATAGTCGCGAAATACGCCTGCACGTCCCGTCGCCTGTGCGAAGCGGTGCGCTTCAAGAGCTCGCCACTGTTCTACTGCTGCCTGATCTCGAAAAAAAGAGAGAGACAAGATCTTCCCAGGTTCGTACAGACTTTCGAACCGTTCAATGGATATAAACCCGTCAATTTGATCCAGGAGAGGCCTTAGTTTCGCCGCAATGTCAAGGTATTCCCGCATCCTGCCCTCAGCCGGCCAGACCTCAAAAATGATACCGATCACGTTGCCCTCTCCCGCGTCTCTACAATCGCCGGTAAGCCCGTCATTTTTCGAGCAGTGCCTTGTGCTCTATGATACTGGAGTGTACTCCCGGCGCAAGTTTATTTTGCCGGTTGCGGTGATGGCGGTCGCGCTAATCGCTGCCTGTTCCTGCGGTCCGGCGGTGGCGCCGCCGGCTAAAATCACCGTTGACAGCAGTCCGGATCGAGTGGCCCGCGGCAAATATCTTTACACCGTAGTCGCCGATTGTGACAGTTGTCATGGGGAACGGGATTATTCGCGGCTTTACGCGCCGGTGACCGCATCCGGCAAAGGAAGTGCGCTGATCTTACAGGGCCTGCCAGGAAAGATCGTGGCGCCCAACCTTACCGCCGATCGTGAAACCGGACTTGGAGACTGGACCGACGGCGAGAAGATCCGTGCGATCCGCGAAGGTATCAGCAAGGATGGTCACGTTCTACACCCCACGATGCCGTATCCCAGCTATTTCTATATGAGCGACGTAGACGTCCAGGCCTTAGTGGCGTACATGAATACCTTGCCGGCGATCCGCAATCTGCTGCCGCGGACCGAACTCCCGCCGGACATTGTGAAAAAAATTCGAGGCACGCCCCGCCCCGAGCGAGAGCCAGTCCCGCCAGCCAATCCCGCCAATCAGCGGTCCTACGGCGAATACCTGGTGACCATCGCCTATTGCGAAGAATGCCACACGCCGCAAACAAAGGGCGGCACCCCGGACATTTCGCGGCGCTATGCGGGAGGACAAGTCTTCCGCACTCCGTATGGCAGCGTTGTGAGCGCTAACATCACTCCCGACAAGGATACGGGAATTGGCAATTGGGATTTTGCGCGGTTTCGCGACCGCCTACGCACGTTCCCGAAGGAATATTCCGGTGTGGACAAGTTACCCAAAATCGGCTCGGATCGTTTCACGCTGATGCACTACATCGCGTACGCGGGCTTTACCGACGACGACATGGCGGCCATATTCGCATTTCTGCAGGTTCAGGCCCCGGTGAAGCAGAACGTGGAACCGCACCCCGCTACCCTGCCTGCAAATTAGCGGCGCGTTCGTAGCGCTGCGCCGCGCATTCCTCGGGTTCCAAATGCAGCAAGTCCGGAGACAAGGAAGCCGAACTCGATGAGGCCAACGCGTTGCTACGTTTATCCCCTAAAGCATCGCGCGCGCGCCCATCCCTGAGTAAGTGGGGAAGTTCCATGCTGGGTTCTAGGGCGGAGGCCCGACCACACTTTAGGGCTCCCGATCTATGGCAATCTCCTGGACGAACGTCGAAGATGTCAATATGCGCCGGCAAACTCTGGTCGTGGATGCGCCTAGCACGCTCGAACAACCCGCTCAAAGACAGGCCCAGCACCACCAATCCGGTCAATCCGCCATCGTGGGCGTACTCGGAACAGTCGGCCAGATTTTTCAGGGTGAAATCCGAAACGTCAGCAAACGTGGGTCGCAACTCCATCTCAACCAGCCGCTTGGTGTCGGCTCGCTATTGAGGATCGAGTACGACAACAATCTTCTCCTTGGGGAGGTCGTGTCCTGCCAGCACGAGCAAGCTGGTTGGGTTGTGGGTATCCGTATAGAGCATGCTTTGTCTGGACTAACAGCTCTAGCCGACGCTCTGCGTGCCTCCTGGTAGTTTTTTTGGAAACAAATCCACTCCACTCAGAGGAACTGCTGGTAATTGGTCCAGTCCCTGTTCGCCCGCTCTCTGGGCGAGTGTCCACAATGGCCCTCCCGGCGTGTTTATGCGTGCCGGTGTACGGCCGCGGCTCTGTGCCGCAGCGCCATAGCTGATTTGCGCTTCCGTCTATGCGCTCTGTTCAAAGCGGCACCGGGATCGCTGCGCGCGGTCCCTCCGCGGGGGGCTAAAATCGGCGCGGGCTGCAGAACGCTTCGGGCAGATGCCGGGGTGCCGGGGGTACCAGATGCACTCTTCGCGGATGATGCGTGCGCTGGAGGAAATAACTTAGTAGAATAAATAGCGGCTTCGTATCGGGAAGAACAAATATGGTTTTACGTTTACGCTCTTACAGAGGGCTGCCATGACAGAACCTAAGATGGCCGGGGTAATGCCATGGATGGCTGGTTGGTTAGCGGCGGAAGGTTTGCCGCTTGACATCGCCAAGTTCCGGAGGTATCAGGTGGAATGTTCGGGAGGGAGGCAACGATGAGGGAGCCGGTGCGGTTCCGTGGAGCGTTAAGATTGGGCCTTGCCGGACTGGCGGCAGCCACGCTTTTACTTCCTGTGCAGGTGAAGGTATCTGCGCAGCAGAATAATGAGGCGTCTGCGAAACCTTCTCCGGTTTCGAGCCAGCGTCAATTCCTCGATCGGTATTGCGCGTCCTGCCACAATGATCGTCTGAAGACGGGCGGTCTGAGTCTGGGCCAGGTCGACTTATCCAAGCCTGGCGCGCAACCGGAGATATGGGAGAAGGTATTGCGCAAGCTGCACACCGGGGTCATGCCCCCTCCGAATATGCCGCAGCCTCCCGAGGCCGATCGCCTCGCGATGGTGAAGTGGCTGGAAACATCGCTCGATACGGCGTCGACCACAGCAAAGCCGAATCCTGGCCGCACGGAAACGCTGCGCCACCTGAATCGAACCGAATATCAGAACTCGATCCGAGACCTGCTGGCGCTGGACATCGACGCCACCTCGTTTCTGCCGGCAGATGAGAGCGGTCATGGCTTCGACAATGTCATCGTCGGCGATCTGTCGCCGACGCTCCTGGATCGTTACATCTCAGCTGCCCAGAAGATCAGCCGCTTGGCGGTGGGAAGCACGCAGTCCTCTTTGCAGAGCGACATCATTAGCCTGCCCGCCGATCTCACGCAGGAAGATCACCTGCCGGGGCTGCCGATGGGCACGCGCGGTGGCATCTCGACTTCATATACGTTTGCGCAGGACGGCGAGTACGACATCCAGGTCCTGCTCGCTCGCAATTTGGAAGGAAACGTCAGCGGATTGCGCGAGGCCCGTCCGCACGAGATGCTGGTGCTGCTCGACCGCGAGCCGGTCAAGACTTTCACGATCCAGAAGCCGGCGAACCGCGATGACTCGAGCTTCGACCACGATTTGAAAGTGCGCATCACCGCGAGTGCAGGTCCGCACAATATCGCCGTCACCTTCCTCCAGGAGGGACAATCGCTGGTCAGCACGGTAAGGCAGCCGACCGAATCTCGCTACAACGACAGGCGGTATCCACGTACGGTGCCCGCTGTCAACCAAGTATCGGTGACCGGACCTTATGCGCCCAAAGGCGCTGGGGACACACCGAGCCGCCGCCGATTGTTTGTATGCCGGCCCACCGGACAGGACAAAGCAGAGGAAGAAAAGTGTGCCGGAACGATTCTGTCAACAGTGATGCGGCGCGCGTATCGGCGACCTGTCGCCAAGGCCGAAGTTGACGAGTCGATGGCCTTCTATCGCAAAGGGCGTGCGGACGGCGATTTCGACGCCGGAATCGCAAAGGCGCTGAGTGCGGTGCTCAGCAATCCGGCGTTCTTGTTCCGCGTGGAAAGTGACCCGAAGAATGTGCCGCCGGGCGGTGTCTATCGAGTCAGCGATCTCGACCTGGCATCGCGATTGTCATTTTTCCTGTGGAGCAGTGTCCCCGACGATGAGCTGCTCGACGTCGCCGTTCGTGGCAAGTTGAGTCAACCAGAGGAGCTCGTTAGGCAGGTTCGCAGGATGCTCGCGGATCATCGCTCGTTCAACCTCGCGACGAATTTCGCGGGACAATGGTTGCGCCTGCGCAATATCGACGCGGTGGTGCCCAGCGCCGCTCTTTTCCGGGACTTCGATGACAATTTGCGGCAAGCCTTCCGGCAGGAAACCGAACTGTTTTTCGATAGCGTGCTGCGGGAGGATCGCAGCGTGCTCACCTTCATCAAGTCAGACTACACGTTCCTGAATGAACGCCTGGCGAAGCACTATGGAATTCCCGACGTCTACGGAAGCCGCTTCCGTCGCGTGAAGCTCACCCCGGAAGACCGGCGCGGCGGCCTGCTCCGGCAAGGCAGCGTGCTGTCGGTCACGTCCTATGCGACCCGGACATCGCCGGTACTTCGCGGAGTATTGGTACTGAAAAACATCATAGGCGCGCCGCCGCCGCCTCCTCCGCCAAACGTGCCGGCCCTAGACGAGAGCACGGTGGCCGCCAATCTTTCGATGCGTCAGCGCATGGCTGCGCATCGCAAGAGCGCCGTCTGCGCGAGCTGTCATCGCACGATTGATCCGGTGGGCTTCGCGCTCGAGAACTTCAATGCGGTGGGACAGTGGCGAGACTTCGACAATGATGGGCAACACGTCGATGCATCGGGAGCTGTTCCCGGCGGCGGTAGTGAGTTCAAAGGGATCGACGGACTCGAAAACGCCCTGATGGCCCGTCCCGACCTGTTTGTCACTGCTCTGACGGAAAACCTTATGACGTTCGCGCTGGGACGAGGCCTCGAGTACTATGATGGGCCTGCCAGCCGCAAGATCGTGAGAGATGCTGAGAAGGACGGATACCGCTTCTCATCTCTCATTCTCGGCATCGTGAATAGCGTTCCGTTTCAAATGCGGCGGGCTGAAATCAATGACGCGCCGGTAGCCCGTAACACGAGTAAATAATCAAATGAACAGCAAAGAAAGGGGAGTGTGATGTTTCTCACAAAGAAGGCGATTCCAAGGCGAACGCTACTGAAAAGTGCGCGGGCCGCTCTGGCCCTGCCGCTACTCGATGCAATGATCCCCGCGGTCACGGCGTGGGCCCAGACTCCTGCGAAGCCGGTGGCGAGGCTCGGCTTCGTGTTTATCCCTATGGGATGCGATCAGGCTCGATGGACGCCGCCCGGCGAGGGAACGCTCGACGTGCTTTCCCCTATCCTCGCCCCGCTCAAGCCGGTTAAGGATCACGTGACGGTCCTCACCAATACACGGCTGCTGAACGCCTATCCGGGTACGCATGACACCTCCAACGCGTCTTTTTTGAGCGCGGCGTTCGCCAAACACACTGAGAGCTCTGATTATTTTCTGGGCACGACGGTCGACCAGATCGCGGCCAAGGAAATGGGCAAGGACACCCAACTGGCCTCGCTCCAACTGGCGATGGATCTGAACCCGCTCGCCGGCGTGTGCAACAACGGTTACGCATGCGTCTATCAAAATTGCCTCTCCTGGTCGTCGCCGACGACGCCGCTTCCATCTGAGGCGCATCCGCGGGTGGTCTTCGAGCGCTTATTCGGCGAGGGCGGCACGGGGGCCGCTCGCCGCGCTGCGCTGCGCGATCGGGCCAGCCTGCTTGATTCATTCACAACGGACATCGCGAAGCTCAAGGGACGCGTAGGCACTCCCGATCGCGTGCGCCTCGACCAGTATCTCGACAGTGTTCGTCAGATCGAGCGCGAGATCGAGCGCGCCGAGCAGGCAGTGGCGGACAACAAAACCCCCGATATGGATCGGCCGGTCGGGGTTCCCGCGGCGTTCGCCGACCACGCCAAGCTCATGTTCGATCTGCAGGTTCTGGCCTTTCAGGCGAATATCACACGCGTCGTGACATTCCAGCTCACGCGCGAAGAGAGCAATCGCACGTATCCGGAGATCGGCGTCGCGGATCCGCACCACCCGACCAGTCATCACGGTAACGATCCTGAAAAGTTAGCCAAGCTGGCGAAGATCAATACCTTCCACATGTCGCTGTTTGCAGACTTCCTGCAGAAGATGAAGGACACTCCCGACGGGGACGGCTCGCTGCTGGATCATTCGGTGTATGTGTATGGCAGCGGAATGGGTAATTCCAGCCTTCACGATCACGAAAAACTTCCGATGCTGGTCGCGGGTGGCGCTGCAACGGGCTTAAAAGGTAACCGGCATATTCGGTACGAGAAGGGAATGAACCTGGCCAACCTCCACCTCACGCTGCTGGATCGGGTTGGCATCCATCTGGATTCGTTCGGGGACAGCACCGGAGAAATCCAAGAACTCTTCGTATAGGAGCCGCACATGCATTGGCGAAAAATCAGTGGATTCGTACTCCTGGGAGTCGGGCTCGCCGCTCCAGTCGGCGCGGCGCCACGTTCGGCAATCGCCGACGCCGCGGAACAACATGACAAGGCCAGCATCCGTGCGCTGCTCCAGACGGGCGCCGATGTGAACGTCGCTCAGGTCGATGGGACCACTGCGCTGCACTGGGCCGCATACAACGACGATGCGGAGACCGCAGCGTTGCTGGTGAAAGCGGGCGCCAATGTGAACGCTAAGAACCGCTACGGCGTGCCGCCGCTGGCGGAGGCATGTACCAATGGCAACGCCGCAATTGTCAAGTTGTTGTTGGAGGCGGGAGCCGACCCGAACGCCACCATGAAAGGCGGTGAAACCGTCCTCATGCTGGCTGCGCGCTCCGGGAATGCCGAGGCGGTGAAGGCGCTGCTCGCGCGCGACGCCAGCACCAAGTCGCGTGAACGGCTTGGCCAGACGGCCTTGATGTGGGCGGCTGCCGAGGGGCACACTGACGTGGTCCGTGAGTTGATCCAGGCCGGAGCCGACATAAACGCGAAAATCGATTCCGGTTTTACGCCGTTCTTCTTTGCCGTTCGTGAGGGCCATCTGGACACCGTGCGCGCGTTTCTCGCGGCGGGCGTCGATGTGAATGCGATGATGGAGCCTGCGGAGAAGGCGCCCGGCACGGCCGGTGTGGGCGGGGGGCGTCCGGCCGCGGCGAAGGCGCCGGGCGAGAATGCATTGATGCTCGCGGTGGAGAACGGCCACTTTGAGCTGGCGATTGCGCTGATCGATGCCGGTGCCGATCCGAACGATGTTCGAACAGGATTCACTCCCCTCCACATGATGGCCGGGGTGCGAAAGCCGGACTCGAGCGACATCAGCGATGGCGCGCCGCCGATGGGGGCGGGCCACCTCTCGAGCCTCGAGTTCGTGCGCGAAATCGTGAAGCGGGGCGCCAATGTCAATTTTCGCCTGCCCAAAGG
>DATJEI010000154.1:0-3802 GCA_035496735.1 Bryobacteraceae bacterium | reverse complement strand
AACTCACTAGTTCCATTTTGTTCGTGCTTCGCGGGGAGTCGCTGTCCCTGGACTCCCCTTTTTCTCACCCGCTCCGCTTCAAGTCTTCCGGTCCTATATACTCTGAATAGCCATGTCGCGCTTCATTTTGGCGATACTTCTGGTGCCATTCGCTATCCCGGTTGCTGTACTCGCGCGTTCCGAGATGCCGCCGGTTGAAACCGTGAAATCCGAGATTCCCAAGACCCTTGATCTGCCCGCGCCCAAACCCTCACCGCCGAAGACTGAGGCTAAGGCGACCACAAAGACACCCGAAGCAGAGAAAAAGCCAAAGAAGAAGTAGGTCTTTTTTGCTGATGCTCAAATGGACCCACTACCCCCCAAGGGGAGCGTTTGACAGCCTTCCACCCGAATATGTTATCCTCATAAAGGTTTTTGGCGAGTTGACCTTCTGCTCCCGTGCTACCGCTCTTCGTATGGAGAGTCCGGCCGGGGGCCGGCCCCGAGGCTCTGGCGGTTTCTACGCTGCCGTGAGTATGGGCTAGTCCGAAGTCTCTATCCTTCGCTGGTGAGTTGTCAGTAGTTTTGGGAATGTGTGCGCGCACGTGGGCGCCTGCGTTCCTTGGTATCTTTCGCAGCATTTCTTTTTTTGGAGAGTACAAGTTCGTGCCGACTTTCAATCAATTGGTGCGCAAAGGCCGCAAAGCCACGCGCTATAAGACGGCGAGCCCGGCGTTGCAGGCGTGTCCGCAGCGTCGCGGGGTTTGCACTCGCGTGTATACGACGACGCCGAAGAAGCCGAACTCCGCGCTGCGTAAAGTCGCGCGCGTGCGGCTGACCAACCAGATCGAAGTAACCACTTATATACCTGGCGTCGGCCACAATCTGCAGGAGCACTCGATTGTGCTGATCCGCGGAGGCCGCGTGAAGGATCTCCCGGGCGTGCGCTATCACGTGGTGCGCGGAACGCTCGATACCGCGGGTGTCGCGGGGCGCTTGCAGAGCCGCTCCAAGTACGGGGCCAAGCGACCGAAAGGGCCGAAGGGAGGCGCGAAATAGCCTATGCCGCGTAGACGCAGACCTGAGTCCCGTGAGATCCTGCCGGATCCGCTGTATGGATCGACCCTGGCGGAGAAATTCGTTAATAACATGATGTGGGATGGCAAGAAGGCCGTCTCGCAGAAGATCTTTTACGAAGCTATGGACAAGATTAGGGAGCGTTCCGGCGACGATCCTTTGAAACTGTTCAAGAAGGCCGTCGAGAACTGCAAGCCGCTAGTGGAAGTGAAGACGCGGCGTGTGGGCGGAGCGAACTATCAGGTACCCGTCGAGGTACCGAACAATCGCCGGACGAGTTTGGCGATCCGTTGGATTCTGATCAACGCCCGTTCACGTCCGGAAAAGACCATGCCAGAAAAGCTGGCGAATGAATTAAACGACGCTGCCAATTCCAGAGGCGGCGCAATCAAGAAGAAAGACGACGTCCATCGCATGGCGGAGGCCAACAAAGCCTTCGCGCACTATCGCTGGTAACTGGTAAAGCAAGAGAGTTTTTATGGCCCGCACAGTAGCACTCGAGAAAATGCGCAATATCGGCATCATGGCGCACATTGATGCCGGGAAAACCACGACTACGGAGCGCATTCTCTATTACACGGGCCGCACCTATAAGATTGGCGAAGTCCACGAAGGTACGGCGGTGATGGATTGGATGGAGCAGGAGCAGGAGCGCGGTATCACCATTACCTCGGCTGCGACCACCTGCCAGTGGCAGGATTGCACCATCAATATTATCGACACGCCGGGCCACGTCGATTTTACGGCTGAAGTGGAGCGCAGCTTGCGCGTGCTGGATGGCGCCGTGGCCGTGTTTGACGCGGTTGCGGGCGTGCAGCCGCAGTCGGAAACAGTTTGGCGCCAGGGCGATAAGTATCACGTTCCGCGCATTTGTTTCATCAATAAAATGGACCGCGTGGGCGCGGACTTCTATCGCTCCGTGCAGACTATTGTTGACCGTTTGCAGTGCAAGCCCGTGGCGATTCAGTTGCCCATCGGGGCTGAAGAAAAGTTCCTGGGCGTAGTGGATCTGGTGACCATGACGGCGCGTGTCTGGCGCGACGATTCGCTGGGCGCGGAGTACGACGACGGGCCGATTCCGGAAGATTTGGCGGATCTGGCGAAGGAATATCATGAAAAGCTGGTCGAGGCTGTTTCCGAAGCCGACGATACCGGGCATCTGTTCGAGAAATTCGTCGAAGGCAAAGCCATTACTGAAGCTGAATTGCGCGAGGGCATCCGCACGGCGACCATCGCGCAGAAGATTTTCCCCGTGGTGTGCGGCACGGCTTTCAAAAATAAGGGCGTCCAGAACATGCTGGATGCTGTCGTAGCGTATCTGCCGTCGCCAGTGGATGTGCCTCCGATGAAGGGCACCGATGTCGAGGACAAGACCAAGGAGATCATCCGCAAGCCGGATGACGCGGAACCGTTTTCGGCCTTGGTTTTCAAGATCATGACTGACCCTTTTGTGGGTCAGCTCGCGTTTATTCGGGTGTATTCGGGAAAACTCAATTCGGGCGAAGGTGTTTACAACGTCGCCAAAGGCCGCAAAGAGCGCATCGGGCGTCTGGTTAAGATGCATGCCAACAAGCGGGAAGACATCACTGAAGTTCTGGCGGGCGATATCTGCGCGGTGGTGGGATTGAAGTCCGTCTCGACGGGTGACACTATTTGCGATGAGAAATCTCCGGTGATTCTGGAGTCGATTGACTTTCCGGCTCCGGTGATTCAGCTCGCGATCGAGCCCAAGACCAAGGCCGACCAGGAAAAACTGGGCATGGCCATCGCCAAACTGGTGCAGGAGGATCCGACGCTCCAGGTTTCGACCGATCCCGATACGGGGCAGACCATCCTGGCCGGCATGGGCGAGTTACATCTGGAAATCATTGTCGATCGCATGCAGCGTGAGTTCAGCGTGGGCGCGAACGTCGGCAAGCCGCAGGTGGCGTATCACGAGACCATCCGCCAGATTGCTCAATTCGATTACACTCACAAGAAGCAGACCGGCGGCAGCGGCCAGTACGCGCGGGTCAAATTGCGCGTCGAACCCAATCCCGGCGCGGGCTTTGAGTTCGACAACGAAGTTACGGGTGGCAACATCCCCAAGGAATTTATCCCCGCCATTCAGAAGGGCGTGGTTGAAGCCCTGGAGCACGGAATTCTGGCGGGCTATCCGATGTCGGACGTTAAGGTAGTGGTCTTCGACGGCGATTATCACGATGTCGATTCGTCGGAAATGGCGTTCAAGATTTGCGCTTCGATCTGCGTGAAAGAAGCCGCGCGCAAGGCCAAGCCGGTATTGCTCGAGCCTGTGATGCGCGTCGAAGTGGTGGTGCCGGACGAATACATGGGTTCGGTGAACGGCAACTTGATTTCGCGGCGCGGCGAACTGGAAGGCACGGAGATTCTGGGCAGTACGCACATCATCAAGGCGATGGTCCCGTTGTCGGAAATGTTCGGCTACGCGACCGAGCTGCGTTCGCGGACGCAAGGGCGCGGGGCGTTCACCATGCACTTCGGCAGGTACGTGGAAGTGCCGCGCAATATCGCCGAGGAAATTGTCAGCAAGGCGCAGGGAAAAGTAGCGAGTTAGACTTCTCATTCATTAAGTTCAGGAGACCGGGAAAACATGGCGAAGGAAAAATTTGATCGCAGCAAGCCGCACGTAAACGTGGGAACGATCGGGCACATCGATCATGGCAAGACCACGTTGACGGCGGCCATCACCAAGACCTTGGCGAAGCACAATCCGAAGGTGCAGTTC
>DATJEI010000153.1:0-3999 GCA_035496735.1 Bryobacteraceae bacterium | reverse complement strand
GACGGATTGGTGTGCCTAAGCACCATCACGGCGCAGCAAACGATCACGAAGGCCAGAAGAGTTCCGATATTCACCATCTTGCCGATGTCGTCAATGGGCGTGATGCTGCCCACGATAGCAGCGAGCAGTCCGACCAGGATTGTGTTTTTCCAGGGAGTGCGGAACTTCGGATGAATCGCCGCGAAGAATTTCCTGGGCAGGAGTCCGTCATTGGCCATCGAGTAGAGCACTCGCGATTGCCCCAGCAGCATTACCAGCATCACGCTAGTCAGCCCAGCCAAGGCTCCGATCGTAATGATGTGCGAAGCCGTATTCAAACCACGGTCGCTGAACGCTCGTGCGATAGGGGCTTCGATATTGACTTCCTGCCACGGCACCATGCCGGTGAGAACGCCGGCCACCAGGATGTAAAGAGCCGTGCACACCAGCAGCGATACGATGATTCCGATGGGCAGATCCCGCTGCGGATTGCGCGCTTCCTGGGCGGTGGTCGAGACGGCGTCGAATCCGATATATGCGAAGAATATATACGCCGCTCCGGCGCCGACGCCGGAGAACCCGAAGGGAGCAAATGTGCTCCAGTCATGGCCCCAGTTGGCGAAATTCACGTAACGCAATCCCAACGCAATCACAAACAAAACGACCGATACCTTGATGCAGACGATGGTGGAATTGAAGCGGGCGCTCTCGCGAATCCCGATGACCAGGATGGCGGTGATCAGCAGGGCTATGCAGAACGCCGGCAGGTTAAAGCCGATTGCGATGCCGAATACCGTGGGCGCGTTCAGGAGCTCGGTCGAGCGCTGCACCAGCTCCGGAGAGTGCGCGCTGGCGATCGCGCCCACCTTGTCCAGAAACGCCGACGTCCCGGGAACCAGGTTGGGGTCGGATGCCTGCGCCATTTGCCGCGCAATGATGTTCTCCGCGGTCCGCAAGCCGGTCCAGTGATCGTAGGCGAGCCATAGCGGCATTTTGATATGCAGGATATCGAGCAGTTCGATGAAGTGGTTGGACCAGCCCGAGGAAACTGTGCTTGCGCCCATGGCGTACTCGAGCGTCAGATCCCAGCCGATGATCCAGGCGAATAATTCACCGAGGGTGGCGTACGCATAGGTGTACGCGCTTCCGGCCAGAGGAATCATGGCGGCAAATTCGGCATAGCAAAGTCCGGCGAACGCGCAGCCCATTCCGGAAAGGACGAAGGAAAGCATCAGCCCCGGTCCGGCATAATGCGCGCCCAAACCCGACAGTACGAAGATTCCGGCCCCAATGACCGCACCCACGCCCAAGGCCGTGAGCTGAAAAGGTCCCAGCGTTCGTTTCAGGCTGTGCGAGCCTGCTTCGTGGGCTTCCTTCATCAGCAGATCCAATGGCTTGGTGGCAAAAAGATTCATGAACGGCTCCCCGATAAAGACAAGGACATAGCTTAATAGCAAAAGTCTAGCAGACCGACCTTCACACGCAGGGAGCTTGCGGACGATTGCAGGGCCGCACCGGTGAAGCAGGCGGCCCGCCGCGCGGGTTCCGGAGAGACGGGTATACACTGAACCTTTGGACGCTGCGAAGACTATGCTGGCGGCCCAGGAATTCGACGACTACCCATTCTAGGAATGCAAGCGTAACGAACTCGGCGGCCGGGCAGTTCATCGAGATGACTAGGCCGGCGTATAATCACAACCGTGTTCCGAAAAGGAGTCAAATGCGATTACTGCAAACTATCACGCTGTTTATCGCCGGATCGACACTATTTCCGGCGCTAAGCGGGCAGAGCCGGATGCTGGTGTGGGCGCCGCTGCCGGTTGAGCCTAACCCATGGATCGCGCCAAACAAACCTCTCACCAAGCTGTCCGAGCTTCGCTCAAAACACGCGGGCGAGCAGAACTGGACGGAAACGGTCGTCAGCGATAACCTCTTCCACGCGGATTACATCTCGATGGCGCCCGGCGCAAAGACCCCGCGGCGGTTCCATCCGGACAATCGTGCCTGGTGGATCGTGCAGGACGGCCAGATTCGTTTCACCATCGAGGGGCAGGAACCGTTCGTCGCCTCGAAAGGATTTATGGTGCAGGTGCCGCACCGCCTGGTCTACAGTATGGAAACCGTCGGCGACCAGCCATCCCTGCGGCTCGAAGTCACGGTCGCAAATTCCAACACGATGTATCCCATTGATGAGACGCCAACTCCGGTTTCTGGCGTGAAGTATGTGCGGGCGCAGGTCGCAACCGTGAAGGGATCGTATGACAAGGCGAACGTGCCTTTTATCGACTACAACCAGACCATCGCTGGAAACGCGAAGCCAAAACCGAACCAAGACCAATTCATTGGCGACCCGCACGGAATCGCCAACATTATCCGCGGAGATCCTAAGAAGCAGGCACCTGCGCAAGATACGGATAAGGGCCATCTGCATGAGACCGGCCCCGAGTTCTGGTTCATGCTGGAAGGACAGACGGAGTTCAAGATTGGGTCAGTGCCGGTCTTCGTTGCCGACCAGGGGGACGTTGTCTATGCTCCGGCAAAGACCTGGCATCGGATCCGGTTCGTGGGTCCTTCCATGTCGACGCGGCTGGCCATCGTCGGATATCCCAACTCCCACGTCTTTCAGCCGCCGGAGGAACTCGCGGGCAAATGAAGTGCCAAAGTCCCTATTCCGGAGTCCCCTCGATACCCAGTTCCGCTGCCCGCGCCCGCATGGCTTGAATGCAAAACTCGATGTGCTGATCGAGGTCCACGCCTAGTTCCGCGGCGCCGTTTACAATATCATCGCGGCTGACCGAGCGTGCGAAACCCTTGTCCTTGAGTTTCTTTCTGACGCCAGCTACGTCGACGGAGTGAATGCTGCGGGTGGGCTTCACGTAGCTCACCGCGGTGAGAAATCCCGCCAGTTCGTCGCAAGCGAACAGAGTCTTTTCGAGCGGCGAAACACGCGGCACCCCGCTGTAGTTTGCATGCGACAAGATGGCCCGGCGGATTTCTTCAGGCACGCCGCGCTCCGCCAGAATCGGCTCGCCCTTCATGGGATGATCGGGCGCCTGCGGATGCACTTCCCAATCGAAATCGTGCAGCAGCGCCGTGACGCCCCACTTGGCCGCATCCTCGCCGAATTTTGAGGCGTAGGCGGTGACGCAAGCCTCTACGGCCAACGCGTGCCGGCGCAGGCTATCCGATTTCGTGAATTCGCAAACTATATCCCAAGCCTTCTGCCGATCCATAGGGCAAGTTCTATCGATTTGGAAGCCCGAAAGTAAAGATCGCATGACCCGCGGCGATCGACACATACTGCGCGCCGTCGACGGTGTAAGTTATCGGCGAGGCGGCAACTTGCAATCCCAGATAGCGCTTCCAGAGCTCTTTGCCGGTCTTCGCATCCAACGCGAAAAAGTACCCTTCGCGATTTCCGGAGAACAGCAGGTCTGATCCGGTAGTTAAGATGCCGGCGTCGCTGACGTCCTGCATCTTGTAATCCCAGACCTTTTCCCCGGTGAGTGGATTCAAGGCGCGCACCACCCCATAGCCCCACTCGGGGCCCCACTTGATAATGGGGCTACGGGTGATCGATGGGATGGGGCTGCGGGCGGAACCGCCCGTGAAAGATTTACCCGGCTGATATTCCTGTTCCCACGTAAAGTAGGACGTGTGATAGTCTTCCCAGGCGGTCAGATAAAAATATCCGGTACGGAGACTGAAAGAAGGCGCGTACCAATTGGTCCCTCCCTGCACGCCCGGCCAGACGTCGTTTCCCGTCGTGCTGGGAGCCTTGCCGGGAATTTTCACTGGCTTCCCGCTGTCATCGATTCCGCTGGACCACGTTACCTTCACGAAGGGCTTCCCTAGCAGGAATTCGCCGGTACTCCGGTCGAGAACATAGAAAAAGCCGTTGCGATTGCCCCACAGCATGACTTTGCGCGGCGAACCCTTCCAGTTCAAGTCCGCGAGCACCGGCACTTGCACGGAATCGAAGTCCCACTCGTCGCCCGGAGTGAACTGGTAAAACCATTT
>DATJEI010000152.1:0-10073 GCA_035496735.1 Bryobacteraceae bacterium | reverse complement strand
ACCGTGGGGCGCGCCGCGGCGGGTGCGCTAGCCTATTTGCCGGTGGTGCGCGTGGTGAACATCAATCGCACGCTGGACGAACTGAAGGATCGCGGCTACTGGATTTACGGCCTGGACGAACGCGGCAAAGTTGCTTACGACCAGGTTGAGTTCACCCGGCCGTCGGCGATTGTGCTGGGCGGCGAAGGGAGCGGACTGCACGAACACGTGGCCAAGCGCTGCGATTTTCTGGTACGCATTCCGATGGCAGGACACGTGGCGTCGCTCAACGTCAGCGTGGCGGCAGGCGTGATGCTTTTCGAGTGGAAGCGGCGAGCTGCCAATCAAACAGCGGCTCCATGACTCCGCCGACACGGCCGGCCTGGTATAAGCGCGCATCCATACGCGCAAGCTTGCGCTCCATCGGCGAAGCGAGAATGCGGGTATGGGGAACGGCGCACAAGTGCCCGGGGATGTCCCAGACCTCATCGAGCGTGGTCATCCATTCGATCCTGCGGTCGAAGCGGGCAAGATTTACCGGCCGCGAGTAGGCCCGTAGGGTCTTTTCGCCGGCCGGGTTGTAATAGTGCTCGAAGTAGCTCATCGCTAATTCCCGGATGGTGGCGTAAACCGGTTCGCGGGAGCGCAGGCCGGCGTAATCGGACTTCGCCACCGCCCCCCAGTGCCGGTTTACGCGATACACCGCCAGCACGTGGTCGGAATCGCGCACGGCTTCCAGATCCACCAGCAGGGGCGGATATCCCAGCTTGCGCAGCGCCATCGCTGCGAGCAGCGCGCCTTCCATGCAGTGGGCCACGCGCTTGCGCAGCACGGTCTGCGGCGAATAACAGGTGGCGCCGCGAAGTTCCCGATTGTAGCCGATCTCTTCGTCGAGGAATTGCTGGATCTTGGCTGGAGTTGTCAGGCGAGGGAGCACCTTGACAGGCTAGCGCAAGTGCCTGGGCGTCGTTTCAGCGGCGTGGCATGCATTCAGCGCACTTGGGCACACGCCCCGCGGGGCATGCGACGATAAAAGTCGAGTGCGCATTGCCCTCGACGCAACCTACAGCCTCGGGAAAAATTTGTCCGGCGTCGGCGTGTATTCGCGCGAGATGATGTCCGGGCTCACCCGCGCGCACCCCCAGCAAAGCTTTCGTTTCTACTATCGCCCGCACCGCCTCTTCAAGTCACTTTCCGAAAAACTGCCTCCGAACGCCAGCCGCCGTCTGCTCACGGGCGCTCCGCGGGCGGACTTGTTCCACGCTCTCAACCAGCGGGTCGACCGGCGGGCGCGCCGCACCGTCTGTACTTTTCATGACCTGTTCGTGATGACCGGCGAATATTCGTCACCCGAGTTCCGCGCGCGCTTCACGGAGCAGGCCCGTCAGGCGGCCGCAAATAGCGACGCCATCATCGCGGTATCGCAATCCACCGCGTCGCAAGTGGAGCAGCTTCTGGGCGTCGAGCCATCGCGCATTCACGTCGTGCCCCATGGATCGCCTCATGGGTCTCCGCAGGACGCGAGCGTTAGCACCGCGGCAGGCGCCGCGCGCCGCGAGAACCTGGTCCTATTCGTCGGCGTCATTCAGCGGCGTAAGAACGTGGGCCGCCTGGTCAAGGCCTTTGAGCGTCTCCCGGCGGGCTGGCGTCTGGCTCTGGCGGGCGCCTCCCAAGGCTACGGCGCGGCCGAAGAGCTGCGGGCAGTGGAAGAAAGCCCGCGGCGGGCGGACATCGATGTGCTGGGCCACTTGACGGGCGAGCAGCTCGCGGCCCTGTATGCTCGCGCCCGTATCTTCGCCTTTCCCTCGCTCGACGAAGGCTTCGGAATGCCGATCCTCGAAGCCATGGCCCACGGAGTCCCAGTGGTGACTTCGCAATCGTCGGCGATGCCCGAGGTGGCCGGCGATGCCGCGCTTTTGGTGGATCCCTTGAATATCGACCAACTGGCCCATGCGCTGACGCGTCTGGCGGGCGACCAGGAGTTGCGGGACGACTTGATTGCACGGGGCCGCGCACGCGTCCCGCGCTTTACCTGGGATTCGGCGGTAGCGCAGACCTGGGCGGTCTACGAAAAAGTCATGGGCGCGAGCTTGTAATCTGGCTGGTCTCGGTTTTGGCCGCGCTATGTAAATCGGCCAAGGTGCCTTCGGTCACCGCCAGCGAGATGGCTCCGCCAATCAATAGCGGTAAGGTTACAATCCCCCACAGCACCAGCGAGAAACGCGCCGCATCTGCATGGGCATAGTTGAAGATCTTTTCCATGACTTCGACTACCAGGACTTGGAACAATCCCAAATTTCCCGGAGCCTGGGGCACCACCGTGCCCAGCCGCAACACCACCATCAGCACGAACGCGATTCCCCACAACGAATCAAAGCCGAATCCGCGCATCGTCGCGTAAATGGGGATCGTCATCAGCAGCAGGTAAGGGAGGCTTTGCAGGAATGACGCCCACAGATAGCGCGAGTGTCCAATAATTTCAAGGTCATCGATCAGCACGTGCAGTTGCCGCCGCCACCCTTTCTCGCCGGCCAGCGCCGCGCGCGTTTCATGCCGCCGGAACATGATCACGCCGAGAACCAGCGCCACCACAAGGACCAATATTCCGAGAGCATAGGCGCCGTCCACCAAGGGACGCAGACTATGCGGAATGACGGTGTAGCGCAGCATCAGGATGATACAGACGGAGAGCCAGATGCCGTCGAAGATGCGCTCGATCAAAGCACTGGTCAGGGATACCGAGAGCGGCAGTTGCGGGTTGCGCGCCAGCAGATAGCAGCGCAGCACTTCGCCGGCGCGGAACGGCAGCACTTCGTTAGCGAATAGGCCCACGTAAATCGCCCGCACCGGCTCCCAGTACCTGAGACGCGCCACCGGACGCAGCAGCGTCTGCCAGCGCAGCCCATGCCAGAAGTAGACCGACACGTCGGCGGCCACCGCGAGCGCGATCCACCACCAGTTCATCTCCTGGAGATCGTCTTTGAGTTCGGATAAATGGGAACCACGCAGAGTCCACACCAGACTCGCTATGGAGACGACGTTTATGACAACCAGCAGAACCCAGGACCGGGCACTGCGTGACTTCTTCTCACCCAACTTTCATGATAGCCTGCCGCCGCCGGTCGCGACGCCGCAGCGCGCGGCCCTGCGGCGCTGGCCCCGCGTGCGCGGCCCCTTTCGCGCTGCAAAGTCGGACGGCCTACTGAAAATACTTGGCGGCGAGTTCAGGGTCTGCGGCTACCGCCCGGCTCCAGACGCTGCGAGCCTCTTCTTCCTGGCCAGCGGCTTTCAGCACATGGCCCAGATTGATCAGGGCCCCGCGGAATTCCGGCTTGTGCTGCAAGGTTACACGGTAGCACTCTGCGGCGGCGCTATAGTCGCCGGTCGATTGCAGCAAGAGGCCAAGATTATATTGCAGCTCCGGCGAAGCCGGCCCCAGCGACCCCAGCTTGCCGACGATCTCACGGGCTTCGCTGGAGTTTTTTTGTTCGATGGCCACGGCCGCGAGATAACGCCAAGCCTCCGGGTGCTTGGGATTCATGGATAGAACCTGGCGGAAGGCGTCTGCCGCGCTCTCCAGATCTCCGAATTTCCACGATGCGACGCCCAGATTCAGCCGCGCTTCCACCCAGTCTTTTCGCTGCTTCAAGCAGGCTTCAAAACAATCCACCGCTCCGGCGAATTCGCCGCGTTTCAGGCGCAGGTAACCCAGGCGGAAGGCGGCATCCTGCCAATCCGGCTCGGCTGCCAGCAGTTTTTCCAGGTGTTCTTCGGCTTCCTGCGGGTTGCCTTCCCGCTCGGCCGCGATCGCCAGATTCCACAATGCGCCGGGCAACCCGGGCGAGACTTCCAAGGCGCTCCGATAGGCTTCCCGCGCGGCTGCTAATTCGCCACGCTCCTGCAGGGCGGCGCCGAGATTGGCATTGGCTTCCACCGCCTGGGGACGAAGCCGCAGCGCCTCGCGGTAAGCGCTCGCGGCTTGTTCCAGGCGGCCGGTCTTCTGGAAGGCCACGCCGAGATTGAACCATATGTCGTAGGAGTCCCCGGCTACCTTGATCAGCTGCGAACAGTGCTGAACCGCGGCGCTGTAGTCGCCCCGCGCGAGCGCGGTAGCGGCCAGACCCTCCAGCGCGGCACGTGACTCCGGCTGGATCTTGAACAGGCGCTCCGCCATCTCCTTGGCCCTGGCTTCATCTTTACGCGCGATCGCCAGCGTCGTCAGATTCGCCAGCAGATCGATGGAGTTGGGATTGGCCGGCAGCAACTGGTTGTATAAATCGGAAGCTTCTTCCAGACGTCCCAGTTGATGCAGGGCCACGGCCTTGCCGAAAAGAATATCGTCTTGTCTCTGAGCTTTGTTCGCGGGAGGAAGGTCGTTAAGGGCCGCCTCCCAGCACGGCAGCGCGGCGTCCGGCCGGTTCAACCTGAGGAGGCACAGTCCTCGGCCGATCTGAGCCTGCCAGCGCCGGGGTTCAATCGACAGAGCGGCTTCAAACTCCTGAGCTGCGGCTTCGAATTTCGCCTGACGTTCAAGAGACAGGGCGAGATTGTAATGCGCGGCAGTATTCCTCGGTTCCTGTTCCGCTACCTTGGCGTAGTGCCGTTCCGCTTCCTGCCAATTCTGTTGCTCAAAGCGAAGATGGCCGAGACCGCTATGAACTTCGGCCGCATTTTCGCCGCGTTGAAGCCCGCCTTCAAGCTCCCGCACCGCGTCGTCCAGCTTTCCCTCCGACGCCAGCTCTATGGCCGGCGCCAGACTGCTTGAATAGGCTGGCCGCTGCGGTTTAGGCGAAAGCGGAGTCGGGTCCCGCCGCAGAAGCCGCTCGATGAGATCGTCGTCTACGAAGAAAACCTGCTGAGCTTTGTCTGCCGGAATGTCCTGCGCCATGGTGGCGTCTCCTATCTCAAACTTTTTCTAATTCGATAGCGGCGTAACCACAAAGTCGCCATGCAGGGCGGATTGCTCCACCCCTTCGCTATACAGGCCGGCGCCGCCGGACGAAAGCCGCGGGTCGGTCCATTGCTCCACCCGTTGACCTTGCACCCAGGTGGTGAAATGATTTCCCACCGCCTCAAAGCGGATCTTGTAAAGCCCGCCCATCGGCACCGCCACATGCAGGGGCGTTTCCACCCGCGGCTGTTCTACGCCATTGATGATGGCGTAGTGCACCAGCGCATACACCGGATTCAATCCGGGCTTCTGAAATTCGATTTTGCTGACGTAGAAATTCTTCGAGTCCTGGGCGCGGTAAACCCAGCCCAGGGCCTTGATCCGGATGGAACTTTCAAAGTCCAACCGATATGCCGCAAGCTTCATCGAGGATCGCAGCAACGAAACTCTGCGCTCATGCTGGACGTCGGGAGCAAAGTTCGCGATCCATTGGCCGCCCAATGCGCCATCGGAGAGCGCCGGCGCCGGCGATTTCAATCCAGCATCGCTCTGTTTGCCCAGGAAGAAGAACAGCCCGGCGCCCAGCACCGCCACGCCGGTGACAGCAGTTAGAATCGTGCTGATCCACGGCCTCCCGTTACGGACTGGAGTCTGCATCGGCGGCGCGGAGAGACCCAGATTAAGTTCCGAGGAGAGCGATGTTGATGTCCTGGATTGCGGGAGGGAGGTCTTGATCGAGAGGGCAGAGCGCAAGCTGAGGAACCCGCCTTTCCGATGCTTAACCTCGATGGTGGGAGCGGCCGCCGGCGCCAGTACCATCACCGGCCGCAGCGGCAGACCATTGGGCTGCGGTATCTGGACGGTGCCAGCGCTAATGGGTGCCGGACCGAACACCGCGATCGGTTTGGCTTTCCCTGGCGCTATCCCTGTACAGCTCACGGGCAAAGGATCGAGTTCCGGATCAGGTACGGGGACGGTTGGAGGGGCGGCAGCGGTCTGCGATTCCCTTGAGCTTGCCGGTGTTTCCTCTGGTGTAGGTTCAATTTCCGTCGCTGTCGGTTGAGGTTCCGCAAACGATGATTCGGGAATGACCGATGTCGCGGAGCTGCCACCGAGCTCGGGCGCCTCAAAACCCGACTTCGAGAATTGAGCGTCGGCGAAGTCGCTCAAAGGTGCCAGCTGGCCCGCGAAATTGCAGGGAGGCGCACTCCATAGGGAAGCTTCAGCCGGCGCAGCGGGCACGAACGGAATCGTAAGAGGCCGGTTTTCGGTTTCGAAGGATTCTGCGGGCACGATGCGGAGATCCAGAGCTATCCTGGGAGCCGGCCGGGACACGTCCCGCAGATCCAGCTTGCGCTCCCTCGGGTGCGCGACTGAGTCGGCGACGTCGACCGGGCTCTCCCATGCGACGGCGCGGCCATGCGGCAACTCCGCCTGCAACATGTCCGGTTCGCGGCGCGGTCTGTCGGGAGCCAAGGACGCGAATGCGTGCTCGAATTCAGGGGCGGCTGCCAACGCGAACTGCAATTTCGCTGGAGCCGGTTTTTGAACCACGGCCAGCTTGGCGGTGGCCGGTTGTGACGGGGCCTTTTCGGACGCAGCCGGTACTGACGCGGCCGATTGTGACGCGGGTGGTTGTGATGGGGCCCGTTCTGACGCGGCCCGTTCTGACGCGGCCGGTTGTGACGCGGCGTTCTTTTCCGGGGTCACCGCTGGTGGCTGAGGTTTTGCGATTCCGCTCGGCTTCGCGGCGGGGGCGGATGGGGGGGTCGCCGGATGCGCCTTTTCGGCCCACGCGGGCGCGGTGCCTGGCCTTGCGGCGGGGCGCGTACCATTCACGGCGGGCGCGGCGAGTGCCTCATCGACTGCCGGGGCGGTAGCGTTTGCCAGAGGCGGCGCTTTCACGGCCTCCGCTCGCGATTCTATCGGATGGGACTGCAGCAACCGGCCCAGCGCAAGCTGGCTGTATTCCCGCTGGTATTCGCGGCGATGCGCTTCGGAACAAAACTCGCTGCTCCCGCCGAGGCGCTTGAACAGAGGAATGCCTTTTCCGCATTGCAGACACCGCATACCTTAGAGTGATCGGTTCTTTTGGTTCCCTCCAAAAGGCCCCCGCAGGGGCATTCGATGCGGTAAAGTACTTATCCGGTGGATCTGAGGCAAAGACCTTAGTGCGACCCCGGGCAATTATACTAATCACCCGGAGCTTGCTTCATACACCTCCTTTAGGCGATTGGATGTAAGTTATTCAAGCCAATGCGCAATGCGGCCGGCCCCTAGGGCGGCTCGTAGCCCGGCTTAAGCCTGCTCTAAAGTTATTTCCCTACGCGCCGATAGATGAATATCTTCTCCGAGATATTGGAGATTTTAAGCTTAGGGAGGCGCACTCATGGCAAAGGGCGAGGCATTGAAGGCGACGCTGGAAGAGCTGCGCAATGCGATTCCGGAATTAAAGGGGGTGCTGCTGGCGTCCAACGAAGGGCTGCCGATCGCGCACGCTCTAACCAATGGCGCGGATCCCAACCGGTTGGCGGCGATGGCCGCGGCCGCTTCCAGCTTGGGGCGCAAGATCAGCGGCAACATTGGCGCAGGCAATCTGGGTGAAGTCTCCGTCCGCTCCGATGACGCCGCCCTGTTCATCTATGCGGCCGGCTCCAAGGCGGTTCTGGCCGTACTCAGCCCGCAAGACGGCAATGCAGGTTTGATCCACCTGGAAGCCCGCGAGGCTGCCAAGCAAATCGGCGAGTTGTTCTAGTCAAGGTATTTTCATGGGAAGGGCGGGTTTCGATCCATCAGCGAGACCCGTCCTTATTTTCTGAGCGGCCGCTCGGCCCGCTACCCGCACCAGTTCTTCATCCGGAGCCTGACGCACGCGCTCCAGACTGCCAAAATGCTTTAGCAGCTTGGCGGTGGTCTTCTCGCCAATCCCCGGAATCTGATCCAGCTCACTTTGCAGACGGCTGGCGTTGCGTCGCGTGCGATGGAAGGTGACCGCAAAACGGTGGGCTTCGTCGCGCACTTCCTGGATCAAGTGCAACACCGGCGAGAATTTGTCCAGCACAATGGGTTCGTCTTCCTGGCCGTACACGTAGATCCACTCGTCGCGTTTGGCGATGGAAGCCAGCGGTTGATCCGTGATGCCCAGCGATTCCAGCGCTTCCGCGGCCGCATGCAGTTGTCCCAGCCCGCCGTCGACCAGAACCAGGCCCGGCCGCGGCAGTTTCTCTTCCTTAAGCCGCCCATAGCGTCGCGTGATGACCTCGCGCATGGAAGCAAAGTCGTCGTTGCCCTCGACGGTTCGGATGATGAATTTGCGGTAATCGGATTTCTTCATCCGCCCGTTTTCCCACACCACCATGCTGGCCACTTTGTCGGTGCCTTGAATGTGTGAGATGTCGAAGCATTCGATGCGCTGCGGCGCGGTTTCCAGGTTCAGGGAGTCCTGCAGAGCGGTCTGAATCGCGAGCGAGGATGGCTTGAGCACGCGGAAACGCTGCTCGAAACTGTGCTTTGCGTTGGATTCCACCAGCTCCAGCATGGCTTTCTTCTGCCCGCGCTGCGGAGTCTGGATCTCCACCTTGCGCCCGCGGCGCTCGGATAGCAGTTCCTCCAGCGGCTCGCGGTCTTCAAAATCCACCGGCACGTGCATAAACACCGGGATGTAGGGCTCGTCCAGATACACCTGCTTGATCAACGACGAAAAAAACTCCGGCGGATCGAACTCGCGCTGATCTTCCCAGAAAAACTCACGCCGGTCGACAATGTGGCCGCCGCGCAAGTGGAACAGGTTCACCGCCACCAGCGGAGGCTCGGCGTAATAGGCGAAGATGTCGGTGTCCGAGCCTTCCACCGCCGCCATCTTTTGCTTTTCGCCGTGTTCTTCCACGGTCTTGATCAGGTCATGCAGCGCCGCGGCCTCTTCGTATCGCATCCCCGCGCTGGCAGTCTCCATGCGCGCGCGAAGTTCGTCCGCCAAGTCCCGATGGCGGCCTTCCAGAAACCAGCGTACGCGGCGCACGGCTTCGGCGTAAGCGGCGTCGGTTGTCAGCCCTTGGACGCACGGCCCCAGACAGCGGTGAATATGAAATTCCAGGCACGGATGCGAGTGGAATCGCGTGAGATCCACCTTGCACGACGGAACCTTGAAATGCCGGTGAATGAAGTGCACCAGGCGGTGCGCCAGATTGCCCGGAAAATATGGGCCGAAGTAGCTGGACCCGTCCTTGCGCAACCGCCGGGTTACGTACACGCGCGGGTATTTTTCGGCCGTGAGCTTGATATAAGGATAGGTCTTGTCGTCGCGCAGCAGGATGTTATAACGCGGCTTCCACTGCTTGATCAGGTTGTTTTCGAGCGCCAATGCCTCTTTTTCGTTATCGACCTGAATGAAATCGATGTGCCGGGCATCTCTGATCAGGGTACCGGTCTTCGAATCCGCCAGCCGTTCGTCGGAAAAGTAACTGCGCACACGCGCGCGCAAGTTCTTGGCCTTACCGACGTAAATGACTGTTTCGTAAGCGTCCTTATACAGGTACACGCCCGGCGATAGAGGCAGTTCGGCGGCTCGTTCGCGAAGGTCCTGCATGGATTAAAATGGCTCTACACTTAAATTGTGACACGCGCTGTTCTACTGAGCGTCTTTTGGGCGCTTCCGATTGCCGCCCAGGAGTCCAAGCCGCCCGCGCCGCCTGCGGCGCCTGCGGTTCAGGAACAAGAGCCTCCTGAAGAAGATCCCGACCTGAAGCCCAAGGAGTACTCGTTCAATCCGCTGGAAGCCAGCCGCAACATCACCACCGGCAACTTCTACTTCAAGAAAGGAAACTACCGGGCGGCTTCACGCCGATATCTGGAAGCCAGCAAGTGGGACCCGACTTCGGCCGAAGCAGTCCTCAGGCTGGGCGAGGCCGACGAAAAACTGCGGAATTTCACTGAAGCCCGTGAGGCTTACCAGAAGTTCATCACGCTATCGTCGGACGGCAAGGAGATCGAGGCCGTCAAAAAGAAAATCGCCGGCCTGCCCAAAAGCCGGACCGCCAAGAGCCACTAGGCATGACGGACAAGATCGTGGTCCTGACCACGTGCGATTCCGAAAAGCATGCGGCCCACCTGGCGCGTCACCTGGTGGAGCAACGCGTTGCCGCGTGCGTGAATATTCTGCCCAAAGCCCGCAGCATCTACCGCTGGCAGGAGAAAATCGAGGACG
>DATJEI010000151.1:0-4603 GCA_035496735.1 Bryobacteraceae bacterium | reverse complement strand
GTTCTTTCGCTGAGCCGGCGCCCTCAGATTAAATTTTTAACGCGCGACTGCGTGTTCTACTTTAAGCGATTCCGTCAAGTAGTCCATCGCTGTTGCCACGCCGCCTTTGCGATAAGGAACGCCGGCGATCTCCAGACCCATCTCGACGCCACTCAGGGTTCCCGCCAGCATCAGATCGTTGAAATCGCCCAAGTGTCCGATACGGAAAACCTTGTCCTGCAGCTTGCCGAGGCCGGTGCCGAGCGGCATGTCGAAGCGCTCCAGGATCACTTTGCGGAGGCCGTCAGCCGAGTGCCCGGCGGGTGTATAGATGGCCGTCACGGAGTCGCTGTATTCTCTCGAATCGAGTGCCACGTTTTCCAGGCCCCAGGCCTTGACGGCGCGGCGCGTGGCTTCGCCATGGCGCCGGTGCCGCGCAAACACGTTCTTCAAGCCTTCCTCGCGCAGCATGTGTAACGCCTCTTGCAGGCCATACAGGAGATTGGTAGCAGGCGTATATGGGAAGAAACCAATGGCGTTTTGCTTGATCATCGGTTCCCACTCCCAGTAGGCCCGGGGGAGTTTGGCTGACTTGGAAGCCGCCAGCGCCTTTTCACTGACTGCATTGAATCCCAGGCCCGGCGGCAGCATCAAGCCCTTTTGCGAGCCGGTCACCGTCACGTCCACTTGCCACTCATCATGTCGGAAGTCGATAGACGCCAGCGACGAGATGGTGTCGACCAGAAATAGCGCCGGATGATGCGTCCGGTCGATGGCCTCGCGAATGGCGGCCACCCGGCTGGTGACGCCGGTCGACGTTTCGTTGTGCACCACGCAGACGGCCTTGATCTTGTGGCTGCGATCTTCCGCCAGCTTGGCTTCAATCACTTGCGGATCGGGGGCGTGGCGCCAGTCGGTCGGCACCACGTCGACGTCCAGGCCCAGTCTTTGCGCCATCTGTATCCACAAAGTGGCGAAGTGGCCGCTTTCGAACATTAGAATCTTGTCGCCGGGTGAGAGGGTATTCGTCAGCGCGGCCTCCCAGGCGCCCGTGCCGGAGGAAGGGAAGATCACCACGTGTCCCTTGGTCTGGAAAACCTCCTTCAGTCCCTCCAGTACCTCCAGCCCCAGCCGAGCGAAATCTGGTCCGCGATGATCGATGGTGGGACGCGCCATCGCGCGCAGAACACGCTCGGGTACATTGGTGGGACCCGGAAGCTGAAGAAATTGACGGCCGCTTGAGTAGGACATAGTTTTATTCCAAACGATTAATTGTACATCGAGCAGGGAGGTCTGTGGATTTCAACCGTGTTGCCTTTGCTGCGGTTTACCCGGAGGTACGCGCCGCCCACACCCGGAGTAAAGGGGCAGATCGATAGCGATCAGATCGCGACTTCCAGAACGATTTTTCCTGGCTTATGCGGTGCGCCCGCGAGCATCCGATGGGCGGCGCGAACTTGTTGCAAAGGAAGCACGTTGCCGACGTGAGGCAGCAGTTTTCCGTGGTCAAACAGTTCGGAAATAGTCGCCAGTCGCTCGCTAGTTACTTCAACATAGAAGAAAACTGTTCGCACGTCCGAACGAGTGGGCAGGGAACCGGTGGACACCACCGACACCAGGATCCCTCCGGGCTTTAGAAGGGCGATCGAGCGTTCCTGCATCTCTCCGCCAACTGTGTCGATGACGACATCGAAAGGAAAAAGATTGTCTTCCGATGTCCCAAGCGGATCGTTGACGACGCTGTGGGCGCCGAAACTTCGCACGAACTCACTGTTTTCTGCTCCGGCGACTCCGACGACATGAAGCCCAGCCCTCGCCGCCAACTGCACTGCATACGCGCCCACATTTCCAGCCGCACCCAAAATCATGACCGCCTGCCCGGCGACGGCATGCGCATAATCGAAAAGCATTTGCAAGGCCGTCACCGCCACCACTGGCACGGATGCCGCTTCGATTTCGCTTAGGCGGCGTGGCTTGGGGGAAATCATTTTGGCGGAGCAGATCGCGTACTCGGCATTCGCTCCACAGAACTGCGGGTTTGTCACGCCGTAAACCGAGTCGCCTTCTTTGAATGGGGCCACCCCCGGTCCCACTGCTTCCACGACTCCCGCTAGATCCGAACCAAGCGTCAGCGGTGGTGGCGGACTTACCTTGCTTTGACCCTCACGAATAATCGCGTCCCACGGCCCGACTCCTGCAGCGGTTACACGCACCAGTATTTCTCCGGCCGCGGGAGCCGGACAAGGCACTTCTTCGACGACAATCACATCCGGTGAGCCGAATTTATGGATTCGCGCGGCTTTCATCCCTCGTTGGCCCTACCGCCGAGAATAATTTTACTTCTTCCCCTGGCGGTATGCGCCAGGATTGCCGGCCTCCTCCGCGGCGGACTGGCGCCCCTGCAGGAGCGGCGCGTGAAAGAACTTATGAGCGCAACTTTGAACCTGCTGCGCAACCAAGCAGTATCTGTCTTTACGGCAATGATAGGTGTGAGCCCGGGAGCATGGCGCCGCGTCAACACATCGCCGTTAGGATATTCGGACTTGCCGCTGCCCGGTACCACTGTTCGAAGCTGATTTTACGCTAGGGCAGGATGCGAGGCTGGCCACCTGCTATCATCTAATTTCACCCCAACGCATGTCGCTCCCAGCTGAAATTGTTTGTGCCCATAGTCCGGACTCTGATGACGCTTACATGTTTTACGCACTGGCTACGCGTAAAATACGATCGAACCTGGTGCAGTTTCGGCATGTTCTGGACGACATCCAGACTCTCAACCAGAAGGCCCGTGCTGGTGAGTATGAGCTGACGGCGATTTCCTACCACGCCTATCCGTATGTCGCCGACAAATACCAACTGATGGCCGCCGGGTCGAGCATCGGCGACGGCTACGGCCCGATGGTGGTGGCGTCGCATCCCATGTCGGTCGAAGAGCTGAAGGGCAAGCGCATTGCGATTCCCGGGCGGCTCACCACGGCCTACCTGGCCCTGCGCTTGATGCAGCCCGACTTCGAAGCAGTGGATACGCCGTTTGATAAAATTCTGGATGCGGTCGAGGAACGCAAGGCGGATGCCGGCCTGATCATTCACGAGGCTCAGTTGACCTACTCAAACGCAGGCTTCCACAATGTCGTCGATCTGGGCCGCTGGTTCAAGGACACCTACGATCTGCCTTTGCCGCTGGGCGCCAATGCGCTGCGGCGCGATCTAAGTCCGGAAATGGCCAGCGAATGCTGCCGCCTGATGCGCGAGAGCATCCAATATGCCATCGATCACCGGGAAGAAGCTCTGAACTACGCGCTGCAATTTGCCCGCGATATGGACCCCGCGCTGGCGGAGAAATTCGTGGGTATGTATGTCAATCACTACACCGTGGATTGCGGAGAGATTGTGCCCAAGGCCGCGCAGAAGCTGCTCGATATGGGCTATGAGGCAGGTCTGATCCCGCACCGCGTTCAGGTCGAGTTTGTGCGGTGAAACCTATACTCCTTCTGTGTTTTGCGGCGGTATTCGCGCTCCTGCATGCGCAGGATGCCGACGTCAAGCAGCGCACCCGAGCGGTGCGCGATCTAGCCAAGCAAGGCGAAGACGCAATTCCGAAGATCATGCCATACGTAAGCGATCCGGACGTAGGAGTGCGCGTCGAGGCTGTCAAGGCGCTGATCCAAGTTGGCGGTCCCAAGACGCTGGACGGACTGGTGCGGGCCGCCGGCGACAACGACGCGGAAATGCAGATCCGGGCGACTGACGGCTTGGTCAATGTGTATTTGCCGGGTTATGTGAAGACCGGACTGAGTGGGCACCTTTCGCGTGTTGGCTCGTCGGTGACCGGCAAGTTTACCGATAACAACGACCAGGTGATCGACCCCTTCGTGCAAGTGCGCCCGGACGTGATCGTTGCGCTGGGGAAACTCGCGCGCGGCGGCGCGAGCCTGGATGCGCGTGCCAATGCGGCGCGGGCGGCAGGTGTGCTGCGCGGCCGTGCGGCGATACCGGATTTGGTCGAGGCCCTGCGCTCCAAGGACGACAAGGTGATGTATGAGTCGCTGGTGGCGATCCAGAAAATTGGCGATCCCGAAGCCGCCCCGCGCATCAGTTTCCTGCTGGGTGATTTAGAGGAGAAAATCCAAGTCCAGGCGCTGGAGACCACCGGCCTGCTGCGCAATCGGGAGGCCGCGCCGAAAGTGCGGGACGCGCTGGAGCACGCGCGCTCCGTGAAAGTGCGGCGCGCGGCCCTCGAAGCGCTCGCCATGCTCGCCGATCCGGCGGACCATGCCATCTTCCTGCAGAACCTTTCCGACAAAGACGACCTGGTTCGGGCGGCGGCGGAGGAGGGCTTGGGGCGGCTGAAGAATCCCATGGATCGAGCGGCGCTGAATCAGGCGTTCGAGACCGAGCATGGAATGAATCCACGCCTGTCGGCAGCCTTCGGACTGGTCCTGTTGGGTGAGTTGAAAACCGACCGGTACGGGCCTTTGCAATATCTGCTGAACTCGCTGAATCAGCGCGCCTGGCGCGGAGTGGCCAGTGCGTTTCTGATCGAATTGGCCCGCGAGCAGCCCATCCGGCAGACCATTTACGGCATGCTGGGTACGGCTACCAAGGACGAGAAAATTCAGTTGAG
>DATJEI010000150.1:0-5646 GCA_035496735.1 Bryobacteraceae bacterium | reverse complement strand
CGGGATCGCGAATGAGGAAAACATTCAGGCCGACTTCCAACGGACCAAGCAGGCGGAATACGAAAGGACGCGGCGGATGGGCGAGTCCGCTGGGCCCCGAACCCGCGACCCTCCTGGGTGCAAAGAACCGCGCATACGCGTCCGCATCAATCTTTTTGAGCGCGCTTCCAAACCCGCCGCGCAGAGTGTTGACCGAAAAATGGCGCAGCTTACACGTTGCGAAGCGGAAGCGCAAAGGATAGAGCGCGAAGGTCGTCCCCACCTGGAAACCTTAACACGCGCGCCGCGGCGACGGGCGATTTTGGTGGTCTTTTATAATGAGATATGGCCTTCCGGCTCGGGATCGACTATCAGCCGAAAGGCGACCAACCTGCTGCGATTGACTCCTTGCTGCGCGGTTTGCGCGACGGCGAGCAAAACCAGGTTCTGCTGGGCGTGACCGGCTCCGGCAAGACCTTCACAATGGCCAAGGTCATCGAGGCCAGTAACCGTCCGGCGCTGGTGCTGGCGCACAACAAGACGCTGGCGGCGCAGCTCTATCAGGAATTTAAAAGCTATTTCCCTTCCAACGCGGTCGAATATTTCGTTAGCTACTACGACTACTATCAGCCCGAAGCCTACATTCCCGCAGGCGACGTCTATATCGAAAAAGAAGCCACCATCAACGATGAGCTCGACAAGCTCCGCTTGTCGGCCACCCGCTCGCTGTTCGAGCGGCGCGACTGCATCATCATCGCCAGCGTAAGCTGCATCTACGGTATCGGGTCGCCGGAGGCGTACTACGGGATGCTGATGATGCTCGAAAAAGGGCAGAAAATCTCGCGCGAAGAGATCACGGCGCATCTGGTGAGCATTCTTTACGAGCGCAATGAAGGCGACTTCAAGCGCGGGGCCTTTCGAGTCCGTGGCGATGTGATCGAGCTGTTCCCCACGTACGACGATTCCGCTTATCGCATCGGCATGTGGGGCGACGAGATCGAATCCCTGGAGCAGATCGATCCCCTGACCGGGCAGGTGAAGCAGAGCTACCTGCGGCTGCCCATCTATCCCAAGACGCACTATGTGATGCAGCCGGAGACGCGCGACAAAGCTTTGCGCAGTATCGAGAACGAACTGCATTGGTGGAAAGGCGAGCTCGAAAAGGAAGGCAAGCGGATTGAGGCGCAGCGCCTGTGGCAGCGCACCAAATTCGACTTGGAGATGATCCAGCAGATCGGCTACTGCCACGGGATCGAGAACTATTCGCGCCACTTCACCGGCCGCTTGCCGGGGCAGGCTCCGCCCACCCTGCTGGATTATCTGCCGCACGACGCGCTGATGTTTCTGGATGAAAGCCACCAGACTATTCCGCAACTGCAAGGCATGTATCACGGTGACCGCTCGCGCAAAGAGCAACTGGTCAAGTATGGATTCCGCCTGCCCAGCGCCCTCGACAACCGTCCGCTCACCTTCGAGGAATTCGAAAACCGCGTGCATCAGGCGGTCTACGTTTCCGCGACGCCCGGACCTTACGAACTCACCAAGACCGGCGGCGCAGTAATCGAACAGATCCTGCGGCCCACAGGGCTAGTCGATCCCGAAGTTACTATCCGCCCCATTCGGGGGCAGGTGGACGATCTGCTGCATGAGATCCGGCTGCGCGCCGAGCGCGACCAGCGCGTGCTGGTAACCACACTGACCAAGCGTATGGCCGAGGATTTGTCGGAACATTACTCGGAAGCTGGCGTGAAGTGCGCCTACTTGCACTCGGAAGTGTCGACGCTCGATCGCGTGAAAATCTTGCGCGATCTGCGCCGCGGCACCTACGATGTCTTGATCGGCGTTAATCTGCTGCGTGAAGGCCTGGACCTGCCGGAAGTTTCCCTGGTGGCGATCCTCGATGCCGATAAAGAAGGGTTCCTGCGTTCTGCCGGCTCGCTGATTCAAACCATGGGCCGCGCGGCACGCCATCTGGAAGGCCAGGCTCTCCTTTACGCCGATGTGATGACCGATTCGATGCGGCGTGCCATCGAGGAAACGACGCGGCGGCGCACCCTGCAGCGCGCCTATAACGAAGCGAACGGAATTGTGCCACAATCCATCATTAAGCCGATCGACCTGAACCTGGTGGCGATCGCAGAAGGGGATTATGTGACCATACCGCTCGATACCGCAGAGGACGACGCGGGCGCGGTTCCACCCGAACAGTTAGATCAGTATCTGTCCGAACTCGAAGCCAAGATGCGCGCGGCGGCCCAGAGGTTCGATTTCAAACAGGCGGCCGCATTTCGCGACCGGATCAAAGAACTGAAGAGCAAGGCGCTCATCGAAATCACTGCTAACCCATCGATGACATGAAATTTCAGAAACCGGCGGGACTGGTCGGCGCTGGCGGCGTCAACCAATCGTTCCTGGCCCGCTTGCCGTCACTACTGGAGCAACTGGGGCCCGTCAAAGGTTCTTCCCTAAAAGTTTCACGCCGCATCGCTAACGGCCTGCGCGCCGGTTTCGGAGTAGACGACTATCGCGCGCTGGAGCCGTGCGGCTTCATCTGGGTACTGGCGCCGGAGACGGCGCTAGATTTTATCACCGCCGAACTCGCATCCGCAGTGCAACTGAAGGGCAAGACAGTGGTGCTTTGCGATGCGCTGCGCGACAGCCTCCGGCCTAGCCCCTTGCGGACCACGGGCGCGCGGGTGGTTACATTGAACTGCCTGCCGGAGTCGTCGGAACGAAAATTCGTCGGCGAAGGCCCCCCCGCGGCATTGGCGGAATTGCGGAAAATGTTGGCGGTAGATCGCCGCAAGCTCATTGAACTGCGGCCGGCCACTAAGCCCTTGTACTTCGCGGGCGCATACCTGGGATCGCAGCTCCTGATGCCCTGGATCGCCGGGGCGGCGGAAAGTTTTCGCGCCGCGGGCTTTTCGCGCGACGAGGCCGTCGGCGCGGTAGAGGCGCTGGGCGTGCGGGCTCTGCGGGCCTACGCTAAAGCGGGCGACAAAGCCTGGAACCGAGCCACGGCCGAGCGTTTGCACCGCGCCATCGCCCGCGATTTGGAGACGCTGCGCTTCACCGATACCCGCCTGGCCGCATTGTTTTCCGACGGCAGCGACCGCATGCTGCGCTACTTCGCCAAGCCTGTCCGCAAGGAACGGTTGAAGGCGCTGGCGCAGCGCTCGGGGTGACGGAATTTCCCCTGAGAGAAACCGGCTATCCGGATACAGGTATTGGAACCCCCATGAACGATACCCAGATTCTCACCATCGCGTTCGCATCCGTGCCCACGATGCTGACCGTGCTGATTGGTATTCTGCTGAACAACGCTCGCTTGAGCGATGTGAACTCACGGCTGGGAGAGCTTCGCTCCCATATGGATGGGCGCTTCAATGACGTTGACCGCCGGTTCGACGCCGTCGACCGGCGCTTCGAGGAGATGAAAGAGATGTGGTGCACCGAGATGCACCGCGTCGAAGAAGTCCTGGACGCCCGCCTGAAGCATTTGGAAGATCGCTAGCAACTATTTACGCCCGGCGCAGTGCCGCGCGCACGGCTTCCGGACTCGCATTCGCCAGCGCGCCGGCCACCTCGCTGGCGCGGTCGTCCAGTTCGAATGACGGAGCCACCATGTGCACCAGGCCCCACGCCAGTGCATCCGGCGTCGAGAAGATACGCCCCGTAAGACACAGCTCCAGCGCGCGCCGTTCGCCGATGGCCGAGGCCACCGCCCCGTAAATCGCTTCGCTCCACTTGCCTTCGCGAATGTCCGTCAGACCGAAGCTGGACCCCTGCGCCGCTACTACCACATGCGCGTTGGCGAGCAGCGCCACGCCGCCCGAGATCGCCACTCCCTGTACCGCCGCGACCAGGGGCTTCGCCATTCTGCGGCCTATCGTGAACAGGTCTTCGCACGCCAGAGGATCGACGCCCGAGCAGAACATCGGTCCGTCCGCCTCCAGCAAAATCGCGCCTACGGCGTCGTCGGCGACAGCGTCGCGCAGCTCGCGCAGCAGGTCCTGGCACGTGGCTGCGTCCAGCAGATTGCGTTTCTCCACCGCCGCCAGCGCGATGCGGCGCAAGCGCCCGTCTTGTTCTATTCGTAAATTCATAGGCCGCGCCGGCTCATAAAGTCTCCAGGATCAAATGCTCGCCATGGCCGTGCGCGCAAGCCGCGTCGAAAGCGAATGCCAACACCCGCCGCGTCGCCAGCGGATCGATCAGCGCGTCCACCTGCCCCCGCGCCGCCGCATAGCGCGCGTCCAGCCAGCGTTCGTAATCCGCGCGGGTTTGCGCCATGCGTCTTTCGAGATCCTCGGGAACCGCCGCGCCGCTGGCTTTCAATTTTTCAAGCTCCGGGCCGTGCACCGCCTGCACCGCGGCGTCGCCCTCCATCACGCCAATGCGCGCCGTGGGCCATGCGAATGCAAAATGCGGATCGAAGCCCTGACTCGCCATTGCATAATAACCCGCGCCGCTCGCATGATTCAGCGTCAGGATGATCTTGGGCACGGTTGCGCACGCCATGCTTTCCACCATCTCGGCGCCCGCGCGGATGATGCCTTCGGACTCAGCATCGGTGCCCACCATGAAGCCCGAGACGTCCTGCAAGTACAGCAGGGGCAGCCCGCGCCGCTGGGCGTTCTCAACGAAATAGGCCACCTTGCGGGCTGACTCCGCGTACACAATGCCGCCGATGCGCGGACCCGCGGCAGTCTTCAGAAACCCGCGGCGGTTGGCGATTACTCCGATCACGCGACCCAGCAGCCGCGCGTGCGCGCATAACATTTCCGGCGCGTACTCGGGCTGAAATTCCAGGTATTCATCCGCGTCCACGATGCGCGCGATCACTTCTTCCACGTCGTAGGGCAGGCGGTGATCGGCGGGCAGCAGGTCGTAAAGTCCTTCGGCCGACTTGGCTGGCGCGGTGCCTTTAGACGCGGGCGCAGCGCCCGTAACTAATGACGCCGCCGGCAGCTCGCGCAATTTCGTCTTGATGATATCGAGCGCATCTGGATCATCTTTCGCTTTATAGTGCGCGACACCGCTGGTTTCGGTGTGCAGCGAAGCGCCCCCCAGCGCCTCCGCGGACACCACTTGCCCCACCGCGCCCTTCACCAGATTCGGACCGCCCAGTCCCATGAAGCTGGTGCCCTGCACCATGATGATGACGTCGGACAGCGCCGGCAGATACGCGCCGCCCGCAATGCACATGCCCATCACCGCCGCGATCTGCGGCACTCTTAGCTTGCGCCGCATCAGCGAGTTGTAATAGAAAATCCGCGCCGCCCCGTACTGCCCGGGAAAGATACTGCCTTGATACGGCAGGTTGATACCAGCCGAATCCACCAGGTAGACAATCGGCAGCCGGTTGCGCATGGCGATCTCCTGCGCGCGCAGAATTTTCGGAATCGTCTCGGGCCACCACGCGCCGGCTTTTACCGTGGCGTCATTCGCGACGATGACGGTGGCGCGCCCTTCCACCAGCCCCACGCCGGTGATCACACCGGCCGCGGGCGCTTGGCCGTCGTACTTGTCGTAGGCCATCAGCAGGCCGGTCTCGAGAAACATCGTGCCCGCATCGATAAGCTTTGCTACCCGCTCGCGAGCCGTCAGCTTGCCGGCCTGATGCTGCTTCTCGATCTTCGCGGGTCCGCCGCCTAGTCGCAGTTT
>DATJEI010000149.1:0-45027 GCA_035496735.1 Bryobacteraceae bacterium | reverse complement strand
CCAGCGGTTTTCATGTGGCGCTCGGGTTGCCCGCAGCAGCCTACCAGCCACGCGTCTGGAGCAGTTCGCTTTCGGGCAGCTTCGAAACGTCCAGGCCGCGCATGGCCTCGCCTAGCTCCTCGCTCGCTTCGAGCAGCTTGACGGGGTCCTTGTAGTAAGTCGCCGCCTTGACGATGGCGCGGGCGCGCTTGTCGGGGTCCTCGGATTTGAAGATGCCGCTGCCGACGAACACCGCCTCGGCGCCCAGTTGCATCACCAGTGCAGCGTCCGCAGGAGTGGCAATTCCGCCGGCCGAGAAATTCGGCACCGGCAGCTTTCCGTTGGCCGCCACCCACTCGACGAGTTCGAGCGGCGCGCCCAGATTCTTCGACTCATGTACCAGCTCTTCGCGGCCCAGCACCGTGAGCTGCTTCATTTCCTTGACGATGGTTCGGATGTGGCGCACCGCCTCGACAATATTGCCAGAACCCGCCTCGCCCTTGGTGCGAATCATGGCCGCGCCCTCGGCGATCCGCCGCAGCGCTTCGCCCAAGTTGCGCGCGCCGCACACGAACGGGATTTTGTAATCGCGCTTGTCGATGTGGTGCTCTTCGTCGGCGGGCGTCAGCACTTCGCTCTCATCGATGTAATCGACTCCCAGAGCTTCCAGCACGCGGGCTTCGGTGAAGTGGCCGATGCGCGCTTTCGCCATCACCGGAATCGACACCGTCTTCATGATGTCGCGGATGATACTGATGGAGGCCATGCGCGCGACGCCGCCTTCTTTGCGAATGTCGGAGGGCACGCGCTCCAGCGCCATCACCGCGCAGGCGCCGGCTTTCTCGGCAATCATGGCTTGTTCGACGTTGGTGACGTCCATAATGACGCCGCCCTTCAGCATCTCGGCCAAGCCAACCTTGAGGCGGAATTCTTCGGAAAGGTACATGTCTACTACCAGTATGGCGGCTTCCGGGCAGTAATTTCAAACGGCCGCCGGCGTGGATTGAATCAGGCGGCGACTCGGACCGTAAATCGCGGGTCGAATCGGGCTGCGAATTGCTTAGGGTTTCTGCCGGTTGTTGCTACCATAAGAGATTCCATGCTTCGCTTTGAAACCGCAGGAGAATCTCACGGGGAGTGCCTTGTTGCCACCTTAACCGGTTTGCCCGCGGGAGTTCCGATTAACATCGCGTCTCTCGATAGGGAGCTGTGGCGGCGTCAGCAGGGCTTCGGACGGGGCGGGCGCATGAAGATCGAAACCGATCACGCCCACATTGTCAGCGGCGTCCGCCATTCGCAAACCATTGGCTCGCCGATCGCGCTCCTGATCGAGAATAAGGACTGGAAGAACTGGACAGAAGCGCTGCCCGTCGAAGACGCGGAAGGCTCGGAAAACCACAAGAAACCAGTCACACGCCCGCGTCCGGGCCACGCGGATCTGGCCGGCGCGATCAAATACAATTTCCAAGACGCGCGCTATATTCTGGAGCGCGCCAGTGCGCGGGAGACGGCCGGTCGCGTCGCGGTGGGAGCGCTCGCCAAGGCGTATCTGGCGGAATTCGGCATCGGTGTGCTGAGCCATGTGATCGCGGTGGGCGAAGCCAAGTTGGAACGGCCCGCTGCCTGGGAAGAACTGGTCGCCCTCAGCCAGCGCGAGGAAGTTCTGTTAGGTTGCGTCGACGCCGAAGCGGAACAGCGCATGAAGGCAGTGGTGGACCAAGCCTATAAGACCGGCGATACCGTCGGCGGCGTCTTCGAAGTGGTCGCGCGCGGCGTGCCTCCCGGCCTCGGTTCGCATATCGCCTGGGACACGCGCCTGGACGGAAAGCTCGCGCAGGCTATCGTTTCGATGCAGGCGGTGAAGGGCGTGGAGATTGGCTTCGCTGCCGAAGGTGCGGCGGCCTTCGGCTCCAAGGTGCAGGATACTATCGGCTATGATCGCGAGCGGCGACATTTCACGCGCGGCGCCAATCGCGCCGGGGGCCTGGAAGGCGGCATGACCAATGGCCAGGACGTGCTGGTGCGCGGAATGCTGAAGCCTATCTCGACTCTGCGCCGTCCGCTCGAAAGCGTAGACTTGGCGACGCGCGAGTCGGCGCTGGCGGCCTATGAACGCAGCGATGTTGCAGTGGTCCCCGCGGCCGGAGTGATCGGCGAGGCCATGGTGGCGCTGGTTCTGGCGGGCGCGATGATCGAAAAATTCGGCGGAGATTCGCTGGGCGAAGCCAAACGCAACTACCAGGGATATTTGGAACAGGTGAAAAATTTTTAGGGCGCATGAGGCGATGATTTATCCGATCGTAAAGTACGGGCAACCGGTGCTCGAGAAGCGCGGCGAGGATATCACGGATTTCGATACGCCGGAATTGCATCAGCTGATCGAAGACATGTTCGAATCGATGTACGCCGCTAAAGGTGTTGGCTTGGCCGCACCGCAGATCGGGATCGCGAAGCGTTTGGCGGTGATTGACATCACCACCGGCGAAGACCCGGCGCAGAAAATCGTGCTGATCAACCCGGAAATTGTGAAAACCGAGGGCTCGCAAAAGAGCGAAGAGGGCTGCCTGAGCTTGCCGACTTTCCGCGAGCAGGTGGTGCGCCCGCTCAAAGTAACCGTCGTCGCCAGGGACGCCAAGGGCAAACAATTCGAAATGGCTGGCGACAATCTTCTGGCGCGCGCCTTTTTGCATGAGACCGATCACCTGAACGGAAAGTTGTATATCAGCCACATCAGCGCACTAAAGCGCGACCTGATCCGGCGCAAGGTTCGCAAGCTGCAAAAAGCCGGCGAGTGGGAATGAGACGAGAGGCCAGCGGCAAGCGGCCAGGAACGAGATGAAGCTGGTATTCATGGGAACGCCCGGCTTTGCCGTCCCCAGCCTGGAGCGCACTGTCGAAGCTGGCCACCACGTGGTTGCTGTGTTCACCCAGCCGGATCGTCCCAAGGGCCGCGGACAGAAGGATGCCAGATCTCCCGTGAAGGAAGCGGCCCTGCGCTTGGGTCTTGCGGTGCATCAGCCGGAACGTGTACGGCGGCCCGAAGTCGTCGAACAACTGCGCGCGATGGCGCCGGAGGTGATGGTGGTGGTCGGCTACGGACAAATCATCCCCAAGACTATTCTGGAGATTCCGCCGCAGGGCATCATCAACGTGCACGCATCCTTGCTGCCGAAGTATCGCGGCGCGGCGCCCATTCAGTGGGCCATCGCGCGGGGCGAAACGACAACCGGTGTCACCACCATGCGCATCAACGAAGGGCTCGACACCGGCGACATGCTTCTCACGTGGGAGACGGCCATCGATCCCGAGGAAAATGCCGTCGATTTGGGCCGGCGCCTGGCGGTGGCAGGAGCCGACTTGCTGGTGCGCACATTGGCCGAACTCCCCGCGATCCGGCCCGTGCCGCAGGACGATTCGCAGGCCACCTACGCGCCCATACTGAAGAAGGAAAATGGAAAGATCGAATGGACGCTTGCCGCTCGCGAAATACTGAACCGTATTCGGGGCTTTGAGCCGTGGCCCGGAGGCTATGGCTTTCTGCGCGGACAGCGGTTTCAGATCTGGAGCGCGGCGATCGGCGATCAAAAGTTGCCCCCGGGAGCGCTGCGCGCGGTGAACCGCAAGCTGTATGCAGGATGCGGGGGCGGGGAATCGATCGAGTTGCGGGAGGTTCAGTTGGAGGGGAAGAAACGGATGCCGGCTGCGGCGTTTATGAACGGGTTTCCACTGAGTGGTGACGAGGTGCTGCTGTGAATCTGCCGCTAGGGTTTCGCTACGCCGCGGCGTACGCAGGGCTGCGCAAGATCAAGAAAGACGATGTCGCCCTGATCGTGTCGGACACGCCTGCGGTGGCGGCAGCCGTGTTCACGCAGAATCGTGTAGTGGCGGCGCCGGTGCTTCTGGCGCGCAAGAATCTGAGGGTTTCAAGGGGCAAGGTGTCCGCGATCCTGGTGAATGCAGGCAATGCCAATTGCGCCACGCGGACCGGTGAACAGGTCGCTCTATCAACTATCCGCGCGGCCGCCAAGGCGCTGGGGGTCAAGCCGCACTACATCCTGCCCGCATCCACTGGCGTGATTGGAGTCGAAATGGATGGCGGGAAAATCGTGGCGGCGCTTCCCGCGCTGGCTGGCCGGCTTAATACCGCCAATTTCGAAGCGGTAGCGGCGGCCATCATGACCACCGACACCGTTGCCAAGACCGCATACGCGGAAGTCAAGAGCGGCCGCCAAGTGGCGCGCATTGCCGCCATGACTAAAGGCTCCGGTATGATCCAGCCCAATATGGCGACCACGCTGGGCTTCGTTGTGTCCGACGCGGTGGTTTCGCCGGCGGCGCTGCGCTCCGCCCTCAAGCGCGCGATCAACAGCAGCTACAACCGCATTTCGGTGGATGGCGACACGTCCACCAACGACACGGTCGCGGTGCTGGCCAACGGAGCGTCGGGCGTGAAGCCTTCGACCAAAGCCTTCGAAACGGCGCTAACCAGCGTGCTGGAATCGCTGGCTCAGCAGATCGCCCGCGATGGCGAAGGCGCCCGTAAGCTGGTCACCATTTACGTTGAAGGCGCCGCGAACGAGAAATCCGCGGAGAGGATCGCGCGCAGCATCGCAAATTCGCCGCTGGTGAAGACTGCGATTGCGGGTTCCGATCCTAACTGGGGCCGCGTTCTTTGCGCCGCCGGCTACGCTGGAGTGGTCTTCGATCCTCGCAAGACGGATATCGACATGCAGGGTGTGGCGGTCTGCCGGGCGGGTCTCGCCGCCGATTTTGACGAAGCCGAATTGAAGTGCAAACTCGATCGGCCCGATTGTTACATCCGCTTTGCGATTCGCGGTGGCGGCCACGGGCGCGCCCGCTTCTGGACCTGCGATTTCACCGAAGATTACATCCGCATTAACGCCAGTTACCGGACATGATGCTGCGTACCGCACTGCTACTGCTCGTCGCAGCGATTGCTATAGCTGATACCGCAGCGGACGTGCTGAACGTCTTTACGTCGGCCGCCGAGGGGCTGATCAATGATGACGCTGCGTCCTTCCTCGACAGGTTCGACCGTAATATGCCGGGCTACGCGGCGTTGCAGAACAATGTCGAAGGCTTGCTTGCCGCCTATGACGTGGGCGCGACCATCGAAGAGATCACCGATGAAGGCGACGACCGCAAACGAACCGTCGAGCTGGACTGGCTCTTGATCCTCAAGCAAAAGGGCGCAACTAACAGCCCGCAGCAGACGCGGCGGCAAGTCGTAAAGTGCACCGTCGAGCGGCGCGGCAAACAGTGGAAGATCACAGCACTCGAACCTGTGGACTTGTTCCGGTATTAACAAATAGGGGCGGAGTTTGATTATTGCTCCAGACCGGGACGCTTCTCCGTCCCTATTTAGCTAGAGCGACACTTCCATCGGCATCGCCAGCGGCGGCTCGATCAAGAAGTTGAGCTTTTCCATGCGCGCCAGCGCCGAGCGAATGGCGGATTCGCTAGCCGGCTCTACCGTGATCACGAACGGCAGATTCGTCGCATCTTCATCCGGCAGTTGCAGCACGGCTTCGATTGAGATGTTCTCCGCCGCCAGTGCCGCCGCGAGTTCGGCGATGATCCCCGGACGGTCCTTCACGCGAAAGCGCAGATAGTAAGCCGAGCAATTCAGCGCAATCGGAATCGGACAATACTCTCCCAGCCGCGCATGCGCGAAAGGAGAAACCCGCTCCGGGCTGCCCGAGCGGATCTCGCGCGCTACGCGCATCAAGTCGCTGACCACCGCTACGCCGGTCGGATGCGCACCGGCGCCGCGCCCATAGTAGAAAGTATCCGCGCCGTATTTTCCGCGGACCCAAACCGCGTTGTATGCGCCGCGCACACTCGCCAGAATGGTCGATTGCGGGATCAACGACGGACGCACCGACAGCAGCAGCCCTTTGGGCGTCTGGCGCGCCAGGCACACCAGGCGAATGGTGTGATGCAGCATGTGCGCGTAGCCAAAATCGATCGGCTCGATGCGGCGGATTCCCTCGGTGAATATGTCGGAGGGCACGATGCGCTCGCCAAACGCCAGCGCCGAAAGAATCGCCAGCTTGGAGCGCGCGTCGAGGCCATCGACGTCGGCGGAAGGATCGGCCTCCGCATAACCAGCTGCTTGCGCCTCCGCCAGCACCTTTGCGAAATCCGCGCCGCGCTGCTCGATCTCGGTGAGGATGTAGTTGCACGTGCCGTTCAGAATCCCATAAAGGGTCGTGACGCGATCGCCCGAGATGCCTTCGCGCAGCACGGCGTGAATGGGTATGCCGCCGGCGACACTGGCTTCCATCGCCAGGTTGATGCCCGACGCAATGGCCCGGTCCCACAGTTCGGCGCCACACAGCGCCATCAATTCCTTATTGGCTGTCACCACCGACTTACCGGCGTCGGCGGCGGCCTCGATCACTTCCCGGGCGACTGAGGTTCCGCCGATGAGCTCGGCGACGATTTGAACATCTGGATGCTCCACCACCTCGCGCCAATTCGTGGTCCGCAGCGGAGATCCCAGCGCCGCCGGGAGCTTCTTGCCGCTCACGTGGCGGCTGCACACCGCGGCGACGCGCAGCGGGAAACCCAGCTTGAGCGTGATTTGATCGGCGTTTTCCGCGAGGATATCGAGCGTACCGGAGCCGACATTGCCGAGTCCGACGACTCCAAGATTCACTGGCTGCATAAGGGGTTCTATCTATTTGACCACTAACCGGAAATCCATCACCAGCACGAGGGCGTCAGGCTGTACCCGCACGTCGCGCAGATCGAAGCTGGCCAGTTCTCGCCGGTAGAGGGGTGTAGGCGAAGCCTGCGCCGGCGGTTGTTCCAGCAGGCGGCGGGCCTGATCGCGAACTTCGATTTTGAAATCATGGGAAAAGCTGTCGATGAGGGCCAGTCGAACCCTGCGGATGTAAAACGAATCGCGCGGCGTGGAAACGCTTACCTCTTTGAATGCCAACGCGCCATTTCTTACGATGGGCGAGGCGATCATGGTGAAATCGAAGGAGTCGCCAAGCCCCACGCAGGCGCCCATCATATCGAGCGCAGTACGCCCGCTGAAGCGCGCCGAAACTCGCAGACGCCCATTGACGGCGCCGACATGAGGAGATTCCAGGTAGGCGAACTTGCATCGGGTAGTCTTGTTGCCGCGAACGTAGAGGCGGCCATCCTGCGAGAATAACTGGTCCGCAATCACACGCTCAATGGCGGCATAGCGCAGCTCCAATTCCGCGGCCCACGCGGGAATTCCGGCCACTATAAGCAGAGCCGCAGTGCGAATGTGAGTCATACGGTTTGTATTATTGTAGGGGATGTGTCGCGCGTTTCTGGGGCGCAATCGACGAGCGGTGTGTTACCCTGGAGCGTTTACCCTACTATGGCTGTGACTCGCGAAAAGTCCCAATTGATGAGCGCGTCCGAAATCGACCGCACCCTGGTTCGCCTGGCGCATGAAATCCTGGAACGCACCGAAGACCTGAGCAAGCTGGCGTTTATCGGCATCCGCCGCCGGGGCGTCCCGCTCGCCCAGCGTCTGGCGCAGAAAATCGAAGCGCTGGAGCATCGCTCTGTGCCGGTGGGGATTCTCGACATTAGTTTGTACCGTGACGATCTGTCGACAGTCTCGCAGCAGCCGGTCCTGAACTCCACCGATATTCCGTTTTCCGTCACCGGCATGGATGTGATTCTGATGGACGACGTGCTTTACACCGGCCGCACGGTGCGTGCTTCGCTCGACGCGCTGTTCGATCAGGGACGTCCTGCGCGAGTGCAGCTCCTGGTACTGATCGATCGCGGCTGGCGTGAATTGCCGGTGGAAGCGCGCTACATTGGCCGCACGGTGCAGACTTCGGCCAACGAAATTATCGAAGTGAAGTTTCACGAGATTGACGGCATGGAGAAGGTGCTTTTAGTGGAAAGAATCGATTAGGGGGGGCCATGAAGGGCCTTCTGGGCATTGAGGAACTGACTCGCGATGAGGTGCAGGCGATCCTGGACCGGGCGCGTCATTTCCAGGTGGGCCCCGGACAGCGCTTTCGCAAATTCGATTTGCTGAAGGGGCGCATGGTGGTGAACCTGTTCTTTGAGAACTCCACGCGCACCCGCACCAGCTTCGAACTCGCGGCGAAAGGTTTGGGAGCGGACGCGGTTTCCATCACGGCGCAGGCGTCCAGCGTCTCCAAAGGCGAATCCCTGGTAGACACGCTGAACACGCTGGGAGCCATGCGGCCGGATGCCATCATCATGCGGCATTCAGCCTCCGGCGCGCCGCACTTTTTACAGCGCCATCTAGGAATTCCGATCATCAACGCAGGCGACGGGACGCACGAGCATCCCACTCAGGCGCTGCTCGACGCGCGCACGATTCTGGATCGCGGCAAATCGCTCGAAGGCCTGCGGGTAGCCATCATCGGTGACATCGCACACAGCCGCGTGGCGCGCTCGAATGTGTATCTGCTCTCCAAGTACGGCGCCGATATCGTACTGTGCGGCCCGGCGTCGCTGCTGCCCTTGGAACTGAAGCAGCTTGCGCCCGGCGTGACCCTGACCACGGATATGGATGAAGCCATTCGCGACGCCGACGTGATCATGATGCTGCGGGTCCAACTGGAGCGGCAGCACGAAGCGGCATTCCCCGCCGGCGAGTATTTTCCGTTCTACGGACTGCGGCTGGAGCACCTAAAGCTCGCCAAGCCGGACGTCATCGTGATGCATCCCGGGCCGATCAATCGTGGCCGCGAGATCTCGTCGGAGGTAGCGGATTCGCAGCGCTCGGCGATTCTGAACCAGGTGGAGAACGGGATTTCGGTGCGCATGGCAGTGCTCGAACGAGTTTTGAGTGGAGACGCAAATGCCGGCGCTGCTGATTAAAAACGGCCGTGTGGTGGATCCCGCGTCGGGCCATGACGCCGTGGCCGATGTGTGGATCGAGGACGGACTCATTAAGGGTGTGGGCGCCAACTTATCGCCCGCGGGAGCGCAGGTGTTCGACGCCACCGGCCTGGTCGTCGCCCCGGGCTTCATCGATATGCACGTGCATCTGCGCGAGCCGGGGTTTGAACACTCGGAGAGCATCGAAAGCGGGGCGCGCGCGGCGGCAGCGGGCGGGTTCACATCCATTTGTCCCATGCCCAATACCGCTCCCGTGAACGACAGCGCCACCGTCACCACCTACATCATCGAAAAAGCTCGGCGGCATGCGGTCGTCAATGTGTTCCCGATCGGCGCCATTACGCGCGGCAGCCTGGGGGAGGAACTGGCGGCCATCGGCTCCATGCGTCAGGCCGGTGCGGTGGCCATTTCCGATGACGGGCGGCCGGTGATGAATGCCCAACTGATGCGGCGCGCCATGGAATTCGCGCGCAGCTTTCACATGCCGGTGATCAACCACTGCGAGGATCTGCATCTCAGCGCCGGTGGCGATATGCATGAGGGTGCCGCATCCGTGCGCCTGGGACTGCGCGGCATTCCGGGCTCGTCGGAAGACGTGATGGTGGCGCGCGACATTCTGCTCGCCGAGGTTACCGGCGCGCGCTATCACGTGGCGCACATTTCTTCGCGTCACTCGGTGGAGATGGTTGCATTCGCGAAACTCCGAGGGCTACCGGTCACGTCGGAAGCGACACCGCACCATTTAACTCTGACCGATGCGGGCATGATCCCTTACGACAGCAACTACAAGATGAAGCCGCCGTTGCGGTCGGCGGGCGATGTGAATGCGGTCGTCGAGGGCGTAGTCAACGGAGCCATCGACGCGATCGCCACGGATCATGCGCCGCACGCGGGCAGCGAAAAAATGCAGGAGTTCGAGAAGTGCCCGTTCGGCATCATCGGCCTGGAAACGGCGCTGGGTGTCGCGCTGGATTGCCTGGTTCACAGCGGGAAAATCAATATAAGGCGACTGATCGAAATGTTCACGGTCAACCCCGCGCGGATTTTAAGCATCCCGCGTGGCACTCTGGCAGCCGGCGCTGCGGCCGACGTTACCATTTTCTCCACCGACCGGCAATGGACTTACGACGTAAATAAGTCCCTCTCCAAGAGCCGCAACTCGCCGTTTGATGGCGTCGCCTTCCGCGGCGGTCCGGTGGCGGCGATTGTCGGCGGCAAGATTGTCTGGCAGGCGTGAGTGGCGCCCGGCCTCTCCCGTAAATATGGGAACATGTTCTTATGAAGACCACGCTCGAAATCCCCGACGCGGTATTTCGCAAGGCTAAGGCGCAGGCCGCCCACCGCGGGATTCCCTTGCGTCAATTCGTGACCGAAGCCGTGCAGGAAAAACTGGCTGCGGGAAGACCTGACGATAAGCCTTGGATGAAGACGATAGGAGGGTTGCGTCATCTGCACGACGAAAATGTGCGAATCCAGAAGCTGATTGATGAGGAGTTCGAAACGATTGACGCAGAGGATTGGGAGTGATCATAGACACCAACGCGCTTTCGGCAATCGTCGATGAGCAGCCGGGCATTCGTGCCGCGCTTGAGCGGGCTGTATCGGCTCTCATCCCGGTGATTGTCTTGGGTGAGTATGGGTTTGGGATTGCGCAGTCCGCCCGCCGGAGCCACCATCAGAAATGGTTGCGGGAGAGTCTCCCGGCATATCGCATCCTTGACATCACTCAAGAGACCGCCGAACACTACGCCGGGCTACGCTTGGAACTAAAACGTGCGGGAACGCCGATTCCCTCGAATGACCTGTGGATCGCCGCTCTTTGCCGCCAGCACCGCCTTGCGGTGCTGAGCCGCGATCGTCATTTCGATCGCGTCGGCGGATTGCGCCGTCTTGAATGGTGAACCCTCAGCCCCTGGCCGTGCGGCACTCCTCGCAAGGGCAGATCCGGCGGAAATGGTCGAACGAATAGATGCCTGTATTATGTCCGTCCGACCAGGCGATGCGAATTGCGTAGCTGCCCACGGCTTCCACTTCATTCATCCGCAGTTTGGGCTTGTACATCGGAAACAATTCGCTCCCCCCGTAGTTGGACTTCTGCGGAGGCGTACCGTGGGCTCCGGTGCAGGTGGCGCAGGGGCACTCGTCGCGCAGGTAGGCTACCCCATATTCGCTATGATGCTGGTCTTTCCAGTCGATCTTGATGCCTTTGGATTTTGAAATCGCGATGTGCTCGGGCTCGTTGGACGGGTTACTCACTGGGCTGGTTACTCACTGATTGATTCTCTCGATGTCGCGCACGCCTGAGATGCGGCGCACCGCGGAAACCACGCGCTCGAGTTGCTTCTTATCGCGAACCTCGACAGTAACATCGATGATTGCACCGTCGGCTGCGCGTTCGTCGTCGCCGCGGGCTTCCAGACTGCGGATATTGATCTGCTCGCCGAATAGCGCCTGCGTCAGTTGGTTCAGGATGCCGGGCCGGTCTTCGGTGTGGATCAGAAGCTTCACCTGGAACGTCTCACTGGCGGCACGTGCCCACTCGACGTCGATCTTGCGCTCCACTTCATACATCAGGTTCTGGACGTTGGTGCAATTCAGCGAATGCACAGCGACGCCCTTGCCGCGCGTCACGTAGCCGACGATAGCTTCACCGCGAATCGGGTTGCAGCACTTCGCGCGATACACCAGAAGGTCGTCGATACCCTTGACCTTGATGATCAAGTCCTGATCGCCGCCGGGATATCGCTGCGCAGGAGCGGCCCCTTGAATCGGTTCGGGCACGGGCGCGACTGCCGGCGTCTCCGGACTCACTTGGTCCGGCGCTAGCTTCTGCAGCACCTGGCGTGCTGAATATTTGCCGTAGCCCAGCGCCGCGTGCAGATCTTCGATCTTGCTGACGCCGTAATCCGACGCCACCGCGGTCATTTGCGCCTCCGTGATCCGGCTCAACGCCACTCCAAACCGGCGCGCCTCGCGCTCCAGATACTTCTGGCCGATCTCAATGGCTTTCACCCGCTCGGTGGTGTTGATGACGTGTTTGATCTTGTTGCGAGCGCGCGAGGTTTTGACCAGCGCCAGCCAGTCCTTGCTCGGCAAGTGGCCGGATTGGGTTAGAATCTCCACCACGTCGCCATTGCGCAACCCATACTTCAACTGCACGATGCGCCCGTTCACTTTAGCACCGGTGCAGGTGTTGCCGACATCGGAGTGGATGGCATACGCGAAATCGATAGGCGTAGCGTCGCGCGGCAGAGTGATGACGCGTCCCTTAGGCGTAAACGTATATACTTCTTCGGGATACAGGTCAACTTTCAAGGTCGACATGAACTCGCCGGGGTCGTGCATTTCACGCTGCCATTCCACTAATTGGCGCAGCCAGGTGATGCGTTGGTCGTCCTCGGCGCCGCGCCGCCCTTCCTTGTATTTCCAGTGCGCGGCAATACCTTCTTCCGCCACGCGGTGCATTTCCTCGGTGCGGATCTGCACTTCGAAATGGCGTCCGCCGGGGCCCATCACGCTGGTATGCAGCGATTGATACAAATTCGGCCGCGGGATGGCGATGAAATCCTTGATGCGTCCCGGAATCGGGTGCCACTCGTTGTGGATCACGCCCAGCGCGGCGTAACAGTTCTTGACCGAATCGGTGACGATGCGCACGGCAAGAAGATCGTAAACTTGGTCCAGGCCGATCTTCTGGCGTTTCAGCTTTTGGAACACCGAATACGCGCGCTTGAGGCGGCCCTCCACGCGAGCCGGGATCCCTTCACGCGCCAGCAACTGCTCCACTGTGTGCTTGATTTCCTTAAGAAATCTCTCGTTGTCAGCGTGTGCGGCTTCGAATTCCTTGAGCAGTCCCGTCGAGGCTTCCGGTTCCAGTATGCGGAACGCCAGATCCTCCAACTCAGCGCGGATTTTGCCCATGCCCAGGCGATGCGCGATGGGCGCATAAATCTCCATGGTTTCGGCCGCAATGCGCTCCTGCCTTTCGGGCGAGAGTGAGCTCAGCGTGCGCATATTATGCAAGCGGTCGGCCAGTTTCACCATAATGACCCGGATATCGTTCACCATGGCGAGCAGCATCTTGCGTACGCTCTCGGCTTGGCGCTCTTCGCGCGACGCCAGATTAAGCTTGCTGAGTTTGGTAACGCCGTCGACCACGCGGGCGACATCGTCGCCGAATTCCTTTTTCACTTCGGCGAGGGTGGCGGTGGTGTCCTCCACAACGTCGTGGAGCAAGCCGGTCTCCAGGCACACCAAGTCCATGTGCATATCGGCCAATTGCAGGGTCACCATCAGCGGATGCACCATGTAGGGCTCGCCCGAAACGCGCTTCTGGCCGAGATGACGCGCCGCCGCGAATTCGAAAGCTTTGCGGAGAGCGGTCAGGTCTTCATTGGGCCGCAGCGCATGCACGCGCCGCTCCAGTTCGGCGTAAAGCGGGCCGACTGGATCCGTCACCGCAGTCTCCGACCCAGCCTCGGCCACAGCTTGGCCCTGGCTGGCGGGAGCCGCGGGGATATCGACAGCTTGGGTCGAATCGGTCATTCCTAACAACTAGTGTAACGGACCGCGTCAAATGAAAGCGCCGCTCCCAGCATGTGGGAACGGCGCCAAAACATTGTCCAGCCGGCAGTTTGCGGTAAGTCGGATGCCTATTTCAACTTCGAGAAGTCGGTGGGATCCATGAAGGTGGAATCTACTTTCTCGACGATCTTGCCATCCATTTCCGAGGCCTTGGATACCTTCTGCCACTCCGGATCGTTGCGGAAGGCGTCCCAGTTCTTGGTGGCGGCCTCGCGACTGGGGTGCGCCAGGATGTAGATCAGCTCATTGTCTTTGAGCGGCGCGTCTTCGGGCGTCCAGTAACCGACGCTCTTCATGTCGTGCCGGTTGAAAATGGTGACGGTGTGGTCGCGGAAGCGCGACAGCAGCGCCGGTAGCCGGCCGGGAAGCGTATGATACACGCGTAGTTCGTAGACCTGTTTGCTTTGGGCCTCGACCTTCGGGAGCGCCACGAAGCGGGCGGTGAGCCAGGAACCTGCCGCAAAGGACAGGGCGGCGAATGCGAAAACACGGAACCAGGTGAGTTTCATAGTTCTCGATTGTAACAAGTCGGCCGCGGCGTTGCAGCCGTGCGGGTGGGTTGCCGGCTGCATGCGGGCTGCGTGATAGAACCGCGGCTGACGGGGACAGGCGGGAGTCCGGTCAGACTTTTTGAACCCGCCGGAGCATGTATTGGTCCGGCTTCAAGGACCCGTCGCGCAGTTTTTTCCAGTCGTCCTGCACATGGATGAGGCGGCCGCTGATGTGATTCGACTGTTCGGAAGCCAGGAACAAAGCCAGCTCGATTTGTTTCTCTGCGGTGATGCCGCCGGTGAGGCGGATCTGCTGGGACTCTTCCAGTTCACGCCAGCCGGCGCGCTCTCCCGCGGCAAGAATTTGATCCGTCATATGGGTGTAGCTGATACCCGGCGCCATGCAGTTGATCTGCACGTTGTGGTCGCGCACCTCATCGGCGACGCTCTCGACAAAACTGACCACCGCTGCCTTGGTGGCGGCGTAAATTGCCAGATTGGGCCGGGCCTGCGAGCCGGCGCCGCTGGTGAGTACAATGATTTTACCCTTGCGCCGCTGGATCATCCCCGGCAGCACCGCGCGGCAGACGTTCATGACACCCAATAGATTGGTGTGAATCGTCTCGTTCCACATCTTGGGAGTGGTATCGACAAAAGGGCCGATGGGGCCCTGGATAGCAGCGGCGCAAACTAACACCTGTACCGGGCTGCCGAATTGGACCCGCATACGCTCGACCGCGGCCGACACTTGTTCGTAGTCCGACACGTCGGCGCGGATGCGCAGGGCGTTGCCTCCGGCGTGTTCGATTTCGAGCTGGCATAAGTCGAGCTCCGGCTTGCTCCGCGCCAGCAAGCCCACGCGGGCGCCGTTGTTGGCGAACCCCATTGCCAGGCGCTTGCCGATGCCGCGTCCAGCCCCGGTCACCAGCACAGGGACAGTCTTGAAGGAGTGCACTTACATCACGGTAGTACAAATCCGGGACGGCAGTACAGATAGGGGTGGAAAAGCAGTGGACGAGACGGAGAGAAGTGGTTTTCGGGCGTTAAGGCCCATCTTAGAGTGCCGCGAGTTCAGGAAGCAGAAGACGCGCGTGCGCCTCCATAAGAACCGTTTCGCCGTTGTCGAGCAAATAGCGCCCGCTGATTCGCGAGGCTACCTGCCCGGCGCGAGACCGAGCCAATTCGTTGGCGCCCAGGAAAAGTACCGCAAATTCCTTGTGTCCCCAGCGGCCTACCCGGTCACGATGCCGGAACTGCGAGGAGAGTTTAGCGGCCGCCATGCGCAGGACTTGATCGCTAATGGGTCCGTCCAGTTGGAAGAGCAAAAGGGAAAACGTCGCTCCATGCATCGTGTGGGCTTCAATCTGGCGTTCCAGTTCCTGGCGGTTGATGACACCCGTGACGGCATCGGTGCTGGCCGCACCCGCCAGACGCTGGTCAAGCTCCGTCATCTGGGCGCGCATTTTGGCCGCCATGGAGGCCGCTTCCTGGCTCATATTCTCAATCAGACCCCGCAGTGCGGCGGCTTGCAGCGCCATCACTTCAGAGAAACTCTTGGCATCCGTCGGATAGGCGGCTTTCTCCATTTGCACGGCGAATTTCCGCAGGCGGCTGCTATAGAATTCCTGCCGCTGGGTCAAATTTTCAACGATATCGCTCAGAGCCAGGACCCCGCGTTCCAATTCCAGACTGCGCTTGATTCGGACCTGCTTGGCGACGGTGGCATAGTCTTTCAGCTCGTCTTGCAGGACTTGGGCGCTTTCGGTAACCGCCTCCCGCGTAGCGTCATAGGACACTCGGGACAGCAAGCTATGAATCCGCTGGCGGTAGGGAATGCCCACCTCCGGGAAGCTCTGTTCCAGACAGTCCGCGGTAACCGCCATGGTGGAAAGGTAAGCGGCGACGGCGTTGGCGAGTTCACCTAGAAGGTCGCGTTCAATCGCGGGACTCATATACCCGATTCTGCCTCCAAAGAGTATTACGAGGGAATCGGGCGAATACTTTAGTGCTATTACTAAAATACTAGGAGTTATTCTTCCGGCTTAATCTCGTAAGTAGTCACAATTTGGGCGGTTGGACGCACCGTCGCCACGGCGCTACAGTACTTGTCCGTAGAAAGAGCTATCGCCCGCTCTACCGATTCTGCCGATATGTTGCGTCCCTGGATGACGTGTTTGAGATCGAAGCGCAGGAAAGCGCGAGGGTGCTCTTCGCGCCGCTCGGTACGAATTTCGACATGATACGCGGTCACCTGTTCGCGTTTCTTCTGCAAGATGGAAATGACGTCGGCCGCGGTGCAACTTCCCAAGCCGGCGATGAACAATTCCAGCGGTCCCGGCGCAGTTCGGCGGCCCCCCTTCACATCGACGGCGATGGCGTGACCGCTGGGGGTAGTGGCGATAAGGAATTCGTCACCGGCGTGCTGGATGATAGTGGGGGGCGCGGGATTCATGCTTTCACCAATAGCACACGTTACACTGTAAACTTGCGATGGCCGAGACACTGACCCTTGCGCACATTCAGAATGCCCGGCAGCGCATCGCGCCTTGCGTTCGCCGTACCCCCCTCACCGCCAGCGCGGTTCTGAGCGAGCGTCTCAAGACTAATGTTTACGTAAAGCTGGAATTGTTTCAGAAGACCGGCTCCTTCAAAGTGCGCGGGGCGTTCAATAAGGCCTTAGGAATGACGGCTGAGGAGCGAGGACAAGGGCTGGTGGCGGTGAGCGGAGGGAACCACGCGCAGGCGGTGGCCTACGCGGCCCGGACTCTGGGTTTAAAATCCGTCATTTTGATGCCCGAATCGACGCCGGTAAATTACGTTGATGCTACCCGCGGCTACGGCGCTGAGATTCATTTTGCAGCCAATGTCAGCGCAGCCTTCGCCGAGGTGGCGGAATACGAGCGCCAGGGATGGGCTTACATTCATCCGTTCGACGACCCCATCGTGATCGCGGGCCAAGGCACCATAGGTCTCGAAATCCTGGACGATGTGCCGCAGGTCACCGACATCATTGTCAGCGTGGGCGGCGGCGGATTGATCGGCGGCATCGCCACCGCGGTGCGGTCGCTCAAGCCGACGGTGCGCATGTGGGGCGTGGAGACGGAAGGCGCGGACTGTATGTCGAAGTCGCTGGCCGCGGGCCGGATCGTCACGCTCGAGGCGATCACGTCTATAGCGCGCACCCTAGGCGCGCCGGCACCTTCTGAAATGACGCTGGCGCTGGCGCAGCGTCTGCTCGAAAGCGTCACGGTTGTGTCCGACGCCCAAGCCCTGGCGGCGTTGCGCTTCCTGCTGGAACGTCTGAAAGTGCTGACCGAACCGGCCGCCTCCTGCACGCTGGCGGCAGCCGAGCGCCTGAAGGATCAATTCTCCAAGGAACGCCACGTGGTGCTGGTCTTATGCGGCGGTAACATGCCGTTCGAGGATCTAGCCCGGTTGCCGGGTGCCAAGGCCCAATAGCACGCATCCGGCCAGGATGAGCGCCAGGCCCAGAAACTTGCCGCGCGTGAAGGGCTCCTTGAAAAACACCCGGGACCATACCATGGTCCAGACGTAGCCCGTCGAGACCATCGGAAACAGGATGCTCAACTCGCCGTTCTTCAATCCGATGATGAAGAATACCGAGGACAGCAGGTAGCCGGCGATGCCCGCCGCGAGCGGCCAGTTCGTAAGCAGCGATCGCATGTTCCTCTCCAGCCGTTTGGAACCGGCCTTCAATCCCAGGGCGCTAAAGCTGCCGATAAACGACCCGAAGGTCACCAGCGCTATGGAGGAAGGGGGCGTGGTCATTTGTGGGCTCCGCTTCCCAGCACGGCAACGCCGGCCATGATGGCGCAGATCCCGCTGACTTTGTAAACGTTCATAATCTCGCCGAAGACCACCACCGAGAGCACCGCTACCCACACATAGCTGAGCGAGATCAGAGGATACAGCACCGAGAGTTCCCCGTGACGGAGCGCGATTACCATGAGCGCGGCGCCGGCGCCATATAATGCCAAGCCGCCGAGCAAGGGCCAGTTGGTCAACAGCCCTGGAAAGGTGGGGTGTAGTTTGAGCTGAATAGTCCCGAACTTCAGCAACACCTGGGCGGCCGCGGAAAAGACCGTGAACACCACGATCATCAGCAGCGAGCGGCGCTTCTTTCTGGTAGTCGAGGCTGTCACGGAAACTTCATTCAGAATAACGGAATCCGGCGGCAGCGGAGTGGTGATTGTGGGCACGGTAAGTCTCGGATGCGGTCGCCCGTTAGATCGGCGAGAATGACAAAGTACTTTACTCGGGGCTATGTTAAGGCCGAGCGGATTCCTTTACCTTCCTTCATTCGCCGCTTTGTTGGAGGAGCTTGGCGGATTCCTTTACTCGCCGCTTTGTTGGAGCAGCTTGGCGACCAGGGCGGTCCAGCCGGTCTGATGGTTGGCGCCCAAGCCCGCGCCGTTGTCGCCGTGGAAATATTCGTTGAACAAAGGATAGTCGCGAAAGTGCGGATCGGTCTGGAACTTTTCATTTCCACCGAACACCGGCCGCCGGCCTTGATCGTCGCGCAGGAAAAGCCGCGAAAGGCGGCGCGAAAGCTGGGCCGCCACTTCTCCGAGGTGCATGTGCTGGCCTGAGCCGGTGGGAAACTCCACGGTAAATTCCTCGCCGAAATAATGGTGGAAACGCTGTAGCGACTCGATCAGGAGATAGTTAATCGGGAACCACACCGGGCCGCGCCAGTTGGAATTGCCTCCGAACAGACCGGTGCGCGATTCGGCTGGTTCGTAACCCACGCGGTGTTCTTGCCCGTCGACCTGCAAATGATAAGGATGGGCCTCGTGAAATTTGGAAAGCGAACGGATCCCATGCGGCGAAAGGAACTCGGCCTCATCCAGCAGCTTTTCGAGCACACAGCGGAGGTGCCGGGCGCTCACCAGGCTCAACAGATGACGCTCCTCGACGCCATGGCGCATGAGGGGCGCTAGATTCTGACATAGATCGGGCCGGTTCGCGATAAACCAGTTCATGCGCTTTTCAAAGCCCGGGAGCGATTCGATGAGTGCGGATTCCATCGTGTCCACTGCAAACAGCGGGATGATGCCCACGGCGGAACGCACGCGCATGGGAATCGATTGCCCATCCGGCAAACTCAGGCGGTCATAAAAAAATTCGTCTTCCGGGTCCCACAACCCTCCGCCGCCGAGGCCGTTGATGGCGTGCGCAATATACAGAAAATGTTCGAAGAACTTGTTGGCGATGTCCTCATAAAGCAGGTTGACCTTCGACGCCAGCTCCAATGAAATGCGCAGCATATTCAGGCAATACATGGCCATCCAACTGGTGCCGTCGGATTGCTCGATCAAGCCGCCGCCGGGCAGTGGCCTGGAGCGGTCAAATACGCCGATGTTATCCAGCCCCAGGAAACCACCCTCAAAGATGTTGTTGCCTTCGGAGTCTTTGCGATTCACCCACCAGGTGAAGTTCATGAGCAGCTTGTGGAAAACGGTTTCCAGAAAGTCGTAGTCCGGCCGGCCGGTGAGTTTCCGATCGATGGTAAATACGCGCCAGCAGGCCCAGGCATGCACCGGCGGATTCACATCGCTGAAGGCCCATTCGTAGGCCGGGATCTGACCGTTGGGATGCATGTACCATTCGCGCAGAAAAAGTTTGAGCTGGGCCTTGGCGTTGTCGGGGTCGACCAGCGCCAGCGGGATCATGTGGAATGCCAGATCCCAGGCCGCGTACCACGGGTATTCCCAGGTATCCGGCATCGAAAGGACGTCCTCGTTGTAGATGTGCACCCAGGAAGAATCGCGTCCGGTCAGGCGCGAAGCCGGCGGCTTGGGCTGGCCGGGGTCACCCTTGAGCCAGTCGGCAACCACGAAATGGTAATACTGTTTCGACCACAAGAGTCCCGCCAGAGCCTGGCGCTGCACACGTTTGCCGTCTACCGAGAGCGTGGCTGGCGCGAAGGAATAGAATTCGTCGGCCTCGGCGATGCGCTCGGCGAAGACACCGTCGATGTCGTGAACCAGACGTGACGCCTCGGTGCTTAGAGTGAGGCGCAAGCGGATGGTCTCAGTCTGTCCGGGCGCCAGGTTCAATTGATACCAGGCGCACGCCTTAGTACCGCGTTCCGCCGGATTCACTGCGTCTTTTTCTCCGCGAATTACGCGCCCGTGAAACGCGTCCTTCCCGTAGCCTGGTAGACCGGGCGTGCCATCCCAATTCCACATGGCCTTGGTGTTGGTGTCGTTTTCGGTGAACAGAAGCTGCGGGAAACCATCCATGCTCAATTGATAGGCGCCCAGCTCCGGTTCCAGGATCTCGATGCGGGGAGGCGCCCCCGTGGAACCGGACGATTGGGGCGAGCGGAACAGCACCGGCTTCTCCGTGATCTTTCCCCAGGCCCATCGATTACGGAACCACACGCTCGGCAGCAAATGCAGCGGGGCGGCGTCCGGACCGCAGTTGGTTACCGTGATGCGGACTAGAATGTCGTTCACCTCGGCTTTAGCGTATTCCACGAAGACATCGAAATAGCGGTCCTGATCGAAGACGCCGGTGTCGATCAGCTCAAACTCGGGATCGGCGCGGCCGCGGCGCCGGTTTTCCTCGAGCAGGCGCGCGTAGGGAAACTCAGCTTGCGGATATTTGTACAGGCACTTCATGTAGCTATGGGTGGGAGTGGAATCCAGGTAGTAATAGCACTCCTTCACATCTTCGCCATGGTTGCCCTGGTCGCCGCTCAAGCCGAACAGGCGCTCCTTCAGGATGGGATCGCGCCCGTTCCACAGGGCGAGCGCGAAGCACAGACGCTGGTGGTTATCGCAAATTCCGGCAATGCCGTCCTCGCCCCAGCGGTAGGCCCGCAGATGCGAATGTTCGAACGGGAAGTATTCCCAGGCGCGGCCGTCAGCGCTGTAATCTTCGCGGACGGTGCCCCAGGCACGCTCGGAAAGATAGGGTCCCCAGCGTCTCCAGTACTGCTCCCGCCGGGCGGCGGCGATCAGACGAAGCTGCTCCGCGTTCATAGGTTGATTCTAGATGCGAAATGCCCCGCGCACCAACTGGAGCTGTGGACGGCCCGAAAGAATAACGGTGACAACATCGCAGCGGACGCGCTCCCACGGCGTATCGGTCTTCCGGGCGTAGGCGCGGGCAACGCGCCGCAGGTGGGCCCGCTTGTCATCACCGATGGCGCGCTCCGGTGGACCGAATTCGTCGCTGTGCCGCGCCTTCACTTCGACGATCACCAGCGTATCGCCATCCCAGGCGATTAGATCGGCTTCGCCATCGGCCGCGGCCAGACGGTAGTTGCGGGCGACGATGATATAGCCTGAGCGGCGTAGAAAACGGTGCGCGAGATCTTCACCGCGGCGGCCCGAGGCCAGATTCGCAGTCCAGCGCCGTCGGCGCGCGAGGTGGCGAAGCCAGTCGGAGAGAACGCCTAGCATCGCAGATCTAGTGGAAAACGGGAGCGGAAACTCTCGTGCCGGTAGCATATATCTGCTCCGTGGAGCACCTCCTCATTTTCCTCGGGCGTGAATCGTCCCGCTCGTTTGCGTAACCGCTTACTTCACGGCTTTCAGACGCCACTCGATTACTTTGCCGCGCACTACATAACACAGATAGTATTCCCAGAAGCGGCGGAAGCGCGGCGAGGCATTGACGGCGAGCTCGAAGCCCAGGTATCGCCACAGGGCCAACAGCTTGACGCGCACCGACAGCTCTTCGAAGCGCGCGCCGGAGTAGTACGCGTAGCCGCCGTGCTTCTCGCCAAAATAGCGCAGCGAGAAACTATTTAGATGCCAGCGGTGGGTGGGATCGCAGAAAGAACTGAAGTCGGTGTAGTGCGGCGTGACGATGAGCGCTTGGCCGCCGGGACGCAGCAGGCGGTGGAATTCCTCCATGGTCTGGATTACGTCGGAGACATGCTCGATCACATGAATGGCTTGCAATTTATCGAAGATCGCGTCGCGGAAAGGGTAGGGAAAACGGTCGAGGTCGCAGAGCACATCGGCACGGGTGGCCGGGTTGCGGTCGATGCCAATGGACCCTGGGAGTTTGTTGATGCCGCAGCCGACGTCGAGTATGCGCACAGAATGTGATTGTAGCGTTTAGCTGACAGGTCCATGGCCTGTCGTTTTTCAGGCCGCGGCCTCGCCGAAACAAGCGGCGAGGATATCGACGGCGCAATCGGCCTGCTCACGCGTAAGCACCAGCGGCGGCGATATCCGGATAGTGTTGGGGCCGGCGCCCAGCACCAGCAATCCGCGCTGGAAACACATCTGGACGACGCGGTCGCGCAGGCCGGGCGCGCGTTCCTTAGTAATCTGATCCTTCACCAGCTCAATACCGATCATCAGACCCAGGCCGCGCACGTCGCCGGCGTTGGGGAAGCGCTGGGGAAATTCACTCAGACGCGCTTTCATGTGCGCTCCGATGGTGGCGGCGTTGTCGATCAGTCCCTGCTCCAGCAGTTCGATGGTGGCGAGCGAGGCCTCGACCGCCACCGGGTTGCCGCCAAAAGTGGAGGCGTGCGAGCCGGGCGGCCAGTCCATAATGTCGGCGCGTGCGATGGTGGCGCTGAGCGGCAGTCCGCTGGCGATGCCCTTGGCCAAAGCGATGATATCCGGGATCACATCGAAGTGCTCCGCTGCGAACATTTTGCCGGTGCGCCCCATGCCGCATTGGACCTCGTCGAAGATCAGCAAGATGCCGTAGCGGTCGGCGATGCGGCGTAATTCGGCCAGAAACTTCCTGGGCGGGACTAAGTAGCCGCCTTCACCCTGGACTGGCTCGACGACGATCGCGGCGACCTCTTCGGGTGGAAGAACGGTGCGGAAAAGTGGGTCCTCGATGGCTTGCGCGCACTCGACAGCGCAGGAGTCGACGGTCTTGCCGTAAGGGCAGCGGTAGCAGTCAGCGTAGGGCACGTGATGGACGCCCGGCATCACGGGAAAGAAATTCCTGCGCTGGCCGCTGCGGCTGCCGGTAAGGGCGAGCGACCCCATGGTGCGTCCGTGGAATGCGCCATAGAAAGCGACGAACTGCTTGCGGCCGGTGTGGTAGCGCGCCAGTTTGATCGCGGCCTCTATGGCCTCGGTGCCGGAGTTGCCGAAGTAGACCTTGCGCGGCAGGCCGCCGGGCGTCAGGGCAGACAGCTTCTGGGCCAAATCCACCATGTTCTGGTAGTAGAAGTCGGTACCCGACATGTGGATCAAGCGAGCCGCCTGGCGCTGGATGGCTTCGACTACCCGGGGATGGCAGTGGCCGGTGGCGACCACGGCGATGCCGGCGCTGCAGTCCAGAAAGCGATTGCCGTCGACATCTTCGACAATAGCTCCCTCGCCCCGGGAGGCCACCAGCGGGTAGGAACGCGTGTACGACGGGGAGATAAACTCAGCATCCCGTTCGATGACTGCCTTGGCCTTTGGACCAGGAAGCCCGGTTATCAGGTTTGGCAGTCCACTTGCCATGGCTAAATGCATGATATCACTGAATTGGGGGTTCCAACCAGCAAACAATTGATAGTTAAAGACTAAGATTATTGCATCTGAATGTACTCATATGTTATCTTATGTTTAACGGCAGGCAAATATGGACTTCAATCGATTCACTGAAAAACTGCAGGAAGGCTTCCGGTCAGCACAGAGTATTGCTTCGTCCAGGGGACAGCAACAGATTGATGTAGAGCATCTTCTGCTGGCGCTGGTCGATCAAGAGGGGGGCTTGGCGCAGTCTTTGTTTGCCAAGGCGGAGGTGGCTCCGGCGCTGGTTCGGCAGAAGCTGGTGGAGGCGCTGGACAAACTACCGCGGATCTCCGGGTCGGCGCCGGGCGTAGATCAGTTATATCTGACCAAGCGTCTTCAGGATCTTTTGGAGCGCGCCGAGAAAGAAGCCAAGCGACTCAAGGACGACTACATATCGGTGGAGCATGTCGTGCTGGCGGCGAGCGGCGAGAAACTGTTCCGCGACCTGGGGCTCAGTGAGCAGCGCATCATGCAGACCCTGCAAGTCATCCGCGGGGGGCAGCGTGTGACCACGCAGAATCCGGAGGCGACCTACGAGTCGCTCGAAAAATACGGCAGCGACCTAACCAAGCTGGCGGCGCAAGGCAAGCTCGACCCGGTGATCGGACGAGATGAAGAGATCCGGCGCGTGGTCCAAGTCTTGTCGCGGCGCACCAAGAACAATCCGGTCTTGATTGGTGAGCCGGGTGTGGGGAAAACGGCGATCGTCGAAGGCTTGGCGCACCGTATCGTACGTGGGGACGTGCCCGAGGGTTTGAAGAACAAACGAATCGTCTCCTTAGACATGGGCGCTCTGGTGGCGGGGGCCAAGTTCCGCGGTGAATTCGAGGAACGGCTGAAAGCCGTGCTGAAGGAAGTGCAATCCGCCGAAGGCAACATCATTCTGTTCATCGACGAACTGCATACGGTGGTGGGGGCGGGGAAGGCTGAAGGCTCGATGGACGCCGGCAACCTGCTGAAGCCGATGCTGGCACGCGGCGAACTGCATTGCATCGGCGCGACTACGCTGGATGAGTATCGCAAGAATATTGAAAAAGATAAGGCTTTGGAACGGCGTTTCCAGACGGTGTTGGTGGATCAACCGTCGGTCGAAGACACGATTTCAATCCTGCGCGGTTTGCGCGAGCGCTACGAGCTGCACCATGGCGTGCGCATCAAGGATTCGGCCATGGTGGCGGCAGCGGTGCTGAGCAACCGCTACATCGCGGATCGTTTTCTGCCCGACAAAGCCATCGATCTGATCGACGAAGCGGCGGCCAAGACGCGCACGGAGATCGACTCGATGCCGGCCGAACTGGATGAGATCACACGGCGGCAGATGCAGCTGGAAATCGAGCGCGAGGCGCTGAAAAAAGAAACCGATAAAGCATCGCGGGAGCGCCTGGCCAAGCTCGAAAAAGAGCTGGCGGATCTTAAGACCGGTGGGGCCAGCTTGCGAGCGCAGTGGCAAGCGGACCAGGAAGCGTTGAAGAAGCAACGTGAAATTCGCGAGCAGATTGAGCAAACCAAAGTCGATATTGAGCGGGCGGAGCGGGCTTACGACCTGAACAAAGCCGCCGAGTTGAAGTACGGCAAGCTGACCAGTCTCGAAAAGCAGCTGGAAACGGGCAAGACTTCGACGGCGCTGCTGAAAGAAGAGGTAGACGAAGAAGACATCGCCCAAGTAGTGAGCCGGTGGACGGGAATTCCGCTGTCAAAGCTGATGGAAGGGGAAGTCCAGAAGCTGACCCATTTGCCTGAGGAACTGCACAAACGCATCATCGGCCAGGACGAAGCCGTGGGAGCGGTTTCAGACGCGGTGCTGCGCGCGCGCGGCGGATTGAAAGATCCCAAGCGGCCGGTGGGCAGTTTCCTGTTTCTGGGACCAACCGGCGTCGGCAAAACTGAACTGGCACGGGCGCTGGCGCAGTTTCTGTTCGACGACGAGCGGGCCATGATCCGCATCGATATGTCGGAGTATCAGGAGAAGCACACGGTTTCTCGGCTGGTGGGCGCGCCTCCGGGATACGTGGGCTATGACGAGGGCGGGCAGTTGACCGAAGCCGTGCGGCGGCGGCCCTACTCGGTGGTGCTGCTGGACGAGATCGAGAAGGCGCATCACGATGTTTTCCATGTGCTGCTGCAGGTGCTGGATGACGGCCGGCTGACGGATGGGCAGGGGCGCACAGTGGATTTCAAGAACACCATCGTGATCATGACCTCGAATGCTCCCAAGGATCAGTTGCGCAACATCTTCAGACCGGAATTTCTGAATCGAGTGGATGAGATCATTACTTTCCACAGCTTGACCGATGAGCAGCTCAAGAAGATCGTGCTGATTCAACTGGAAGGATTGCGGACGCGGCTGGCCGAGCGGCACGTTGCCATCGAACTGTCGGATGCCGCAGTGGAGCATCTGGTGAAGGTGGGCTACGATCCGACCTTCGGAGCGCGGCCGCTGAAGCGGGCTATTCAGAAGGAAGTGGAAACTCCACTGGCGCGGCGGTTAGTGGGCGGCGAGATCCGCGACGGCCAGAAGGTGCACGTGGATCTAGGCAAGGATCATGAACTTACCTTCGGAATAGAATCGATGGCGCACGCGGAAGCATCTTAGTAGAGAAGGGGAGAGGTAGAGAAGGGGAGACCAAAATGAGCGAGCTCGAAAAGATTCGCATACTGCCGTTATTGCCGCTGAAGAATTCAGTGTTGTTCCCGGGGCTGCTGATGCCGCTTTCCGTGGGGCGCACCTCCTCTCTGGCCGCCGTAGAGGCAGCCGTTGCCACCGAGGATAAGGAAATCATTGTGGTGGCGCAGAGGGACCCCTCCGCCGATACGCCCGGGGCGGCGGACCTGTTCACCATCGGCACGCGCGCCGCGATCCGCAAAGTCGCACGGCCCAAGGACGACCATATCGACATCCTGGCGTTCGGACTGGAACGTGTGGTGATCGTCAAGGTAAATGAGGACGGCGGGCATTTTTCGGCGCGCTATCATCCGCTGCCGGCGCCCGATGACTCCAGCCGGGAGACGGAAGCGCTGACGCTGTCCATAGTTGAAATGGGTAGCAAGTTCATGGGGCTGATTCAATCCCCACAGGCTTCTCCGCAGGAGCTGGCGCGTTTATTTACGTTCCAGGAAGATCCGCTGCGGCTGGCTTATACCGTGGCCTCCCTGATGAATCTGGAGGCTGTCAGGGAGCAAGCTTTGCTCGAAGCCACCACGCGCGTCGAAGCGTTGCGGCTGGTACACGGCTGGCTCTCGCACGAAGTCGAGGTGCTGGAGCTGCGCAACAAGATCACCGAGGATGCGCGCGGCGAGATGTCGCGGGAGCAGAAGGAGTACATTCTGCGGCAGCAGAAGAAAGCAATCGAGCAGGAATTGGGCGAGAAGAATCCGGATCAGGCGGAAGTCGAGCAACTTCGCGAGAAGCTCGCGAAGGCAGATCTGCCCGAAGATGTCCGCAAGGAAGCCGAGCGCGAGTTAGGGCGGCTGGAGAAGCTGCCGCCATCGCAGCCGGAGCACAGCGTGATCCGGACGTGGCTGGAGTATGTGATCGAGCTGCCATGGAACAAGCGCAGCGATGACAGCCTGGATCTGGTCAAGGCGCGGCAGGTGCTGGACGAAGATCACTTTGGCATCACCAAAGTGAAGGAGCGGATACTCGAGCACCTGGCGGTGCTGAAGCTGAATCCGGAAGCCAAGGCTCCGATTCTGTGCTTCGTGGGCGCGCCGGGCGTTGGCAAAACTTCGCTGGGGCAATCCATCGCGCGCGCGCTAGGGCGCAAATTCGAGCGCATGAGCCTGGGCGGCTTGCACGATGAAGCTGAACTGCGCGGGCATCGCCGGACCTATATAGGCGCCCTTCCGGGACGCCTGCTCCAGGCCATGCGGCGCGCTGGTTTCGCCAATCCGGTGCTGATGCTGGACGAGGTAGACAAACTGGGGCGCGATTTCCGCGGGGATCCCGCCGCGGCGCTGCTGGAGATCCTCGACCCCGAGCAGAACAAGACGTTCCGCGATAACTATCTCGACTTGCCATTCGATCTGTCGAAGGTGATGTTCGTGACGACGGCGAATACCTTGGATACGATCCCAGCGCCGCTGCTGGATCGTATGGAGATTCTGCGGCTCTCGGGCTACAGCGAAGAAGAGAAGTCGCAGATCGCGCGGCGCTATCTGATTCCGCGGCAGCTCAAGCAAACCGGGTTGACCGAAGAGCGGGTGCAGATTACGGAGCCGGCGTTGAAAAAAGTCATCTCGGGCTACACGCGCGAGGCGGGCGTGCGGCGGCTGGAGCAAGCCATTGGACGGCTGACGCGCAAAGTGGCGCTGAAGGTCGGCGAGGGCGAACCTGGGCCGTTTGAGATTCGGGTGGAGGAGATCGAGGACTTGCTGGGTCCGGAACCGTTCTCTCCGGAGCAAGCTCGGCGCGAGTTTCCGGCAGGCGTGGCGACTGGGCTCGCGTGGACGGAATCCGGTGGGGATGTACTCTACATCGAGGCGACCTTGCTACCCGACGGCAAGGAAGTCACGATCACCGGCCAGTTGGGCGAGGTGATGCAGGAGTCCGCCAAGACGGCTCGGAGTTATGTCTGGAGCCACGCGGCGGCGCTGGGGATCGATCCCGCGAAATTCCTGAACTCGGGATTGCACATACACGTTCCGGCGGGTGCGATTCCGAAGGATGGTCCTTCGGCGGGCGTTACGATGACGACGGCGTTGGCTTCGCTCTACGCGGGTAAGCCAGCGCGTAGCGATACGGCGATGACTGGCGAAGTCACGCTAACCGGCTTGGTGCTGCCCATCGGCGGCGTCAAAGAGAAGGTGCTCGCGGCGCGGCGCGTGGGAATCAGGCGGGTGATCCTGCCGCGCGGCAATCAGAAAGATCTGCGCGATCTGCCGGAAGAAGTCCGCAAGGAAATGGAGTTCATCTTCGCGGACCGCGTGGAAGACGTACTGCGGGCGGTGGTGCCGGGCTTGGTAATGGCTCCGGCGCTGGCCGCGTAAAGTAGGACAGGTCCGCGACCTATCGTTATTAGAATGACAGGCCACGGGCCTGTCCTACTGACTGAATTGTTAAGATGGCGTCATGAAGACGCTACGTTTGCTTAGCGCGCTGGCGGCGTGCATCGCGAGCTTGTCCGCGGCTGAACCAACGGTCGCAGAGGCCAAGGTTTTTCTCGATAATGCCGAGAAACGGCTGTTCGATCTGAGCCTGGATGCGAACCAGGCCAGTTGGATTCAATCCACCTACATTACGGATGACACGGAAGCCGTCGCGGCGCGTGCTAACGAGCGCAACATCGCGGAGGCGGTCCGTCTCGCGAAAGGCGCGGTGCGTTTCGACAAACTTACGCTCCCCCCGGAATTGCGGCGGAAGATGCATCTGCTGAAGGTCGGTCTGGTGCTGGCGGCGCCGGCCAATCCGGCGGAAAGCGCGGAGGTCACGCGGCTGGCGGCATCGCTCGAAGGAACCTACGGCAAGGGCAAATATTGTCCGGAAACGCAAGGCGGCGCGGCCAAGCCGTGCATGGACGTCGAAGCCATTACGCGGGTAATGGCGACCAGCAATGATCCGGCCGAGCTGCTTGACGCGTGGCGCGGCTGGCACCGCATTTCGCCGCCGATGCGTAAGGACTTTCAGCGCTTCGTGGAGCTGTCCAACAAGGGAGCGCTCGAGCTGGGGTTCAAGGATACAGGCGCGATGTGGCGCTCGAAGTATGATATGCCCGCCGACGATTTCGCCCGGGAAGTGGACCGGCTTTGGGAGCAGGTGAAGCCGCTGTACGTTTCGCTGCACAGCTATGTGCGCTGGAAGCTGCGTGAAAAATATGGCGATGTGGTGCCGGCAAGCGGCCCGATTCCGGCGCACCTGCTGGGCAATATTTGGGCGCAGGACTGGTCCAACGAATACAAGCTAGTGGCGCCCGCCGATGCAGACAAGGGTTACGATCTGACGGAGATCCTGAAGAAGCGCGATATCAAGCCCGTCGCTATGGTGCATTACGGCGAGAATTTTTTCAAGTCGCTAGGATTCGCGCCGCTGCCGGCGACGTTCTGGGAACGCTCCATGTTCAGCAAGCCGCGGGATCGCGACGTGGTGTGCCACGCCAGCGCGTGGGACCTGGATTCGCTGGAAGACGTGCGCATCAAAATGTGCATCGATACTACCGAGGAAGACTTCACCGCCATTCATCACGAATTGGGGCACAATTTCTATCAGCGGGCTTACGACCAGCAGCCGTTCATTTTTCGCGACAGCGCGAACGACGGATTCCATGAGGCCATCGGCGATACCATCGCCCTTTCGGTGACGCCGGAGTACCTGGTGAAGATCGGCTTGCTGGACAAGGCGCCGGACGCCTCGAAGGACATCGGGCTGCTGCTGGCGCGGGCGCTGGATAAAGTTGCATTCCTGCCGTTCGGGCTGATGATTGATCAGTGGCGCTGGAAAGTGTTCTCGGGTGAGATTCCGCCGGATCAATACAACAAAGGGTGGTGGGATCTGCGCCTGAAGTATCAGGGCGTGGCGCCCCCGGTGCCGCGCAGCGAGCGCGATTTCGATCCCGGCGCAAAATATCACGTCCCGGCTAATGTGCCGTATACGCGGTATTTTCTGGCCTACATCATGCAGTTTCAATTTCACCGAGCGCTGGCGAAGGCGGCGGGTTGTCCGGCGGCGGGGAGCGGCACCCCGCTCCATCGTTGTTCGATTTACGACAACAAGGAAGCGGGACGGCGCTTGAACGCGATGCTCCAAATGGGCCAGAGTAAGCCCTGGCAAGACGCCATGTTTGAGCTGACCGGACAGCGCAATCTCGATGCCACAGCGATCCTGGACTACTTCGCGCCCCTCAAAAAATGGCTCGATGAGCAGAATAAAGGCAAACCGTCCGGCTGGTGAGCGAAAATAGAAGCATCCAACATGACAGGTTCCGAAGTTCGCCAGAAGTTCCTTGACTATTTCTCTGCCCGCGGGCACCGCGTGGTGCGCAGTTCTTCCCTGGTACCGGCCAACGACCCGACTCTGCTCTTCACCAACGCTGGGATGAACCAGTTCAAGGACGTGTTCCTGGGGCAGGAGCAGCGGGATTACACGCGCGCGGCTTCCTCACAGAAGTGCGTGCGCGCGGGCGGCAAGCATAACGATCTGGACAACGTCGGCTACACGCGACGGCATCACACGTTCTTCGAGATGCTGGGCAATTTTTCCTTCGGCGATTATTTCAAGAAAGACGCCATCGCCTATGCATGGGAGCTGATCACTAAAGAATACGGGCTGCCCAAGGACCAGCTGTACGTCACAGTCTTTCGCGAAGACGATGACGCGGAGGAGTTGTGGCAGAACGTGGCAGGCGTTCCGAGGGATCGGATTTTTCGGCTGGGCGAGAAGGACAACTTCTGGCAGATGGGTGAGACTGGGCCGTGCGGCCCGTGCTCGGAGATTCACTATGATTTTGGAGCGGAAGCGGGCGCGGGAAGTTTTCCCGACGATCCCGGGGAGCGCTTTGTCGAGATCTGGAATTTGGTTTTCATGCAATATGATCGCGACGCCCAGGGAAGGCTGAATCCGCTGCCGCGACCTTCGATTGATACCGGCATGGGGCTGGAGCGTATCGCTGCGGTGAAACAAGGGGTCCTCTCGAACTACGATACGGACCTGATCAGGCCCATCGTGCTGCAGGCGGGGGAGCTGATCGGTAAGGCGTTTGGAGACGATCCGGCCATCGACACCGCAATGCGCATCAATGCGGATCACGCGCGGGCGACGGCGTTTCTGATTCACGATGGTGTGCTGCCTTCGAACGAAGGGCGCGGCTACGTGCTGCGCAAGATTATGCGGCGCGCGCTGCGGAATGGGCGTATGGCGGGGGCGACTGATCCGTATCTCTACAAGCTGACCGGCTTCGTCGCGGAGCATATGCGCGATGCCTACCCGGAGATGATGGAGAGCGTCGGGCGCGTCGCTCGTGTAGTGAAAGACGAAGAGCATCGCTATGCAACCACGTTTCAGGTGGCCGAGCGAATCTTCCAGGACGAGGCTAAGGCTGCGGCAGGCGGAGTGTTGCGCGGCGCGGCGGCGTTCAAGCTGTACGACACCTACGGCTTGGCGCTCGACGAACAGGAAGATATGGCGCGGGAGTTCGGTTTGTCGATCGACCGCGAGGGCTTCGCCGCGGAGATGGAGAAGCAGCGGACGCGCGCGCGGGCAAGTTGGAAAGGCGCCGAGAAGGCGCAGGCGCGTCCCGAGATTCAAGCGCTGCCCAAAACCGAGTTCGTGGGACGCGAGACTCTGGAGGCTCCGGCAAAAGTGGTGGCCGCGTTCGACGGGGAAATCGCGCTAAATCGCACGCCGTTTTATGCGGAAGCCGGGGGCCAGGTGGGGGACACAGGCATTCTGGTTTCGGCCGAGACGGGCGATACCGTTGCCATGGTTGAGTCGGCATACAACGGCGCTCCGGGCAAAACCATCCATAAAGTGAAGCTGCTGAGGCCGGTAAAGGTGGGCGACGAAGTAGTCGCCAAAGTTGACGTTTCCGCGCGCGAATCCACCATGCGCAATCACACCGGCACGCACCTGCTGCATGCTGCTTTGCGCCGGGTCTTAGGGACGCACGTGAAGCAGGCCGGAAGCGTTGTGGAACCGTCTCGCCTGCGTTTCGATTTCACCCACTATACGGCGATGGACCGGTATGAGATTGCGGAAGTGGAGCGGCTGATGACCCAGGAGATCCTGGCGAATCGCGTGGTGCATACCGACGTCATGGATCTCGATCAGGCGCTTTCCACCGGAGCCATGGCGCTCTTTGGAGAGAAGTACGGCGAGCACGTGCGCGTGGTGTCGATCGACAGCTTCAGCAAGGAGCTTTGCGGCGGCACACACGTGTCGCGGACCGGCGATATCGGCATCTGCAAGATTGTTTATGAGGGCAGCATCTCGGCGGGCGTCCGTCGAATCGAGGCCGTTACCGGCGAGGAAGCGCTGCGCAGATTTCAATCGACACAAATCCAGCTCGCCGGTGTCGCGAGCCTGGTGCGGGCTTCGGACGACGATTTACTGGAGCAACTGGATAAGCTCGTCGCCAAAGAGAAGTCGCTCGAACACGAGGTGCAGCAGCTCAAGACCAAGATGGCGCAGGCCCAGGCGGGCGATCTGGAAAGCCAGGCGCGCGACATCAAGGGCGTAAAGGTACTGGCGGCGCGCGTGGACGGTTTCGATCGCCAGCAGATGCGCACGCTGGTGGATTCGCTCCGTAACAAGTGGAAGACAGCGGTGGTAGTGCTGGCCGCGGCCGGCGATTCCGATATTGCTATTGTGAGCGGCGTTACCAAGGATCTGACTTCCAAGGTGCAAGCCGGAAAGCTCGTGCAGGAAATCGCGCTGGGTACTGGGGGTAAGGGCGGGGGCCGTCCGGATATGGCCGAGGGCGGCGGTAAGAATGTTTCTGCTCTGGCAGCGGAACTAGATCGGGTCTACAAGACGGTAGAGGAGAAGCTCTGACCGTGTTCGACGCGGTCATCGTTGGCGCAGGGCCCACGGGCCTTGCCTGCGGCATTGAGCTGAAGCGGCGCGGACTCAACACGGTTCTGATCGATAAAGGCTGCGTGGTGAACTCGCTCTATCACTACCCCACCAACATGGTGTTCTTCACGACGCCGGAGCTGCTCGAAATCGGCGACATACCGATGACCTCGCTCAACGAAAAACCGGTGCGCGGAGAAGCGCTGAAGTACTATCGCCGGGTGGCCGCGCATTACGGGCTCGACATCCGCCAATATCAGCACGTGGAAAAGATCACGGGCGAAGACGGGCGCTTTGTCACGCACGCCATCGATCGCCTGGGATGCGGTCGGCAATATGAATCGCGCAAGGTGATTTTGTCGATGGGTTACTACGACGTCCCGAACCAGCTCAACATCCCGGGCGAGGACCTGCCCAAGGTAATCCACTATTACAAAGAGGCGCATCCGTATTACGATTCCGACGTGCTGGTGATCGGGGCGAAGAATTCCGCTGCCATTGGGGCGCTGGAACTGTGGTGGTCCGGCGCGCGCGTGACGCTGGTGCATCGCGGTCCGGGGATTCACGACAACGTGAAGTATTGGATCAAGCCGAATATTGAGAATCGTATTAAGAACGGCGAGATCCCGGCGTATTTCAACTCGACGGTCGCGGAGATCCGCGAAGACATGGTGCGGCTGCGCACCCCTGCAGGGGAGGTCACGCTGAAGAACGATTTTGTTTTTGCGATGACCGGGTATCGTCCTGATACCAAATTTCTGAATGCGCACGGCATCCATTTCGATCCGGCGTCGGGGCGGCCTTACACGCATCCGGAAACGCTCGAGAGCGACCGCAAGGGCATGTATCTGGCGGGAGTGCTGGTGGCAGGTATGCACACTAACGAGATTTTCATCGAAAACGGCCGCTTCCACGGCAAGAAAATCGCCGAGGCTATTGCCGCCCTGACGTAGTGGTAGGGTGGGGCACCGGCGAAACATGAACATGAAGAGGTTCATTCTCACCGGCGCGCCGGGTACAGGTAAGACAGCGATTATCCGCCAGTTGGAGCTCGACGGGTTCAGCGTCGTCGAAGAGGCAGCCACTGACGTCATCGCCGCCGCACAAGCCCGAGGTACAGTTAAACCCTGGACGGATCCCTCGTTCATTGATGCGGTCGCGAAGCTGCAAAGAGACCGTCAGATTCGAGCGTCTTACCAACCAGATGAGGTACAGTTTCACGACCGCTGCGCTGTGTGTACCGCGGCGCTGGCAACCTACCTCGGGCGCACCTGCACGCCCTTTCTCGCGAGCGAACTGGAGCGCGTCAAGAAAGAAGCGATCTACCAACCCAGGGTCTTCTTCATTCGCAATCTTGGCTTCATGACGCCTACCCAAGCGCGGCAAATCAGCTTTGAGGAAACGCTGCGCTTTGAGAAGATTCACGAAAAGACTTATCGAGACTTCGGCCTCGAACTGGTCTCAGTTGAGCCAGGAAGCCTGGCCGAACGGGTCAGCATAATCAAAACGGCAATTCGTTAGCGGCCCGCGAATTTCATTCAACGTTCTTCTGTCAGAACTCTAATTGCTTTTGGCCGTGCCGCTCTTGGCAACCGTCTTCGCGGCAGGCTTGGCCGCCGGCGCGGCTTTCGACGATGTGGTGCTTTCCTTCACCAGCTTATCGAGGAAATTGCGCAAGTAGGCTTCGTCCTGCAATTCCGGCGTGCCGGTGGCCGCACTCTGCGCCACGATGTTGCCCTTCTTATCGATGATGGCGACTTGGGGAACCACCCAGCGGTCCAGTACGGAGAGGCCCAGGTAGCTGACCACCTGGTCCCGGGTGGCGTAGCCAACCGGGAAGCCGACGTTGAATTCCTTGACAAATTGAGCTGCCATCGCGCCATTGGCATCGTTAAAAACCGTGCCCAGCATCACGACACCGCGCCCGGCGAATTCCTTCTGCAGTGTGGTAAGCATCTGCGCTTCGCGCTGGCAGTGGGGACAGGTGGTGAACATGAACGGCATCACCACAATCTTGCCCCGGAGACTGGAAAGCAGGGTCTGTTTGCCGGAGGGGTCGGTAACGGTGAACTCCGGAGACTTGCGCGGCACCGGAGGAGTGGCAAAAGCCGAAACGGTGAGCGCCACAAACGCGGTAGCGGCCAGGACTCGCATAGCAAGGTTTCGCATAAATTCAGTTTACCTCAGACCTTCCACGGATTGGACGGACGAGCCGGAAATCCGTACTGTGAATCGGCCCGAATCGCCGGCGCCGGAGACCTCCGTGGCGGTCGCCGATGTCACTTCCATTTTCTTCCATTTTCCCTTGAGCACGCGCTGGTAGAGCGCAAAGTAGGCGCGGGCGGATTCCGGCGCGTCCCACTGCGAGACATAGGAAAGCACGGGATAGCTGTCCTTTTTGTGTTCGTAAAGGCGGAACCCGCCGCCGCGCCAATGCCGGGCCGCCTCAGTGCCTTGGCGCTCGCCGACGTACTGACGCAGCAGGACGGCATGATCAAATTCGCCCACCGCGCCCTCCAGGACGCCGCGGAACTGGCCGGCCTGCTGTTTCCCCACCATTTTGTCGATGCCCAGCGGATCGACAGCGACCGGCATGGTCTTATCGAAGTAGTCCGCGGGATGCAGAATCTGTTGCGTGCTGCGCGGCGCCCGTGCGAAAACCGCCTCAAACGCATCGCGACCCATCTTGCGGTAGACCGCATCCTGAAAGCGGGCTCCTTGGTTGTAGGGGAACAACAGCGATTCGCGCATATACAGTGGGGTTTTATCCAGCACGGGAAATTCGCCGTTGCCCCCGGTTTCCTGAGTTAACTGGTCCAGCAGCCGCAGGGGGACTTCGCCCTTGCCTCCGGCGCGCTTCGCTTCATAGGCCCAGGTGAGCCAGGTGGCCTGGCCTTCCATGACGGCTTCGCGGGCGGTGGAGGCGTCGGAGTCGGGCGAGCCCTGGTTCAGGTACTTGCCGAGCGAGTGCTGCTGGTCGGCGAGGGCGTGCGCCAGTTCATGAACCAGAGCCATTTGCTGCTCTTCGCCGACGGGAGTGGAATCGATGATGTAGAGGCGCTTCTTCTTATAGTCGTAGAAGGCGGCGGCCTGCTCGCCCAGCAACTGCTCGGTCTCGCGGCCCAAGTTGAAATCCTGCGGGACCAAGCCAAACATTTTGAGCGCCAGCTCTTCGGCGCGCGTTTCCTTGTCGTGGGAGCTGTCCTTGATATGCGACGAAAGATAGCGCTGGAACTTGTCCTTGGAAAGGATCTCCGAGGGGACCTTTCGCTTTACGGGCCAGCCGGTGATTTCCGCCAGGGTCGACACCATTTGATCCATCTGGGAAAAGACGGCGGGCGGGGTAATGGCCGGCGCGGTTTCCGCGAAAGCAGCGGCTGCGAACAGCATCACGGCAACGAGCAGTCGGCGGAACATTGGAGTCACCAGCGGAAGTCACCAGCGTAGCACGCTGCCCGGTTGCGGTTCGCGGGCAGCGACATCTTAATGCCGCGTGATCACGATGCTCCGCCAGCCCGCGTTGCCAGCGGCGTCCACAGCGCGAACCGTCACCGAATTGTTCCCGACGAGGAGCGGGATTGCAGCCGACCAGGCAGTCGTACCGGTAGCTACTCCGGCGGTACCGAAGTTGGTGGCCCAGGAGACCAGCGTCACCGCGACGTTGTCGCTGGCGATGCCGGCAATGATGACGGAGGATGCCGTGGTAGACATGCTTCCGGTGGAGGGCGTGGTGATGGTCAACGCCGGTGAGGTGGTGTCAGTGCCGCCGCCTCCGGAACCAGTGGTGGTGAGGGACTGCCGCGTGATGGTCACCGATTTTGAGACGCGACCGGCTGCGGTGGATGCCGTGATGGTAATGGTGTTCGCGCCCGCTATTAGCGGAATATTGACGATGCTCCAGGCGGATGCGAGTCCTGCGGCGGTCCCGGAAACTCCGCCGCTCGACCACCACGTCAGCGTGATGACGCCAGTGCCGCCGGACGCCGATCCCGACAAATTGGCACTCGACGCCGTAGTGGTAGAAGCCACTGCGTTCACGACCAAAGCCAAAGGAGCCGGCGTCGTCGGAGGGACCGTAGTGGGCGAAGTTTGCGCGGCATAAAGCGTGAGGATAGCCGCTACGTCCGGGGCGGCCAAAGTCGTGACCATTCTGTAATAGGGATACATGACGGCGGTGGGATCGTCGGAATGTCCCAGCCCGAGCGTGTGACCGAGCTCGTGCAGGGCCACGCTGAACACATCCGTATTGACGCCGATGTGCCAGCTCTCGGAGTCGTCAAGATGCATGTCACCGGCGATGGGCTCGGGATTGGGCGGCGCGGGGTAGAAGCTGTGGGCGACAATGCCGCCGGGGCCGTCGAAAGGGTAGCCGTCACCGTGGTTATAGGCGGCGAACAGGACATTCACGGTTGCGGCGCTGAAGGAATTGACCCCGGGTTGCCAGGAAATCGCGGCCACCTTGGACCATTCCGCCATGGCGCGCAAGATCTCGGCCTGCGTGGCGGCGGATCCGAGCTGCGCGGTCATCCGGCTGAAGACGTAACGAACGGTGGCTGCGCCCAGGCCAGGGCCGTCCCATCCATCGCCATAGGTGGGAAGGGATTGCCCGGTGGGACCATTGGTGGTGAGCGCCCCGGCATAGTAGCGGGCCGGAATGTTGAGAATCAGCTCGCGGGATGCCGGAAAAACATAGGCCACTTCGTCCAGCAGAGTGAGGGCTGAGAGGGCTGCGACAGTGTGGTTCGGTTCAACATGAAACATCAAGTGGGACGGATTGAGGTCGGGATTCTCCAGCGGGATGAGTCCCAGATTGAGAAGGGTGCCGCGCGCGCGGTTCATATCTGTATCGGGGTGGAATTCCACAATGAAATAGCTTTGTGTTTGAGCACCCCGTCCCCGGATAGCCCGCTTCCCAGGCAGCGACGCAATTTTGGGCGCAATGAGGGGGCTAATCTTATTCCTTGGACTAATAGGCGCGGCATAGTTGACTCCCAAGGCGGCGACGTCCGCCGGCTGCGCGATGATGACCAGCAGGCCGTTATCCGGCACGTCGCCAATCACTTGCACGCCATTTTGCGTGAGATCCCTTACTATGGCGGCCGTGGGATGCCGCGGAAAGTGCAGCAGTAAGTGTCCGGCGCCGTCAGGATTGGGACTGGCGATTTCCGTGACGGTCGCGGCCGGATCCGTTTCTACATCCCCGGTCTTGAGATGCATTACAGATTGGCCCGAGGAAATTGCAGCCACAAGATAGCAGATCGGAAAATACCGTATTGCTCGAGCCATATTCCCCTCATCGTCTTCCGATGAGAGTTTCGCTCCCGAAACAGTACTCACTTGCTATAAGGCTTCACCTATCTCCATGCGTATAGCACTCGTCATTCCTGTTTTGGCACTGGCTCTGAACGGCCAGTCTCCGGGGTATTTGATCAGCACGATAGCGGGAAGCGGTTGGATCGGCGACGGTGGTCCGGCCACCCAAGCGATTTTGCGGCAGCCGGGCGGCGTCGCGGCGGATGCCAACGGCAATATCTATATCGCGGAAACCGGCGGCCACCGTGTGCGCAAGATGGATCGCTCGGGTGCGATTACCACGTTAGCGGGAACCGGAGTGGCGGGGTTCGGCGGCGATGGCGGGCCGGCCGCGCTGGCACAATTGTCTTCTCCTTATGGAGTCGCCGCCGACATTCTTGGAAACGTTTATATCGCCGACTTGGGCAACGCACGGGTGCGCCGCGTGGGGCTGGATGGCAACATCGTCACAGTCGCGGGGGGCGGCACGCTCGACCCGAGTCCCGCGAATGAGGGCATGCCCGCCGTGTCCATGCGTCTGCTGGCGCCGCGCAATCTTCTGGCGGACGACCAACGCAATCTTTATTTCTCCGATTTCACCGGTCATCGTGTGTTCCAGCTCTCGGTAGAGGGTTTGCTTACCACTATTACGGGCACCGGCGCGGCCGGATACTTGGGCGATGGCGGTCTGGCGGCTGCGGCGCAGGTGGCGTTTCCAGCGGGCCTGGCCATGGGGTTCGACGGAGCGCTGTATATCGCCGACAGTGCAAACCATGCCGTGCGCCGGATTTCGAATGGCGTCATCACCACGTTCGCTTCGGCGGGAACGCCGGTGGGGCTGGCGCTGGATGTTTTGGCAACCTTGTATGCGGCCGACGCGGAGACTGGCACTGTCCTGCGATTGCCGGTGAGCGGCGCCCTGCCGCCTCTGCATATGCCCGCCGGCGATGTAGCGCGCGCGCCTGACCTGAGCCTGTACTTCGCGGAAAGCGCCGCCGGTATTATGCAGCGCATCCCACTATCCGGAAGTATAGCGCTGGCCGCCGGCGGAGCGGACCCGGCACGCGGAGATGGCGGGGCTGCCACCGTGGCGCTGCTGAATCATCCCAGCGGCGTGGCCGCGGACGCTTCCGGCAATCTGTATATCGCCGACCGCGACAATCATCGCGTGCGGCGGGTGGGGGCCGACGGTACGATCACCACGATCGCGCCTGCCGTAGCATGGTCCGCGCCCAGCGGAGTCAGCGTCGATGCCGCAGGGAATATCTATGTCGTCGACACCGGTCTCAAACAAGTGGTGCGGATCGCACCGGCGGGAACGGTGCAGGCGGTCGCGCCGAATCTCCTGACCGTGCCGGTCGCCGCCGTGGCGGACGCGCTGGGCAACATCTATATCGCGGACGCGGGAGTCGGCAACATTCGCATGGTGGACGCGGCGGGCGCGGTGTCATCGCTGGTCGAGAATCTGGCGGGACCGCACGGGCTGGCGCTCGACGGCGCGGGCCATCTCTTTTTCACCGAGCAGGACGCAGCGCGCGTGCAGCGTCTGGACCTGGTCTCCGGCAGCTTGAGCCAGCTCGCCTCGGGCGCGTGGAGCATTCCGCGCGGCCTTGCGGTGGATGCGGCGGGTGAAGTGTTTGTCGCCGATACGGGGCGGCAACAGATTATGCGCGTGGATGCCGCGGGCGAAGTGACGGTTGTGGCTGGAATGGCAGCGGCTGGGACGCCCGTTGCGGCGATTGGACCCGGCGCTCCCGGTTTTTCCGGCGACGGCGGCACCGCCGTCAGCGCGCAGTTGAATTTCCCGTGGGATGTCGCGATCGGGGCGGGCGGTGTGCTGTACATTGCCGATCTGGAGAATGATCGCGTCCGCATTCTGACTCCATCAACTACCGCACCACCCGCGGCGACGATTTCAGTCTTGAACGGAGCAAGCCTTGCTCCCGGACCGGTGGCTCCGGGGATGCTGCTGACAATTCGCGGAACCGGCATTCCAACGGCGGATGCGGCCAACACCGTTATTCTGATCAACTCGATTCCGGTTCCGATACTGGCCATGGACGACACACAGATCCAGGTCGAGGCGCCGCCTACGCTGGCGACTCCTGCCGACGCTCAGATCGCAATCGTGCGTCAAGGCAGTATCGCCGCCATGGTCAGCGTCGCGACCACGGCGGCCGCTCCAGCGCTATTTCCGATCGACCCGCAAGCCGTCACAGCAGCCCCCGGCGCGATCGTCACTTTATATGGAACCGGTCTGGGTCTAGGCGATCTGCCGGTGACCGCCACCATCGGCGGAGTAGACGCCGAGGTAGTGTCGCTCGATCCATCGCCGGGTTACACCGGCTTGTTTAGAATCAATCTGAGCGTGCCCGCCGCAGCGGCGCCGGGTCTCGCCGGCGTGGTCGTCTCAGTAGGCGGGGCAGCCAGTCAGTCCGGTTTAAGCCTCACCGTTTTGCCACGTGACTAATACGGCGTGACTAATACGGCATCTGCCGCTTGGTGAACTTGCGGCCGATCTCCGCCGCCTCCGGGTTGGCAGGCCCGACCATGACGCCTTCCTTAATCATGTCGACCACGTCGCCGGGGGTAAACGAGTTCAGGAAGAAAATCTTGTTGGCCTTGCAGGCCGCGAAGACCTTGGCCCGCGCCGCTTGCATGCGCGGATCCTTCACAGTGTCGCGCCCGCGGACTCCCAGGGACAGAGCCATGTCGCCCGGACCCCACTCGGCAAAAGCGATGCCGGGAATCTTCAGGGTCTCCTCGACATTCGCCAGCGCGTACTTGTCCTCGATCTTCACGCCTAGCAGCAGCTCGCCATTGGGATTCAGAGGCCACGCGTCGGCTTTATCCAGATACTGTTCGCCCGAGATGCCCCAGATCTTGGCCGCCGTCGGAGTCCCATGCGCCCCGCGCCGCCCTTCTTTAAGGCCTTTATCCAATCCCTGTTTGTGGATCGGGAACCGTACGGCTTCGATAAACGCCTTCACGCCAGCCGGCGAATCCGCGTGGGTCAGCAAGACCCCGTGGACGCCGGTCGCCAGCACTTGCTGAAACATCCAGGCGTTCGCGCGCACCGACGCTTCGTCAAGCCCGTTCACCGGCACGTTGACGATTACGGCCGGCGTGCGATGTCCGCTCTTCGTTGGCCCCCCCGCCACCAGCCCTTCCATATATTCGGACAGGCCTTTGACGTCGAAAGGCGCGTGCTCCATGTCGTAGCTGATGTAATCGGCATAGGTCTGGGCGTCTTTCTTGCCCTGCTCGAAACTTCCGGTGGTGCCGGAATGCGAGCCGGTGTAATAGATCGGCTGCCCTTGTTCCAAGAGCTCGATCGCGCGGTTGATGTGTTTGGTTTTGGGCAGCTCAGCGGCGGTAATGAAAGCTACACTGGCAACCAGACCAAAACCGGCCAGCATCGCGGCCAGCCTGACTTTCGTGCTTCCCATCGACATAGGTGGAGTTCTCCTTTGAACAGCACACCAGTTTAATCGATATTTCGGACGGGCGTAAGGGGCAGTGTCGCGCGTGTCGCGGTTGCTGTAGCAGATCGGGCTTCTAAAGTTAAGTCGCCAAGATAGCCTCGAGCTGCTTCTGCATGGCGCCGGAGTCGCGGGCGCCCCAGCGTTCGGTGATCTTGCCGTCCCTCAGGCGAAACCACTCCATCGCCACCAGCCGATAACTCTTACCGGTCGGCGCGGTGCCGCGGAAGGGGGCCCGGAACGTGCCGGTTTCGGTGTAACGAGCCGCTACAAAATCCCCTTCGGCGATCAGTTCCTCGATCTCCAACTGCATCCCGAAGGCCTGGTGCAATTCACGCCAGACCGGGAGGACCACCTCAAACCCGCCGCGTCCCAAAACACCCTGAACCACCGCATCCTCCGCGAACAACTTGACAACCTCTTCGAAATCTCCGCGGCTAAATCTTTGCGCGTAAGCGCGTACCACGGCTTTATTGGTTTCCTGTTGGGTCATGGAACCAAGTTATAATGAAAGTGTCTGCCCTGCGCACGTCCGACTCTGTAGATCCCAAGCATGCTATCGCTCAACAATATTTCTATGCGCTATGGCGCCCGCATCCTGTTTGAGGATGTGACGACCACGTTCCAGGCTGGCCGCCGTTATGCGGTCACCGGGCCGAATGGCGCGGGCAAGTCCACGCTGATGAAGATCATCACGGGCGAGATCGAACCCACCAAGGGTTCCGTCACGCGGCCCAAGAAAATGGGCGTGTTGAGCCAGGATCAGTTCGCCTTCGATGCTTTCCGTGTGGTCGATGCCGTCATCATGGGCAACAAGCTGCTTTGGTCCGCGCTCGAAGAACGCGAGGCGCTGTATTCGAAAGACCCCGAGCTTCTCACCGACGAAGACGGCATGCGCCTGGGCGAGCTCGAAGGCATCGTCGGCGATGAGGGCGGCTACACGGCGGAGACCGACGCCGCGGTTTTGCTCGACGGCCTGGATATTCCGGAATCTCTGCACGACCGCAAGATGGGCGAGTTGCAGGGCGGGCAAAAAGTGCGCGTGCTGCTGGCCCAGGCGCTATTCGGCACACCCGCGGTATTGCTGCTGGACGAACCCACTAATAACCTGGATCTCGATTCAGTTCACTGGCTGCAGGATTACCTGCTCCGCTACCAGGGCTGCCTGATCGTGATCTCGCATGACCGCCACTTCCTCAACGAAGTCTGCACCCACATCGCGGACATCGATTACGAGACCATCATCACGTACACCGGCGGCTACGACGACATGGTCTTGCAGAAGACCCAGATCCGTTCGCGCATCGAGTCGCAGAACGCGCAGCGCGAGAAGAAGATCGAGCAGTTGAACGAATTCATCCAGCGTTTCGCGGCAGGCACGCGGTCTTCGCAGGTGACTTCGCGCCGCAAAGAGGTCGAGCGCTTGCAGACTTCGGATCTCGCGCGCTCCAACATCGCGCGTCCTTTTATCCGCTTTGAAATGAAGCGCCCCTCGGGCCGCCATCCGCTCGAAATCAAGGGGTTGTCGAAGGCCTACGACGGCACCCAGGTGGTCAGCAACTTCACCGCCAGCATCAGCCGCGGCGAGAAGATCGCATTGATGGGCCGCAACGGGGCGGGGAAGACCACCATGCTGCGCTCCATCGTCGAAGCGGGCTTCGCCGACGCGGGCACCGCCGAGTGGGGACATGAAGTGTCGGTGGGCTACTTCGCGCAGGATCATCGCGAGTCGATTCCCAACGGTTACACGCTGCTTGAATTCCTGCACAGCTTCGATGAGCAGGCGGCGCAGGAAGAGTTGCGCGGCTTGCTGGGGCAGATGCTGTTCTCAGGCGACGATGCGCTGAAGAAGACTGATGCGCTTTCTGGCGGCGAGGCCGCGCGGATTATTTTTTGCAAGCTGATGCTCGAAAAACCCAACTTCCTGGTGCTGGACGAGCCTACCAATCACCTGGATTTGGAATCCATTAACGCGCTCAATATCGCTCTTCAGAAGTACGACGGCACAGTGCTGCTGGTCACCCACGATCACGATGTGATCGACGAAGTCGCGACGCGTATCTGGCACTTCGATCACGGCAAGATTGAAGACTTCAAGGGCCCGTATGAAGAATATGTGAGCCAGGCGAAGCAGACGGTGGCTCGCTAGTCTTTATCCAGCTTCAGCACCCTTCTGAATTTTTCTACTTCCTTTTGCGTCAGCGAGCGGTAACGCGCGGGGGCGACGTCCAGTTCCAGGAAGCCGATTTTCACGCGGCGCAGCTTTTCCACCAGCTTGCCGAAATGTTTGAACATGATACGGATCTGGTTCTGCCGGCCCTCGGTGATCTTCACTTCATACCACGGGTTCGGGCCGTGTTTGATCCGCTTCAGTTCCGCCGGCGATGTCTTCCGGCCATGCATGGGGATGCCCTCGCGAAACTGCTTCTCCTGCGCCTCGGTCAGGGCGCCGTTCACCTTCACCACGTACGTTTTGGTGATGTGGTTGGCGGGCGCAGTGAGGCGATGCGCGAACTCGCCGTCGTTGGTCAGCAGCAGCAGTCCCTCGCTGTGATAATCCAGACGACCCACCGGGAACACGCGCTCGCGGACGCCCCGCATCAGGTGCATGACGGTCTGCCGGCCCTCTGGATCGGAAACCGTGGTCATGCATTCCTTGGGCTTGTTGAGTGCAATATAGGTCAGGTGCTTGGGAGCACGCAGCAGGCGTCCATCGACCTTGATGTGGTCAGTCTCGATGTCGGCCTTGGAACCCAACTCAGTCACGGTCTTTCCGTTCACCGACACGCGACCTTCGACGATCAGCTCTTCGGCCTTGCGCCGGCTGGTGACACCCGCTTGCGACAGGATCTTTTGGAGACGCTCTTCAGGCATTTTTCGCGGGCGGTGCATGCGGTGCGTCTGAGGTTTCGAGCGGCAAATCGCCTTGCGATGACGGCTCGGCTTCGGACTCCGATTCACTCACAGACAGCCGCCCCAACTCCTCAAATTCCTTCAGCGTGGGCAGCTCCGTCAGATCCTTCAATCCGAACTGCACCAGAAACTCTTTGGTGGTCTTGTAGAGGATCGGTTTGCCAACCACGTTCTTGCGCCCAGCCTCCGCGATCAGCTTACGATCAAGCAAGGTTTGCAACACGCTCGCGCCCTGCACGCCGCGGATATCCATGATCTCAGGCGTGGTCACCGGCTGCTTATAGGCAATCACCGCGAGTGTTTCGAGAGCCGCCAGCGACAGCTTCAACGGCGGCGTCAATTTCTTCACGAACGCGCGCACCGCCTCATGATGC